>NZ_JBFAGS010000005.1:0-335434 GCF_040653835.1 Micromonospora sp. NPDC050980 | reverse complement strand
GACCGGGATGCGGGTGCACGCGGAGCGGTTGCGCTGGGAGTAGACCAGGTTGACCGGGGCTTCGAAGCCGGGCACGAGGCGCCGGTAGGAGTTGACGGTCGGGTTGGTGAAGGCGAGCAGCGACGGGGCGTGGTGCAGCAGGCCGCCGATGTACCAGCGGGCGGTGTCGGACAGGCCGGCGTAGCCGGTCTCGTCGTAGAACAGCGGCTCGCCGTTGCGCCACAGGCTCTGGTGGGTGTGCATGCCGGAGCCGTTGTCGCCGAACAGCGGCTTGGGCATGAACGTGGCGGTCTTGCCGTGCGCCCACGCCTCGTTCTTGATCAGGTATTTGAAGAGTTGGAGCTGGTCGGCGGAGTGCAGCAGGGTGGAGAACCGGTAGTTGATCTCCGACTGCCCGGCGGTGCCGACCTCGTGGTGCGAGCGCTCCACCGTGAAGCCGGCGTCGACCATCCGGCGGACCATGCTGTCACGCAGGTCGGCGTAGTGGTCCACCGGGGGGACGGGGAAGTAGCCGCCCTTGTAGGCGGTCTTGTAGCCGCGGTTGCCGCCCTCTTCCTCGCGGCCGGTGTTCCACGCGCCCTCGATCGAGTCGACGTAGTAGAACGACCGGTGCGCCGAGGTCTCGTGGCGGATCGAGTCGAAGATGTAGAACTCCGCCTCGGCGCCGAAGTACGCGGTGTCCGCGATGCCGCTCGCTTCGAGGTACGCCTCGGCCTTCTTCGCCACGTTGCGGGGGTCACGCGAGTATGCCTCGCGGGTGAACGGGTCGTGCACGAAGAAGTTCAGCGCGAGCGTCTTCTGCGCCCGGAACGGGTCCACGAACGCGGTGGCCACGTCCGGGAGCAGCAGCATGTCCGACTCGTGGATCGACTGGAAGCCGCGGATCGACGAGCCGTCGAAGGCGAGGCCGTCGGTGAAGACGCTGTCGTCGAAGGACTCCACCGGCAGGTTGAAGTGCTGCATCACGCCGGGCAGGTCACAGAAACGTACGTCGACGAACTTCACGTCCTCGTTCTTGAGGTGACGTAGGAGTTCCTCGGGATTGGCGAACACACGTCCTCCAGGCGTTGTTGATCTCCGGCCACGTCCCGTGGCCGGACCGCCCGGGGACATGGCCCGTACGGCCACCGTACGACGGCCGGCCGTCGCCAGCGCGCCAACCGCCCATCCCGGGTTTCCTGCGTCACACCTCGGGTAGTCGCCGACATGTGCGGGATCAGCGGTGAGGCCCGCTTCGACGGGGCGACCCCGGACGCCGACGCGGTCGACCGGATGACCGAGGCCATGCGCTCGCGCGGCCCGGACGGTGCGGGCCGGTGGAGCGACGACTGGGTGATGCTCGGGCACCGCCGGCTGACCGTCATCGACCTCTCCGCGGCCGGTGACCAGCCGATGGCCCGCGACGACCTCGGCCTCGCCCTGGTCTTCAACGGTTGCGTCTACAACTATCCCGAGCTGCGCGACGAGCTGCGGGCCGCCGGGCACACCTTCCGATCCACCAGCGACACCGAGGTCGTCCTGGTCGCGTACGCCCAGTGGGGGGAGCGGTTCGTCGACCACCTCGTCGGGATGTTCGCCGTCGCGCTTGTGGACCGGCCGCGGCGCCGCCTCGTGCTGGCCCGGGACCGGCTGGGCGTCAAACCGCTCTACCTCGCCGAGTCACCCGGGCGGCTGCGGTTCGCCTCCACCCTCCCGGCCCTGCTCGCCGCCGGCGACGTGGACACCGGCGTCGACCCGGTCGCGCTGCACCACTACCTGTCCTGGCACTCCATCGTCCCGGCGCCGCGCACCATCCTGCGCGGGGTGCGCAAGCTGCCCCCGGCGACGGTGCGGGTGGTGCAGGCCGACGGGCGGGTCCGCGAGCACATCTACTGGCGGCCGGAGTACCGGCGCGACCCGGCCCACGACGGCATGGACGCCCGCGACTGGCGGGCCGCGATCGGCGACGCCCTGCGCACCGCGGTACGCCGGCGGCTGGTCGCCGACGTGCCGGTCGGGGTGCTGCTCTCCGGCGGCCTCGACTCCAGCCTGATCGTGGCGTTGCTCGACGGGGCCGGGCAGCACCACCTGAAGACGTTCAGCATCGGCTTCGACAGCCGCGGCGACGAGGCCGGCGACGAGTTCCACTACTCCGACCTGGTCGCCCGGACGTTCGCCACCGACCACCACCGCATCCGCCTCGCCGACGGCGACCTCGGCCCGGCGGTGCGTGCCACCGTGGCGGCCATGACCGAGCCGATGGGCAGCCACGACGTGGTCGCGTTCCACCTGCTCTCCGAGCAGGTCGCCCGGCACGTCAAGGTGGCCCAGTCCGGTCAGGGCGCCGACGAGGTGTTCGCCGGCTACGGCTACCACCACCGGCTCGCCCGGGCCGCCCGGCCGCACGCCGCGGCCGAGTTCACCGCCGCGTTCTTCGACCGGGACCACGCCGGGCTGAACCGGGTGGTCGACCCCGCGTACGCCTGCGACGTCGACGTCAGCGGCGAGTTGGTCGCCGCGGACCTGGCCGCGCCCGGCGCGCAGACCGCGGTGGACGCGGTGCTGCGCCTGGACACCCACCTGATGCTCCCCGACGACCCGGTCAAGCGGGTGGACAGCATGAGCATGGCCTGGGGGCTGGAGGTGCGGACCCCGTTCCTCGACCAGGACCTGGTGATGCTGGCCGCGGCCTGCCCGCCCGAGCACAAGCTGGCCCAGGGCGGCAAGGGCGTCCTCAAGGAGGTGGCCCGCGAGGTGCTGCCGGCCGAGGTGATCGACCGGCCCAAGGGCTACTTCCCGGTGCCGGCGCTGCGCAACGTCGACGGACCCGTGCGAGAGTTGGTGGTGGAGGCCCTGGACGCGCCCGAGGCACGCCGGCGCGGCCTGTTCCGCCGCGCGTACGTCGACGAGCTGCTCGCCGAGCCGGACCGGGCGCAGGCCGCCGCCGGCAGCAACAAGCTGTGGCAACTGGGCCTGCTGGAGCTGTGGCTACAGGCCCACGGCGTCTGATCGGCGGAGGGAGCGCGGTGAAGTTCGTCATCGAGAGTGAGACCGACGGCCGGGTGGGCTTCACCGTGCTGGGCGGCGACGGGCAGGTGCTCGCCACCGGCCGGCCCTGCCCGGACAAGGGTTCGGCGCTGGCCGCCATCGGTGAGCTGATGCACGGGCTGGGGGACGCCTGCATCGAGGACCGCACCGAGGCGACGGCCGCGCCGCCGACCGCGACCAGCGAGATCGGCGGCGGTGACATGTCCGCCATCGGCCGCTCCGGCATCCCCCCGGTCTGACCGCGGGGCGGCGTTCACCCCCGGGCCGGGTACCGGTCGAGGCGCTCGCGCAGCGTGTCGGCGAAGCCCTCGGCGGTGGCCAGCCGGTCACGCAGCGCGGCGACCCGGGCGGCGGCGACGGTGTGGAACATGCCGAGTCGATCGAGCAGGGCGGCCCGGTCGTCACCGTGCGCGTCGGGCAGCGCGTCCAGGACGCCGAGCAGGTCCCGCATCTCGTCGAGGGTGAACCCGAGCGGCTTCATCCGCTTGACCACGGCGAGCCGGTCGACGTCGGCGTCGGTGTAGAGGCGGAAGCCGCCCTCGCTGCGCGCCGACGGGACGATCAGCCCGGCCTCGTCGTAGTGCCGGATGGTGCGGATGCTCAGGCCCACCCGGTCGGCTGCCTCGCCGATCTGCATGAGCCGCCCGGCGGCGGGGGCGGGCGGCGGCATCAGTGGCCGCCGGAGAGCGTGCCGGCGAGCGTGCCGTGGATGGCGGCGCTCGGCTGGTTCAGCTCGACGATCTCGACGGTCTTGCCACGGGCGGCGTACCGGGTGCTGACCGCGTCGAGGGCGGCGACGGAGGAGGCGTCCCAGATGTGGGCGTGGGTCATGTCGATGACCACGTGGTCTGGGTCGCCGGCGTAGTCGAACTGGTGCACCAGGTCGTTGCTGGAGGCGAAGAACAGCTCCCCGCGCACCGAGTAGATGCGGGTGCCGCCGTCGGGGTCCAGCACACTTGTCACCTCGACCAGGTGGGCGACGCGGCGGGCGAAGACCACCATCGCGGTGAGCACGCCGACGACCACGCCGACGGCCAGGTTGTGGGTGGCCAGGGTGGTGACGACGGTGGCGACCATGACGGTCGTCTCGCCGTACGGCATCCGCCTGAGCGTGGCGGGGGCGACGGAGTGCCAGTCGAACGTCGAGACCGCCACGATGATCATCACGGCGACCAGCGCCGCCATCGGGATCGTCGCGACCACGTCACCGAGCGCCACGACCAGGATCAGCAGGAACACGCCGGCCAGGAACGTCGACAGGCGGGTGCGGGCGCCGGAGGTCTTCACGTTGATCATCGTCTGGCCGATCATGGCGCAGCCGCCCATGCCGCCGAAGAGGCCGGTGACGATGTTGGCCACGCCCTGGCCCCAGGACTCGCGGGTCTTGCTGGAGGGGGTGTCGGTGATGTCGTCGACCAGCTTGGCGGTCATCAGCGACTCCATCAGCCCCACCAGGGCGATGCCGAGCGCGTACGGGGCGATGAGGGCCAGGGTGTCCGTCGTCCACGGGATCCGCGGCAGGCCGAGCGCGGGCAGGCTGTCCGGCAGTTCGCCCTGGTCGCCGACGGTCGGCACGGCCAGGTGCGCGGCCACGGTGACCGTGGTCAGCACGATGATGGCGACCAGCGGCGCCGGCACCGCCCGGGTGAGGCGGGGCAGCCCGACGATGATCGCCAACGCGAGCGCGACGAGCGGGTAGACCAGCCACGGCACGCCGAGCAGGTGCGGCATCTGGGCGGCGAAGATGAGGATGGCCAGCGCGTTGACGAAGCCGACCATCACGCTGCGGGGGACGAAGCGCATCAGCCTCGCCACCCCGAGCACCGCCAGCACGATCTGGATGACGCCACCGAGGATCACCGCGGCGATCAGGTGGTCGAGGCCGTGCTCCCGGGCCAGCGGCGCGACGACCAGCGCGATGGCGCCGGTCGCGGCGCTGATCATCGCGGGCCGGCCACCGCAGATCGCGATCACCACCGCCATCGTGAACGAGGCGAACAGTCCCACCCGGGGGTCCACCCCGGCCAGGATCGAGAAGCTGATCGCCTCCGGGATCAGCGCCAGCGCGACGACCAGGCCGGCGAGGACCTCGGTCCGGAACACCTTCGGCGACAGCCAGGAGGGGCGGGGCAGGGACGGCCGCAGGGCCGTGGACAGCACAGGAGACATGAAGCCTTTTCCGCTCGGGGGCGTGCGGGCACGCACACGCCGACGCCGCGCCGCAGGGCGGGTCGGGACAACTCGGGATCGCCCGGTCGGCGTCGCCGCGAAGGCGACCACCAGGGCCGGCCCGAACCCTACTCTCCGGGGAGAGGAGAGTTCCCGCGCCGGTGATGATCGTCACCGCCGTCCCGGCGGTCACTGCTCGTCGTCGACGACCTCGGTCCGGTCGTCGACGGTGGCGGTGACGTCGAGGTGCTCGTCCGGCTGGGGCGCCTCCGCCAGGGTGTGGTGCGGGTCGCCGTCGGGGGAATACAGCACCTGGTCGGTCTTGCGGGTCTTCTCCCGGTCCTCTTCCGGTTCCGTCACGGCCTTCCCCTCCGGTCCCGGCTGCCCGCCTGCCAGGCGCCTCCTGCCCTCACGCTATGTGCCGCCCGCCCGGCGAGCAGGCGTTTCCGCGGTGTCGTACCGGCCTCGTAGGGTCACCGCCATGACGACGACACGCACCCACACGCTCGCCGTGCCCGGTGCCGACCTGGTCTACGACGTGCGGGGGCCGCTCCCGCCGCCGGATGGCCGCCCGGTGCTGCTCATGATCGGTCAACCGATGACGGCGGAGGGCTTCGCGGCGCTCGCCGAGCACCTCGCCGACCGCACCGTGGTCACCTACGACCCGCGCGGTCTGGGCCGCAGCCGGCGCACCGACGGCCGGTCCGACCACACGCCGCAGCAGCAGGCCGCCGACCTGCACCTGCTGATCGAGGCGCTCGGCGCCGGCCCGGTCGAGGTCTTCGGCAGCAGCGGTGGCGCGGTGACCGGGCTGGAACTGGTCGCCACCCACCCGGGCGACGTCGTCACGCTTGTGGCGCACGAGCCCCCGATCAACGCGGTGCTCCCCGACGCGGCGGGCGCCGAGCGGGCCCGGGCCCGCTTCCACGACGCCTACCGGGCGAGGGGCTCCGGCGCGGGCATGGCCGACTTCATCGCCATGACGTCCTGGCAGGGCGAGTTCACCGACGACTACTTCGACCGGCCCGCCGCCGACCCGGCCGCGTTCGGCCTGCCCGTCGACGACGACGGCAGCCGCGACGATCCGCTGCTGTCGCAGAACTCGTGGGCGGTCACCGACTACCGCCCCGACGCGGCCCGGCTCGCCGCCGCGCCGACCCGCATCGTCGTCGCGGTCGGCGAGGAGTCCGCCGGCACCTACACCGCGCGCACCGCGCGGGGCACGGCGGCGCTGCTCGGGCAGGAGGCGGCGGTCTTCCCCAGCCACCACGGCGGCTTCCTCGGCGAGCACTCCGGCTACGCGGGCAGGCCGGCGGAGTTCGCCGCCCGGCTCCGCGAGGTCCTGGCCTAGCCGTACGGGCGGCGGGTGAGCGTCGCGTGGGCCATCGTGGTCAGCGTGACGATGTCGAACACCGGCACGCCGAGCCGTGCCTGGATCCGGTGGGCGAACGGCACCAGGTCGGTGCACTCGATCACCAGCGCGCCCAGGTCGGGGTGGGCGCGGGCGAGCGAGTCCACCCGGGCGTCGACCTCGGCGGCCAGCCGGTCCACGTCCAGCGCGTCGCGCCGCCCCTGAAGCATCACCTCGCGGAACTCGGGCTGCCCGGCCATCCCGGTGACCGCGACCGGCACGTCCGCCGCGCCCACCGCCGCCAGGTGCCGGGGGGTCAGCGCCGCCTCGTCGGCGACCAGCAGCCCCACGGTGCGCCCGACCATCCGGTGCACCATCGGCACCTGCAGCAGGCTCGACGACCACAGCGGCACGTCCACCGCGGCGGCCAGCTCGGCCTGGAACAGCACGAGGAAGCCGCACGCGCCGGTGATGCCGGCCACCCCGGCGGCCTGCAGGTCGCGGGCCGCCGCGACGAACGGCTCCAGCAGCGTCGGGTCGGCCTCGCACACCAGCCGCTGCGGGGTGGCGCCCTCGACCACCCGGTAGCGCACCGGGAAGTCGAACGTGGTGGGGTTGCGGATGTGCCCGGGGATCTTGTCGAAGCTGGTGTCGAGGCAGAGCACCCCGACCTCCGGCCGGTCGTCCATCAGATCCCCCTCCGGAAGCGGTCCAGGGCGAACGTCTCCAGCGGCAGGGCCGCTTCCGCGCCGGTGACGAGCTGGGCGAGCAGTTCCCCGCCCGCCGGGGCCAGGCCCATCCCGATGTGCCCGTGCCCGGTCGCCACGCTGACGTTGTCCCAGCCGCCGGCCCGGCCGATCAGCGGCAGGCTGTCCGGGGTGCACGGGCGCAGGCCGCTCCACACGTCGAGCCGCCGGTCGGTGTCCAGCGCCGGCAGGTAGCGCCGGGCGGTGTGCAGGATCCCGTCCACCCGGCGCGGCGACACCGAGGCGTCCAGCCCGGCCAGTTCCAGCGTGCCGCCGACGCGGACCCGGTCACCGAGCGGCATCACCGCGACCTTGCCCTCGCTGAGCAGCACCGGCCGGGTGGGCGTGCCCGGACCGGCCGGGACGGTGACCGTGTAACCCTTCGCCGGTTGCAGGGTCAACCCGACGCCGAGCATCCGCGCGCACGCCGCCGACCAGACCCCGGCGGCGATCACCACCTCGGCCGGGCGCAGGTCACCCCGCCCGGTCCGGACGCCACGCACCCGCCGGCCGGTCACCTCGAAGTCGCTCACCTCGGCGCCGGTGACGATCTCCACGCCCTGCGCCCGCAGCGCCCCGGCGAGGCCGACCAGGAACGCGGGGATGCGCAGCGCGGCGCCCTCCTCGTTGAGCAGCGCGCCGGCCACCGCGAAGTCGACGCCCGGCTCCAACGCGGCCAGCTCGGCGCGGCCGAGGTCGCGCAGCGGCACCCCGCGCGCGGTCGCCGCCGGGATGCTCCGCCGCGCCCGCGCGTACCCCGGCTCGGTGTGGCAGGCCAGGATCATGCCGCGCTCGGTGAGCGTGCCGGCCAGCTCGTCGCGGACGCAGATCTCGCGCAGCAGCGCGAGGCTGCGTTGCTTGAGCGCGAGCAGCGTCTCGAAGCCGGCGCGGGCGTGCCGCTCGGTGCAGTGCCGGCGGAAGTGCCACAGCCAGGCCAACAGGGCGCCGTCCAGCCGGGGCTTGACCGAGAACGGGCTCTCCGGGCTGAACAACCAGCGGACCCCCTTCGCCGGCACCCCCGGTTCGGCCAGCGGCGCCGAGCCCTGGGTGCCGACGAAGCCGGTGTTCCCCGCCGAGCAGGCCGCCGGGTCGCCGACCTCGCCCCGGTCCACCACCGTGACGGTGTGACCGGCGCGGCTCAGGAACCAGGCGCAGCACAGCCCGACCACGCCCGCGCCGATGACCAGCACGTCGGGATCGCAGCGGGCGGGCGAAGTCATCGTCGCCGCCGGTCAGAGCGTGACGACGAAGAAGCAGGTGGGCAGATTCACCACGACCCGCTCCCAGATCTCGGCGCGCAACGCCACCCCGGGCTCGGCGAACGTGCCCGGCGGCGGCTCGGCGAAGCCGATCGTGGACCGGCCGGCGTCGAACAGCAGCGCGCCGTGGCCGAAGTCGCCGACGATCGCGGTGCCCGGGTCGACCAGCCGGGTACGCACGATGAAGACGCCGTTGTCCTCCACGTCCCGCATCAGCGTCCCGGTGCCGAGCAGCCGGTAGTAGTCGGCCGGGTTGATGATCAGCCCGTCGGCGGTGCTGCCCATCTGCTCCACCTCGTTGCAGGCGGACAGGATGGTGGAGCCGAACGGCCCCGGTTCGGTGAGCCGTCCCAGGTCCGGCATGCCCAGCAGCCCGCCCTCGCCGCGCAGGATGGTGTGGTTCTCGGCGGTGGCCAGCCGCACCACCAGCCGGTAGTCGATGAACTGCGCGAAGCTGACCGGGTCCTCCCACAGCGTGTCCGGCACCTGCACCCACGCGGTCGTGGTGAGCAGCGGCGGGACGGGGGAGCGGTGGAAGTGGTTGGCCGCCTCCCGGCGCAGGTCCGCGCCGTCGACCGCCGGGTCGCCGGGGCGCGGCGGGCTCTCGTGCCAGTAGAAGTCCTGCGGGTCCGCCGACAGGTCCACCACCTTCAGCATGTTCCGTGACGGGTAGCGCGGTTTGCGCCGGGAACTGGTCAGCGAGTCGGTGATCGTGACGTCGAAGTCGACGCTGGTGTCGAAGCCGTCGGAGGCGAACGCCTCGACGAACAGCCCGCCCGGCGACATCTGGGTCCTGCGGGCGGCGACCACCTCGGCGATGGTCCGCTTCACGGTCTCGGTGGATTGCGGCATCTGGTGTCCCTTCCTCAGGCCGGCTTGCGGGCGACGAACATGCCCCAGCCGAACTCGCCCCGGTCGATGGCCGCCTGGATCTCGTCGCAGGAGTCGGCGAAGTTCCCGATCCAGGTGCGCGCCGCCTCGTCGGTGGTGGTCGCGGCGCGCTCGCGCGCGGTGCGGCCCAACACCCGGTACGTCTGCCGGATGTGCGTGTCCAGGCTGTGGGCCACCACGTCCACGAACCCGGCCTCGGCCAGCGCCTCGCGGTAGCCGTCCAGCGAGTAGCCGCCGTTCCAGCGCACCCGGTCGTAGACGTGCCGGCGGGCCGCCTCGCCGATCCGCTCGGTCGGCTGGAGGAAGTCGGAGACGGCCAGCACGCCGCCGGGGGCGAGCACCCGGAACATCTCGGCGTGGCTGCGCGGCTTCTCCGGCACCAGGAACAACGCGTCCTGGCTGACCACGTGCGTGAACGTGTCGTCGGCGTACGGCAGCGCGGTGGCCGAGCCGTGCCGGAACCGTACGTCCAGCCCGGCGCCGCGCTCGGCGCGCCGCTGCTCGGCGAACCGGACCCGCTCGATGCTCAGGTCCACCCCCTCGCCCCGGCAGCCGGTGCGTCCGGCCAGCCGCAGCAGGAAGTTGCCGCAGCCGCAGCCCACGTCGAGCACGTTCGACGACGCGTCGATGCCGGCGTCGTCGGCGAGGATGTCCGAGGTCCGGTCGGCCGCGGCGTGGTAGTCGGCGTCGTCGTCGGCGGCGAAGTAGCCGGTGTGCAGCACGCCCTCGCTGTCCCAGAAGCTGAGGTACGTCTGCGTGGTCTGGTCGAAGAACTCGGAGACGTCGCGCTCGGTGAACTGGCTGGTCGTGGACATGGCACTCCCTCGTGCGGCGGGCGGGTGGACTCAGGCGTAGGTGTCCTTGCGGACCCCGGTGAGGTGGGGCAGGTCGGGGCCGGTGGCGGCGGCGCCGCCGTCGATCAGGTGCACGCCCGCGGTCACGTACGACGCCCGCTCGCCGGCCAGGAACGCGGCCACCGCGGCCACCTCCTCGGGACGGGCCAGCCGGCCGACGGCGCTGTGGTGCCCCATCGCGGCCAGCCGCGCCTCCACGTCGCCGTCGTCGCCGGCCAGGCGGGCCGCCGCGCGTTCCATCGGCGGGGTACGCACCCCGCCGGGGGCGAGCACGTTCACGGTGATCCCGTCGCGGCCCACGTCCACGGCGAGTCCCTGGGCGAAGCGGACCAGCGCGGCGCGGGTCACCCCGGACAGCACCAGCGGGCCGATCGGCACGCAGGCGGTCTCGGAGGCGACCAGCAGCAGCCGGCCCCACCCGGCGGCGCGCATGTGCGGCACCGCGGCCAGGGACAGCGCGACCGCGGGCAGCAGCACCCGGTCGACGGCCGCCCGGTAGTCGTCGGCGACGAACCCGGCGGCGGTGCCGACCGGTGGGCTGCCGCCGCTGGCCAGCAGCACGTCCGCCCCGCCGAGGTCGGCGGCGACCCGGTCGACCCAGCTGGCGGCGGCATCGGTGTCGGTGAGATCAACGGCGGTCGCGCTGACCCGTCCGGTGGCCACCGCGCGCAACTCCCGTTCGGCGGCGGCGAGGCGCTGCGGGTCGCGCCCGCAGACCGCCACGTGCGCGCCCTCGGCGGCGAACTCCTTCGCGCAGGCCAGCCCGATTCCGCTGGTGCCGCCGGCGACCAGCGTCACCCGACCGGTGAGTCCCAGATCCACGTCCGTCACCTCTCCGTCTCGCCGACGCGGGCCGCCGCGCCGGTGCGCGGTCCGGTCGAAGCGCCGGACCGGTAGCCGTAGCGGGCGGACAGCGGCCAGGCCAGCGCCGTCACGGCGAGGCGCTGCCGGCCGCTCAGCGTCCGACGCCACCCGTCGTCGGTGTCCCGGATGACCGTCCGGCCGGTCCGGAACCGGTCCGGGTTGCCGGTCACCGTGTGGTTGCCGTGCAGCTCGACGGTGCGGTCGCGGACCGGGTTGCCGGCCGGGTCGACGCCGACCAGCCGCAGCAGGGCGTCGACGGTGCCGGCCGGGTCGGCGGCGAAGTCCTCGTACCGCAGGAACGTCGAGCGCCCGGGATGCCGGCGGTTGATCGCCGCCGAGGCCCGGTTGAACCCGTGCCAGTAGGCGGTGCTGCGCGCCGCCGACATGGCGTACACGTAGTCCTTCGGCTGCCGCCAGGAGTGCGCCACCGCCCGCGGGTCGCGGACCAGGTGCAGCCAGTACGGCTCGACGCCGGGCACGTGCGGCAGCAACGCCGACTCGCCCGGGATCTTCGTGCTGTCCACGATCACCCGCGCGCCGGTGCGGGCGGCCACCTCCCGGTAGACCGCGCCGAGCAGCTCGGCGTGCGCGCGGGTGTCCGCGTCGTCCGCGCCCCGGCGCAGCACCCGCCAGGTGTGCCGGGTCCGCAGCCGGGCGCGTTGGCGGCGGATCACCTCGGCGGCGTGCGCCTCCGCGGACACCCCGGTCGGCCGGCCGACGGGCAGCACCGCGGACCACAGCGGGCAGGCGGTCAGCGCGACGCCGCAGCCGCACCTGTCGTTGACCCCGCGGCCGGTGGAGTTCGTCCACAGGAAGTGCAGTTCACCGACGTGCGTCACGCCGGGCGTCTCGCCGAGCACGTTGCCGATGATGGTGCTGCCGTTGCGGCACCAACCGGTGACGCTCAGGACGGTGACGGTTCCGCTCATGTGCGCGCCTCCACGGGCTGTCCGACGGCGACGGGCCGGCCGATGCGCAGCGCCATCACGGCGGCCACCGCCGCCCCGGCCGCGCCGGCCACGAACACCGCCGGGTAGCCGAACCCGGCGGCGACCAGGCCGGTCGCCGGCCCCCACACCGCCAGCCCGAGATCCCAGAACGAGGTGTACGCCCCGATCGCCGCGCCCTGGCGCGCCGGGTCGGTGCGGTTCATCACCATCAGCGCCAGCGACGGGTGCAGCAGGGAGAACCCGACGCCCATCACCACGCTGCCGGCCACCGCGACCGGCAGGTTCGGCGCGACCGCGATGACCAGCAGCCCGACCGCCTCGCCCACGCCGCACCAGGTGGCCACCCGGCGGGGGCCGAGCCGGTCGGGCAGGTGACCGATGACCAGCCGGGTGCCCGCGTAGACGGCGCTGAAGCAGCTCAGCACGACCACGCCGTGGCCGATGCCGCGGGCGTCCAGGTGCAGCACCACGAACGCGGCCAGCCCGGCGTACCCGGCCGCGCCGAACGTCAGTGCCACGCCGGGCAGCAGCGCGGGGCGCAGCAGCAGGCCACCGCCCCGCGCCGCCGGCGCGGCCCGCGGCGGCGCCGGTGCCAGCGCGACAAGCGCGGCGCCGACGGCCGGGGCGGCGGCACTGAGCGCCCACACCGCCGGGTACCCGGCCTGCTGCACGGTCGCGCCGAGGAAGGTACCGGCGGAGATGCCGCCCCACATGCTCACCCCGTACAGGCCGATGAGCTGGCCGCGCCGGTGGTGCGGGGCGAGTTGCACGATCCACACCGCCCCGGCGGTGAACAGCGCGGCCTCCCCGGCGCCGAGCAGCAGCCGGATCGCCACCAGCGCCGGCACGCCCAGCGGCGCCAGGTACAGCAGCCCGCCGGCGGCCACCACGAGCGCGCCGGTCAGCATCACGGTGCGGTGGCCGTACCGGTCGGCGAGCGCGCCGGCGACCGGCCGGACCAGCAGCGCGGTCACCGCGGTCACGGTGACCACGACGCCGACGGTGAGGTCGCCGGCGGCGTGCCGCTCCCGCAGGAACCCGGGCAGCACCGGGATGACCGCGGTCAGCCCGAGGTAGCCGGCGAACAGGCCGCCGAGCAGCCCGACCAGCGCGAGCCGGGGCAGCCGCCTCCCCTCGGTGGCCGGGTCGCTCACGGCCGCGCCAGCGCGGCGTCGCGGGCGGCGGCCACCTTGCGGACCGCGTGGACCAGGTCGTCGCAGTCGTCCGGGGTGAGGTTGGACGACAGCGGCACGTCGACGGTCTCGGTGAGCAGCCGCGCGGTGTGCGGCAGCGTCGCCCGGACCTGCCCGGGGTCCGCGGTGTCGTAGAGGAAGCGCCAGTTCCAGAACGCCCGGACGTTGAGGTCGTCGTCGGCGCCGATGTTGCGGGCGTCGATGCCCTCGGCCCGCAGCGCCCGGGCGAACCAGCCCGCGTCGCCGCCGGGCACGCGGAACAGGAACGCCTCCCCGAGGTACGCCCCGGGCGCGACCGGCCGCCGCACGGCGATGCCGGGCTGGTCGGCCAGGGCACGCCGGACGTGGGCGTAGTTGCGGTGGAACAGCGTCAACCGCTGTGGCAGCCGGGTCAGCTCGGACCGCAGCAGGGCCGCCCGGATCTCGTCCATCCGCAGGCTGAGCAGGGGCAGGTCGAGGCCGGTGAGCGGCGGCTCGCCGTGCGGGAAGTGCCGGCGTAGCCGCCCCTCGTACGCGCCGGACAGCGCGACCGCCCGGGCGAACAGTTCGCTGTCGTCGGTGACCAGGAAGCCGCCCTCACCGCAGTTGAGCGCCTTGTCGGACTGGGTGCTGAACGCGCCGGCCGCCCCGAACGTGCCGAGTTTCCGACCGTGCAGTTCGGCGCCGAGCGCCGGTACGGCGTCCTCGATCAGCGGCACGCCCATCTCGGCGGCGAAGGCGGCGAGCGCCTCGACGTCGGCGGCGAATCCGCGCATGTGCACGACCATGACGGCGCGGATGTCCGGCCGCCACCGGCGTCGCAGGTCGTCGAGGTCCATCCGCAGGTCGTCGTCGACCTCGACCAGAAATGGTCGGCAGCCGGCCAACACAATAGCGCTCGGAGTGGCGACGAAAGTGAATCCGGGGCAGGCGACCAATGACCCCGGCGGCACTGCGGCGCCCATCAGGGCCAGGGCCAGGGCGGCGGTGCCGCTGGAAACGGCGAGAGCGTGCCGGGTGCCGAAATAGCGGCACAGTTCGTCCTCGAGGCGACCGCATTCGGTTTCGTTCTGCGGGCGGTGGTCGTAGCGGAAGTAGAGATGGCTGCGGATAGCCCGAATCGCGGCGTCCTCGTCCTCGGCGTGTACGAATACCGCGCCTTTGTCGTAGGTGGGCCACGGCGTGCGCCGGACCGGCGGACCGCCGTGCAGTGCGAGCTGTTTTTCCAGCTCAGCGCCGTATGGAACCGGCCTTGGCCGGTTCGGCGCGGGAGCGTCGTCGTTCCCGTTCACCGGCGGACTCCTCGGGCGAGCGGCGGCAAGTCCTATCCGCGCGATGGGATTTGTCGGGCGCGCGCCGGGCAGGCTTGCTCGGCGGAATCTCGCGGTCCCGGCGTGATCCCGTCGAGGGGTGGGAAGTGCCACCGGATCCGACATTGGCGTGGGGTGGATCCAGTGACCATCATGATTGTCCTCCGGGTCGCCACCGTCAATATCTCGAAGAATGGTTGCTGACAGTGACAGTGGACAATAAGGAACTGTCCCTCGCGGGGCGTGCCGCGCCCGCCGTCGCGGCCCCGTGCCGCCGGTCTCCGCGCCGATCCGCCCGGACGCCCGCCCTCTTGACTGAGGGTGACCGATCCGGTGTCGTCGGCCGGCCGGCGGAGACGGCGCGGCGGGCGTCGGACGGTCAACGCCCGGCGTGCCGCCAGGGCGGCGCGGACCTCGGCGACCGGGAGGCGCTGGAAGCGGGCCGGGCCGAGCGGTCCGAGCCGTGCACGGTGGCGTGGTTGAGCACGGACCGCGCGCTCACCCCGGCGCCACCACCTCGATGACCTCGGCCGGAGCGCGGCGCGGCGCCGGTGGCAGATCCTCGTCCGGGCCCCAGCCGACCCGCACCACCAGGTAAGGGTCCCCGATGCCGGCGAGCAGGTCGCGCATCGTCCGGCGTGGCCAGGCCAGCTCGATCGCGTCGCTGAGCGGCGCGCCGGACAACCCCTCGGCGGTCGCCGTGAGCAGCAGCGCCGACAGCGCCTCGCCGCCGCGCAGCCACGCCACCGGCTCGTCGCGGTCACCGAACAGGATCAGGTACGCCGCGCCGCGGTCGAAGTCCGCGCCAGCGGCCAGCCCGGCCGCCCCGTCGGGGGCGTGGTCGCGCAGCGGGACGCGTCGTGGCGCGGGCCGGACCGCGGTGCTGGCGGGCACGCCGTCGCCGCTGCCGGCCGGCCGGTTCGTCCACCGGCGCAGCTCCTCCCGGTACGCCGGGTCGGCCAGCTCCGCGTCGGCCGCGCGACCGGTGGACACGGCCAGCATCGGCATCTGGTCCGGGCGGACCACGTGCAGGTGCGCGCCCTGCGCCTCGACGGCGTCCGTGAGCCGGGTCAGCACCCACTCGGGCACCGGCCGGTCGCCGTACGCGCGTCGGTCGGTGCGGCGGCGGGGAATCGCCTCGACCAGCCGCAGCGCCGGCACGTCCAGCGCGGTCGGGCCGGTGGCGCGCAGCCGGGCCAGCAGCGTCGGGTCGGCCGGGTCGGGCAGCCGGTCGACGGTGACCGCCCAGCCGGCGGCGGCGAGTGACACCCGGGCGTGGTGCAGGGCCGCGCCGCAGCTCAGGACCAGCAGCCGGCCGTCCGGGTCGGTGTGGGTGAGCTGCCGGCCCGGGTCGGCACGCAGCTCCAGCGTGTCCCCGCCGACCCGCCAGCGCCACGGTTGGGTGTTGAACACCGAGGGGGCGTGCAGCGACTGCCGGGCCGCCGCCTCCAGCACCCGTACCGCCGGGTTCTGCTGCGTGCGGGTCGATGACCGGTCCATGGCGGCGCCTCCTCGTTGCTCGTCCCCTTCCGAGGCTGCCCGCCCCCGAGGCGGCCGGACAGGGCCGGAGGACCCGCCTGCCCGGGACCGCGGCGCCCCGGAATCTCGAACACTCACTGAGCGGGGGCCCCTCCTTGCTCGGCTGGGACGGCGAGGGCGATGGTGAGGTCGAGGACGGCAGCCGGGTCGTGCAGGCGCTCGCCGAACAGCTCCCGCAGCTTGCCCATCCGGTAGCGAACGGTCTGCGGGTGGACGAACAGATCCGCCGCCACGTCGTCGCGGCGTCCCTGGTGCAGCAGCCATGACCGCAGCGTCTCGGCGAGCCGGTGCGCGGTGGCCGGGGGCAGCGCGGCGAGGGGGGCCAGCGCCTGGGCGCGCAGGTCGGCAAGCGCCTCCGGGTCGGTGCTGAGCAGCAGCGTGGCCAGGTGACGCTCGGTGTCGACCGGCCCGGCGTCCGGTTCGCCGAGGCCGAGGGCGAGAGCCCGGGTGGCCCGCTGGTAGGAGGCCGCCACCCGGTGCCAGGGGCGGGCCGGGCCGAGCACCGCCCGGTGCCCGTGCAGCAGCCGGATCAGTTGCCGGCGCCGGCCGCCGTGCGCGTCCGGCACCAGCAGCACCGCCAGTTCCTCGGCCGGACGCACGCCGGGCAGGTCCTCGCCGCTCTCCAGCGTCTGGGAGCCGAGCAGGGCGAGCACGGCCCGCAGGTGCCGGCGGGGCAGCAGCACCACGGTCAGCGTCTGCGGCGGCGGCCAGTCGGCCCGCTCCGCGCTGCGCCGCAGCGACTCCTCCGGCTCTCCGGCGAGCAACTGCTGGGTGAGGCGCTCCAGGTCGCGGCGGCGCACCCACCCGGCGCTGGCCAGCTCGTCGGCGTGCCCGGCGACGCTGGCCGCGGACAGCTCGTCGATGTAGGCGAACATCAGCTCGGCGAACTCGGCCACCGTCTCGGCGGCCAGTCCGCTGCGCACGGTGGTGGTGGAGACCTCCCGCCAGGCCACCCGGGCGCCCACCCGGTACGCGGCCAGCAGCGCGTCCATGCTCCGCCCCGAGCGTGCCTCGCCGCTGCCCAGCGCGTACGCGGCCTCCAGCGCCGGGGCCAGCGGGGTGCTCGGGTCGAACGCCTGGGTACCCTCGATGAGCTGGAGGAACGTGCCCAACGCAATGCGTACCGCGTTCTCGATCTTCGCGCGCATGGCGTCGGTGAGCGCGCCGGAGTAGTCCGGCACCTCGGCGGTGATCGCGGTGACGGTCCGCTCGGCGACCATCGGCAGCCGGTTGCGCAGCATCGCCGCCACCTCGGCGTCGAGATCGAGGTGGGCGGCGCGCGGCCCGGTCCCGGTCTCCTGCGTCATGTTGTTCCCCTCGAACAAAAACCCGTGGCCGTTTCACCTTCGCCGGTCAAGATGTTATGCGATTACGCAGCCACGCTGGTCATATGACCACAACTGCCCCCCGCCGCTCCCAGAAGGGCTCCTTCCGGGACAGGCTGCTGCGGTTGGCCGGCACGGTCACCACCCCGCTGCTGCCGGGCGACTACCTCGACCTGATCGCGCCGTTGCGGGCCGGCGCGCCGCTGCGCGGTCGGATCGTCGCCGTCCGTCCGGAGACCCCTGACGCGGCGACGCTGGTGATCCAACCGGGGCGCGGCTGGCGGGGCCACCTGCCGGGGCAGTACGTGCGGCTCGGCGTCGACGTCGACGGGGTGCGCCAGTGGCGCGCGTACTCGGTCACCTCGCCGCCCGGCGCGGCGGACGGCCGGATCGCGGTGACCGTGAAGGCGATCGAAGACGGCAAGGTCAGCAACCACCTGGTCCGCCGGATCCGTCCCGGCACGATCGTGCAACTCGACCAGGCGCAGGGCGAGTTCGTGCTGCCCACGACCACGCCCGAGCGGGTCCTGTTCCTCACCGCGGGCAGCGGCATCACCCCGGTCATGGGGATGCTGCGGGCCGGGCTCGCCGAACGGGCCGACGTGGTGCTCGTGCACTCCGCGCCCACCCGGGACGACGTCATCTTCGGCGCGGAGCTGCGGGCGCTTGCCGCGCGCGGCGCGGTACGCCTGGTCGAGCGGCACACCGACACCTCCGGCCTGCTCGACGTGGCCGAGCTGGACGAACTCGTACCCGACCACGCCCGGCGCCACACCTGGGCCTGCGGGCCGATCGGCATGCTCGACGCCGTCGAGGGGTACTGGACGTCGAAGGGCGTCATCGAACTGCTGCACACCGAGCGGTTCCGACCCACCGTGATCACGCCGGGCGACGGCGGCACGGTGACCTTCAGCGGGGCGGGGGTGACCGTCGAGGCCGACGGTGCCACCACCCTGCTCGACGCGGGGGAGAACGCGGGGGTGCTGATGCCCTCGGGCTGCCGGATGGGGATCTGTTTCGGCTGTGTCGTGCCGCTGCGCCAGGGCGCGGTGCGCGACCTGCGCAACGGCGACGTCACCACTGCCGTGCCGGGTGACGGCGTGCGGATCCAGACCTGCGTGTCGGCGGCCGCCGGTACCTGCGACATCGAACTCTGAGGAGCCACCGACGTGACCGTGATCCAGAAGAAGGCCGACAACCCGATCGCCCACCTGAGCGCCGAGGACATCGAGATCATCGGCAAGGAGCTGGACGCGATCCGGGACCGGGTCGTCGCCGACCGGGGGGAGCGGGACGCCCGCTACATCCGCAAGGTGATCAAGACCCAGCGGACGCTGGAGATCAGCAGTCGCGCCGTGCTGCTGTTCTCGCTGTTCCCGCC
Organism: Micromonospora sp. NPDC050980; assembly: GCF_040653835.1. NCBI lineage: Bacteria > Bacillati > Actinomycetota > Actinomycetes > Micromonosporales > Micromonosporaceae > Micromonospora > Micromonospora sp. NPDC050980. The sequence continues at coordinate 316,596 of NZ_JBFAGS010000005.1, read as the reverse complement.
GGCCTGGATCGTCGGCACCGCTGGCCTGTCGATCGCCAAGATCCTCGACAACATGGAGATCGGGCACAACGTCCTGCACGGCCAGTGGGACTGGATGCGCGACCCGAAGATCCACTCCACCACCTGGGACTGGGACCACGTCTCCCCGGCCGACCAGTGGAAGCAGTCGCACAACGAGCTGCACCACCGCTACACCAACGTGGTCGGCAAGGACAACGACCTCGGGTACGGCATCATGCGCGTCGACGAGGACCAGCCGTGGCACCCGATGCACCTGGGCCAGCCGGTGTGGAACCTGCTCAACGCCGCCTTCTTCGAGTACGGCATCGCCGCGTACGACCTGGAGCTGGGTGAGCACGTCAAGCAGAAGCGGCTCAAGGACCCGACGTTCCGGGCCAAGGCGAAGGCGGTCGGCCGCAAGATCCGCCGCCAGGTGCTCAAGGACTACGTGGTGCACCCGCTGCTTTCCGGCCCCTCGTTCCTGTCCACGCTCGCCGCGACGTTCACCGCGAACCTGATCCGCAACGTGTGGAGCCACTCGGTGATCATGTGTGGGCACTTCCCGAGCGGCGTGGAGACGTTCGAGAAGACCTCCATCGAGGGCGAGACGCGCGGCGAGTGGTACCTGCGGCAGATGCTCGGCTCGGCGAACATCAGCGGCCCCCGGCTGCTGCACCTCATGACCGGGAACCTGTCGTTCCAGATCGAGCACCACCTCTTCCCCGACCTGCCGAGCAACCGCTACCAGGAGATCGCCCCGCAGGTGCGGGCGCTGTTCGACAGGTACGGGCTGCGCTACACCACCGGCCCGCTGCCCAAGCAGGTCGCCTCCGCCTGGTGGAAGGTCGTGCGCCTGTCGCTGCCCAACCGGCGTCACCGCCGGCAGCCCGTCGCGTCGGGTCCGCTGCTCCCCTCCGGCGCCGCCTGACCGGCACGTGCACGGCCGGTGAACGTCCGCCCACCGGCACCCGCACAATCGATGTCCTTGCAGCTCAGGCCGCATCGCGCGGCCGTCGGGCCGGTCTCGCGTCCCCGTACACTCGCGCCCATGCCGATGCAGCGGGACGTCGCGACGCCGCCGGGCGCCGGCCGGCGCGTGGTGATGCTCGTCGACAACGCGGTCGACGGCGACTCGCGGGTGCAGAAGGCCGCCCGGTCCGCCGCCGACGCCGGCTGGCACGTCACGCTCCTCGGCTGCGCCCGGGTCGCCGCCGAGCGCCGTTGGCGACTCGGTGACGCCGAGGTGCGTGTGCTGCCCCTGGACGCCCCGCCCGTCGACACGCACGGTCCGCCCGACGCGGGCGCGGTGGCTGCGGGCCTGCGCGACGCGGGTGTGGCCGGCCGGGGTGCGGCGGGCGGCCGGCGCGACGCGGACGGGGAGACCGCCGGTCGTCACGGTGCTGCCGGCTTTCGTGGTGGTGTGCGCGGCCTGGGGGGCGCCTCGTCCGGCCTGCGGGGGCGGCTGGTGGCGCGTGGCGGGCTGCCGTTGCGGGTGGCCCGGCTGGCCCGTCGGCCGGTGGAGCACGCCCAGGTCCGCTACTGGCGGGCCCGGCTCGGCGACCGGGCCTGGCGCCGGCTGGAGCCGGGCCTCTGGGACTACGAGCGGGTCGCCGGCCCGATCATCGACGAGTTGCGCCCCGACCTGATCCACGCGCACGACTTCCGGATGCTCGGCGTGGCCGCCCGCACGGCCGACCGGGCCCGCGCCCGGGGGCGCACGGTGAAGCTGGTCTGGGACGCCCACGAGTGGCTGCCCGGCGCCCGGCCCCGCCGCGACAACGCCCGCTGGCTGCCCGCCCACCTGGGCTACGTCCGCGAGTACGTCGGCCACGTCGACGCGGTCGTCACCGTCTCCGACACACTCGCCGACCTGCTGGTCCGCGACCACGACCTGCCGGAACGCCCCACCGTCGTGCTCAACGCGCCGGTCGCCGAGCCCGCACCCACCACCGCCGGCGTGCCCGCCCCCGACCTGCGGGCCCGCTGCGGCCTGGCCGCCGACACCCCGCTGCTGGTCTACAGCGGCGCGATGGCCGTGCAGCGCGGCGTGGACACCGTGGTGGAGGCGCTGCCCCGACTTCCCGGCGTACACCTGGCGTTGGTCGTGGCCGACCCGGCCGCCGCCTATGTCCGGCAGGTCGTGGCACGTGCCGTCCGCCATGGCGTCGCCGACCGGGTGCACGTGCTGCCGTACGTGCCGCACCGGCAGCTCGTCGCGTTCCTCGCCACCGCCGACGTCGGGCTCATCCCGCTGCACCACTGGCCCAACCACGAGATCGCGTTGATCACCAAGTTCTTCGAGTACGCGCACGCGCGGCTGCCGATCGTGGTCAGCGACGTCCGCACGATGGCCGACACGGTCCGGGCCACCGGCCAGGGCGAGGTGTTCCGCGCCCGGGACGCGGCGGACCTGGCCCGTGCGGTCCGGGCCGTCCTCGCCGATCCGGGCCGCTACCGCGCTGCCTACGACGGCCCGGACTCACCGCTGCCCACCTGGACGTGGGAGTCCCAGGCCGACCGCCTCGACGCCCTCTACCGTCGCCTGCTCACCCCCACCCCATGAGCCGTCGGCCGTAACCGGAACGCCCTGACACCCATGCCGTTCCACCCGTGGTCCGCGCCGCACGGGAGTGGAACACCGTGGGTGTCAAAACCGGGTTGAGACACCCATGGTGTTCCACTCACCACGATCGGCGCTCGTGGGTGGAACACCACGGGTGTCTCGACCCGTCCTGACGCCCCACACCGTCCCCCGGGCCACCCGCCCGGTCGGACCGCCCGCGTCGATCATGAGGTTGGCGGACGACAAATCGGGCGACGGGGACCGCTAACTTCATGATCGCCGGGGCCGGGGCCGGGGCCGGGGCCGGGGCCGGGGGCGGGAGCGGGAGCGGGAGCGGGGGCGGGGAAAGGGGTGGGCGGGGGGAGAACTGGTGGGTTAGCGTGGGGGGTATGCAGAGCAGGCGATCAGTCACCGCCGCGGCCGCGCGAGCTTTCCGCTCGCCGGTTGCCGCCGCCTGACCTGCCCCACCCCGCACGCCGGCGACCGGAGACGGTCCGCCGGCGTCGTCGTGTCACCCCACTTCCCGGTGGACCGTCCGGACGCCCCTACCGGAAGGCGCCCGCCATGACACCCGACGAGATCATCCGCACCTTCGCGGAGCACTACCACCGCCTCGACCATCGCGACGCGCCGGAGAGTTCCCTGGTGCCGCCGCCCGGCGACCCGGTGCTGTTCACCACGTCCGGCATGCACCCGCTCACGCCGTACCTGCTGGGGCGCCCGCACCCGGGCGGACGGCGACTGGCGAACGAGCTGCTCACCGACGGCTACCGCATCCCGCCGGAGAAGCTGCACGCGACGGTCTTCGGCGGCGACGACCAGCTCGGCCCGGACGACACCGCCCGCCGGACCTGGACCGCGCTCGGCGTGCCGGTGGAGGCGCTCGGCGCGGACAACTGGTGGTCCAACGGCCCGACCGGTCCGTGCGGACCGGACTCGGAGATCTTCGTGTGGACCGGGGACGGGCCGCCGACCGGCACCCCGAGCGGCGACGGGCGCTGGGTGGAGGTGTGGAACCACGTGCAGATGCGCTACCACCGCCACCCCGACGGTCGGCTGACGCCGCTGCCGCTGTCCAGCATCGACACCGGGATGGGGTTGGAGCGGCTGGAGATGGTGCTGCGTGGCGAGACGTCCGTGTACACCGGCGACGGACTGCGCCCGTGGGTGGGCGCGGTCCGCGACCGGTGGGACCTGCCCGGGGCGGACCTGCGGGTGGTCGCGGACCACCTGCGCTGCGCGGTGGTGGTGCTCTCCGACGGGGTACGCCCGGGCAACACCGGCCGGGGCTACGTGCTGCGTCGGCTGCTGCGCCGCGCGCTGACCGTGCTGTGGCGCGGCGAGGAGACGCGGAGCCTGGCGGAGCTGCCGCTCACCGCCTACGCCGACACGCAGCGCCGGTTCCGCCGGCCGGCCGACCCCGGGCCGGCGCGTGAGCTGCTGTGTGACGAGGAACGCCGGTTCCGGGAGCTGCTGCGACGAGGCCGGCCGCTTGTCGACCGGGTCCGCGCGCGGGGTCCGCTGACCGACCGCGACTACCACTGGCTGCACGACACCCACGGGCTGCCCCGCGAGCTGGTCGACGGCCTGCTCGCCGACGCGGGCTGAGCGGTGGCCGCCCGGCCCGGCGGATGCCAGACTCGTCCTCACACGTCGCGCGAGGGAAGAGGACCCATGACCGGGTACGAGGTGCGGCCGGACGAGGAGCGGGTGCCGTTGCTCGGCGCCGAGCTGCGCATCACCGATCCGGCCGGGCTGCTCGCCGCCGCCGGGGACGGTCCGGTGGAGCTGCTGGCCGGCGCGAGATTCCCCGCCCCGGTGCGGGAGGTCCGCTGCACCGTGCGCGCCGACACCGCCGGCGGGCTGCCGGTGCACCGCTTCGAGGCGTACCTGCGGGTGGAGGCCGCCCCGGCCGGGCTGCTCGCCGTCGGGCTGGCCGGGCCGGTCGGCCTGCTGCTCGCCGAGCGGCTCGCCGCGCGCGGCGGTGACGGCCCGGCCGCCGTGGTGGGCCGGGTCGCGGCCGGGGCGGGCCGTCGCCTCGGGCTGCGTCCCACCGGCGCCGCCCTGGTCGCGCCGCCGCGCGACCCGGCCGGCCGGGCGGTGCTGGCCACCGCCGAGGCCGCCGGCGTGCGGCCCCGAGTCGAGCAGGACAACGGCGCGGTACGCATCCGCGCCGACGTGCCCAGCGCCGAGGTGGCACCGGAGCACCTGCGCGCCGTGCTCGGCCTCGTGTTCCAGGCCGTCCGCGAACTGGCCGGCGACAGCGTCGAGCCGACGGTGCTGCGCGGACGGACGTACCTGGTCGGGCGGCGACCGGTCGCGGTGGCCGCGCCGCGCAGCGCCACGGTGACCCTCGACCAGGTCGGCGGCCTGGCCGACGTGGTGGCCCGGTTCCGCGAGGTGGCGGTGTCGTTCCGGCACCCGGCGGCGATGGCCCGCTGGGGCGCGCGCCGGCCGCAGGGCATCCTGATGTACGGCCCGCCGGGCACCGGCAAGACCATGCTGGCCCGGGCGCTGGCGAACGAGGTCGGCGCGGACTTCGTGGAGATCCGCACGCCGGAGATCCTGGACAAGTACCTCGGTGGCTCGGAACGCAACATCAAGCGCATCTTCCGCGACGCCCGCCGCTACCGCCGGCCCACCGTGATGCTCTTCGACGAATTCGACTCGATCATCAGCTACGCCGCGGCCGGCGGCGACGCGGCCAGCCAGGCGGTCAACGCCGTCGCCGGCATCTTCAAGCAGGAGATGAACACGCTGTTCGAGGAGAACCCCGACGTCATCGTGGTGGCCACCACCAACTTCCCGCAACGGGTGGACGCCTCGCTGATCCGCTCCGGCCGCTTCGACCTGAAGATCGCCATTCCGGCGCCGGACGAGGCCGGGCGCGCGGAGATCCTCGGCAAGATGGTCCGCGAGCTGATCGACCGGCATGAGCGGCCCGGCTTCCGGATGTTCGCCGACGACCTCGACCCGGCCGCGCTCGCCGCCGACACGGCCGGGCTGACCGGCGCGGACCTGCGGGAGGCCCTGCGCCGGGTGCAACTCGCCAAGGCGCTGCGGGAAGCCACGGAGGGTGCGCCGCCGGCCCCGATCGGCCAGGATGACCTGCGCAAGGCCATCGCCGGACTGCGCCGCGGCTGAGGAGAAAGGAGCCGGCATTGTCCTCGTCGGACCTGTTGCTGTCCCGCCGTGACCTGGCGTTCCTGCTGCACGACTGGCTGGACGTGGGCCGGCTGACCGAGCGCCCCCGATACGCCGAGCACTCCCGCGAGACGTTCGACGCGGTGCTCGACCTCGCCGCCCGGGTCGCCGCCGAGAAGTTCGCCCCGCACAACCGGGCCGCCGACACCGCCGAACCCACCGTCGACGGTGGTCGCGTGCGCACCATTCCGCAGGTCAGGGCCGCCCTGGACGCGTTCGCCGACACCGGCCTGTTCGCCGCCACGCTGGACGAGTCGGTCGGCGGCATGCAACTCCCGCACGCGGTGGCCGCCGCCGCGTTCGCCTGGTTCCAGGCCGCCAACGTCGGCACCTCGGCGTACCCGTTCCTCACCCTCGGCAACGCCAACCTGCTGCTCGCCCACGGCAGCGCCGACCAGGTCGACACCTGGGTCAGGCCGATGGTGGCGGGCCGGTTCTTCGGCACCATGTGCCTGTCCGAGCCGCAGGCGGGCAGCTCCCTGACCGACCTGACCACGCGGGCCGAGCCGCAGGACGACGGCACGTACCGGATCGTCGGCACCAAGATGTGGATCTCCGGCGGCGACCACGAGCTGGCCGAGAACATCGTGCACCTGGTGCTGGCCCGCATCCCCGGCGCGCCGCCCGGCGTGAAGGGGCTGTCGCTGTTCATCGTGCCGAAGGTGCTGCTCGACGAGGACGGCAACCTCGGGCCGCGCAACGACGTGGTGCTGGTGGGGCTCAACCACAAGCTCGGCTACCGGGGCACCACCAACGCGCTGCTCAACTTCGGCGAGGGCGTGCACCGGCCGTACGGGCGGGCCGGCGCGGTCGGCTACCTGGTAGGAAAGCCGCACCACGGACTCGCGGTGATGTTCCACATGATGAACGAGGCGCGCATCGGCATCGGCGCCGGCGCCACCGCGCTCGGCTACACCGGCTACCTGAAGTCCGTGGCGTACGCCCGGCAGCGCCCGCAGGGTCGCCCGGTCGCCGACAAGGACCCCACCACGCCGCAGGTGCCGATCGTCGCCCACCCCGACGTCCGCCGGATGCTGCTGGCGCAGAAGAGCTACGTGGAGGGCGCGCTCGCGCTGGTGCTCTACTGCGGACGGCTGCTCGACGAGGAGAAGACCGCCCCCGCCGAGGCCGACCGGGAACGGGCGCACCTGCTGCTGGAACTGCTCACCCCGATCGCCAAGAGTTGGCCGTCGCAGTGGTGCCTGGCCGCCAACGACCTGGCCATCCAGGTGCACGGCGGGTACGGCTACACCCGTGACTACGACGTCGAGCAGCACTGGCGGGACAACCGGCTCAACGCCATCCACGAGGGCACCCACGGCATCCAGGCGCTCGACCTGCTCGGCCGCAAGGTCACCATGCGCGACGGCGCAGCGCTGGAACTGCTGCTGGAGACCATTCGCGGCACCGTCACCCGAGCCTGGAAGGCCGAGGGGTTCGCCGCCGAGCTGGCCGGACAGCTCACCGCCGCCGTGGACCGCGTCGCCGTGGTGACGCGGCGGTTGTGGGCCGCTGGTGATCCGGAGCTGGCGCTGGCGAACGCCTCGGTGTACCTGGAGGCGGTCGGGCATGTGGTGATCGCGTGGATGTGGCTGGAGCAGGTGCTCGTGGTGGAGGCGCTGGGGACGCCGGACGGGGCCGAGGGGGAGTTCCTGGCGGGGAAGCGGCAGGCGGCGCGGTACTTCTACCGGTGGGAGCTGCCGAAGGTGGGTGCGCAGTTCGACCTGCTGGAAGGGCTGGACCGGACCACGCTGGACATGCGGGAGAGCTGGTTCTGAGGGCATGCCTACAGATTGAACCGAAACCCCGAAACGGATTGTGTGTGCGCCGCCAAAGGGCTTCGCAACCCGTCAGTCTTCTCCCGCTGCTTCAGGAATTAGCTGCTGGACTCCCCTGAACCTATGGTGTTCATGCGCTGGGCGGTGCGAGCCAGGATAGGGTCTGCTCGGCCAATGCGGCGTCGGCGAGACGGTGAGCGGAAGCTGTTTTGAGCGATGCCCGTGAGCTGTCGATCCAGCGCTGAACGTCGGCGACGCCCTGCTGCCGGTACTCGACCGCTTGGACGAGGCACTCCAACTTGTCCGCGTCGCGGGCCACGACGGCTTCCAGGGTTTCGCCGGCCTCGTACTCGGCGACGGCGGCATTGATCACATCAGCAACGGGCGGCGGGCAGCCGGCGACCTGGTCGGCGGTGACGGCGGTGTTGGGCGCGGCGGTGAGGTAGCGCCTGGCGATGTGCGGGATGTCGGTGATCCGGGTTTCCTGGGTGTCGTGCAGGACGCACAACATCGAGACCCTAGCCGGGTCGGCCCCCTCCATAGCTGCGAGCATCATGCCGATGAGCGCCGTGCGGAACGAGTGTTCGGCGATTGACTCGGGATGCTTCACACCGGCGAACCACCAACCGGTACGGGCGGCGCGCTTGAGCACGCCGGCCTCGAAGATGAAGCTCATCGCTCCTGCGGCGTCCTGGTCCTCGCTCATCTGCCCGTCCCTGTACCGGTGACTCCGTCAGCACGGAGGCTGTAGAGGATAGACGTTAGTTCTTGTCGTGACTGCGTGGACAGCTGGTCACTGTCGAGCAGCATGGCGCACCGGTGGACGGCGCCGGATCCGGAGTACGACCAAAAGGTGTGGGAGGAGCAGGTCCGCCAGCACAAGCTGGGGCACCTGCGCAACGAGCGTCCGAGGGTACGCATCCGCCGGATCGTGTGACGGGTGCGAAACTGGGCCGGTGACTCACCCGCTCGCGCGCCGCGTCTACGACACCTGCCATCTCACCGGCCGGTTCCATCTTCGATCCGGGCAGGTCAGCGACGAGTACTTCGACAAGTACCTGTTCGAGGGGAAGCCGGAGCTGCTGCGTGAGGTCGCCGAGGCGATGGTGGCCCTGCTGCCGGAGTGCGACGTGCTGGCGGGGATGGAGATGGGTGGCATCCCGATCGCCACGGTGATGTCCCAGCTGACCGGGCTGCCGACGGTCTTCGTGCGGAAGCAGGCGAAGGAGTACGGCACTGCGAAGGTGGCCGAGGGTGGGCCGGTGAGCGGTCTGCGGGTCGTGGTGATCGAGGACGTCGTGACCACGGGAGGCGCGCTCCTGGCCTCGTGCGGACACCTGCGGTCCGTAGGTGCCCAGGTGGAGACGGTGGTCTGCGCGATCGACCGCGAGCAGGGCGGCCGGGAGAACCTGGCCGCCGAGGGGCTGCAGCTCCGCGCCGCCCTCACCCGCCGGGACCTGGAAGCCGCACTGACGGCGTGAGGCTAGGGCTGCGCCGGCCCGCTGCTGACGTTGTACGCGTTCTTGGCGGCGACCACTGCGGCCTGGATGTGCTCGGGGTCGACGCCGTGGACGTTGAGCGGCGGGTGCAGACGCCGGACGAGTTCGGCCTCGATGTCCGCCGGCTCGGCGTCCTCCGCCCAGGTCAGGCGCAGGTGCTCGTGCATCCACGCGGTCAGCCGTGTCTCGTCCTCGGGAATCAGGACGACCCGGTCGGTCCAGGTCGTCCGGTAGCCCTCGGGCACGAGGAGCCCGGCCAACGTGCGGCGCAGCGTCGAGCTGCCCGAGCGCCGCAGATGGTTGCGCAGGATCCGGCCGCGCAGGCTGGTCGCCCGGCCCAGATAGAGCATCCGCCGCGACGGGTCGCTGTCGTTCGGCGGCCCGGGAAGGTCCGGGAGGACCGAAGGAGCAGCCCACCAGGCGTAGACGCCGCTGCCACGGGCGAGCCGCTTGACGGCGACATCGAGGGCGACCGGCACACCGGTGAGCAACCGCAGGGCCTCGTCGACCCGGGCTTCGTCGGTCGGGACGTCGGTGGGTAGCCGTTCAGGGATGGTCACCGGGACCATCCTAGGGTGAGTACGAGCGCGACGGCGCGCCCCGTCGTGCAGCCGATGCTAGGTTCGCCGGCATGACGGTGCGCATCACGGCCGGACAGTTCCACGCGGCCGGCGGTGTCGAGGACTGGCGCTGCCTCTACCACGTGGTCTCGGCGTATTTCCGCACCGGCTCGCTGGGTGAGGGCATAGCGTTCGTCGAAGAGATCGGCCGGCTCGCCGGTGGCGCGGAGCAGCAGTACGTCAACGTCGATCTGCGTCATGCCGGCGTCACGGTGTCCCTGTCGTCGCGCGACGTCACGCTGGCCCGGCGGATCTCGGCTGCCGCCAGGGACCTGGGCATCCCCGCCGACCCGACCGCCGTGCAGCTCGTCAACGTCACACTCGACGCCCTGGTCGGCGCGGACGTGCTGCCGTTCTGGCGGGCGCTGCTGGGTTACCGCCAGATCGACGACGACTATCTGGCCGATCCGGCACGCCGGGGTCCGGGCTTCGGGGTGCAGCCGATGGATGCTCCGCGTCCACAACGCAACCGCATGCACCTTGATGTCGCCGTCCCACATGATCAGGCCGAGGCCCGAATCGCCGCCGCGTTGGCTGCCGGTGGCCGGCTGGTCTCTGATGCGCACGCACCGAAGTGGTGGGTCCTGGCAGACGCCGAGGGCAACGAGGCGTGCGTCGCCACCTGGCTCGGCCGATGACGGCGGCCCACTCGGAAGCTCACGGCCGCCATCGATCGTGTCGACCGACGCTCGCCGACGTGGGCCGGCACGAACAGACACACCGGCTTGACCGTCGGCCACACTGACGGCATGACGACGATCGTGCCAACAGGCCCCGCCGATCCGGCGTTCGATCAGGTAGCTGCTCTCTTCGACGACTACCGGGCGCACTACGGCCAACCGTCGATCCCGGAGGTCACCCGCTCCTGGCTGCACGACCAGATCGCACAACACCGGATCTCCGCTGCTGCCGCCATCCGAGCTGATCACGTCTGCGGCTTCATCACGGTCACGATCATGCCGGCATCGCTCATGCTGGGCACCTCATGGTCGGTCCGCGACCTCTACGTGGCCCCGGACCATCGCCGTAGCGGTATCGCGAACGCCCTGCTCCAGCACGTCATCCGCAACGCCCGTGCCGCTGGCGCGCATCGCGTCTCGCTCCAGACCGAGACCGACAACATCCCCGCCCTGACGCTCTACACCGACATCGGCTTCCAGCCCGTCACCGGCCTGGCACTACTCAACCTCACCGTCGACCCCACCCGCGAAGATCGAGGAGAAAGCGCTGGCCCTGTCCCGAAGGCGAGGCGAGGCTGAACGCGTGGCTTCGCGATCGGTGTACGTGTGGACAGCTCCCGGCTGCCTGCCAGCTCGGTAGGCACTGCGGACCGCGTCGGCGGGGTTATCGGCTCGTACGCCCCCGGACCGCCCGCCGGTCCCTGACCTGGCGCGACGCTCTCCGGTGACTCCCACGTGAATCTGGTGTCGGCGTTCGACTCGGCGAACCTCGGCATCCCGATCGCCACCCAGGTTCTCGACGACGTGTCGTTCCTGGCGGCGGTGCTGCTGCTGCAGGTGCTGGCGGTGGCGCCGGTCATCGTGGTCGCCCTGGACCGGCACCGCGACCCGGAGTGGCGGGCACGGGTCCGCCGGATCGCCTCCCGGCCCGTACGCAACCCGGTGATCCTGGCGTCGCTGCTCAGTGTCGCGTGCTCGACCGCCGGCCTGCACCTGCCGTCGGTGGCCGCCGCGCCGCTGACCCTGCTGGCGGACGCCGCGGTTCCGGCCGCCCTGGTCGCGCTCGGCGCGTCGCTGCACGAGCGTGACCTCGTCAACTGGGCGCTGACCACCGGCTTCGAGGCGGTGGAACATCTGGTGCTGAGACGGCAGTGGCGTGGATCGAGCGACGAGTGCGGGCTGGCGGACATCACCTCCCGGGCGTTCGTCGTCCGCCGAGGGAACGACGTGCTCGCGGCGGCCGGCTACCGACACTGGCCGGGGCACGTGGCCCATCTCGGCGTGCTCACCAGGCCGGATCGTCGCGGGCGAGAGCTGGCGCGTGCGGTATCCTCGGCGGCGGTCGCGGACGCGTTGGCGCACGATCTGTTGCCGCAGTGGCGGGCCCGGCCGGGGCCGTCGCGCCGGGTGGCGCGGGCGCTGGGGTTCCGTCAGCTCGGCACTCAACTGAGTCTCTCGCTCGCCGAGGAGTGACGACATGGAGTACGGCACCCGCGAGGAACTGCTGCGCCGCCTGGCCGATGCGGCCGGGGCCGTGCGCGCCGCGCACCCGACGCGGGTCGCGGTCGACGGGCCGCCGGCTGCCGGCAAGAGCACGCTCGCCGACGAACTGGCGGTCGCCCTGCGCGCGCGTGGCCGGGCCGTCATCCGGGCGACGGTCGACGACTTCCTCGTCCCCCGGCAACGGCGCTATCGGCGCGGTGAGTTCACGGCCGAGGGCTGCTACCTCGACGCCCACGACCACGGCGCGCTGAACCGGATGCTGCTCGATCCGTTGGGGCCGGGTGGGCACCGACGCTTCCAGCACGCGGTCTACGACCACGCCACGGACACCGTGCTGTCGCCGCCGGTCCGGACCGCTGCGGTCGACGCGGTGCTGCTCTTCGACGGCGTCTTCCTGCTACGCCCGGAACTGGTCGACCGGTGGGAACTGCGCGTCCTCGTGTCGGTCGCGCTCGACCGGATCGTGGCGCGGGCTGTGATCCGGGAGGGGCGGGTGTCGTCGCGGGCCGAGGTCGAACGGCGTTGGCGGGAGCGCTACCTCCCGGCCCAACGGCTCTACGCCACCAGGGCTCGTCCGGCCGACCTCGCCGACGTCGTGCTGCACAACGACGAGCCGCAGCGGCCGGCCTGGGAGTTCCGGACGCGCCGGACGGCCGGCGACTATGACACCGGTTCCAGCACGACGACCGGGATCTGACGGGCGGTCTTCCGCTCGTAGTCGGCGAAGCCCGGGTACGCGGCCTTCTGCGCGCTCCAGATCCGGTCCCGCTCGTCGCCGTCCGCGACCCGGGCGACCAGATCGATCGTCTCCGTGCCGATCTCGGCCCGGACCCGCGGCTGGGCGAGCAGGTTGTGGTACCAGTCGGGATTGGTGGGCGCGCCCGCCTTGGACGCGAACACGGCGTAGCCGTCATCCAGCTTCTGATACATCATCGGGTTCACCCGGGGCTGGCCGCTGCGGGCGCCGACGGTGTGCAACAGCAGCAGCGGTGCGCCGGCGAACTGGCCGCCCACCTGGCCGCCGTTGTCCCGGAACTCTGCGATGATCTTGTCATTCCAGTCGCTCACGACTACTCCTCATCCCGCTGGCCGGCGCTCGGAACACTACCCTGATCGTTACCAACGATGCGGCGGCGATGATGCGGCGACCAACCCTGTTCCTGACCGTGGGACTTCCGTGCACCGGGAAGACCACCGCCGCTCGGCGGATCGAGGTCGAACGGAACGCGCTTCGCCTCACCAAGGACGAATGGGTGAAGGCTCTCTACGGGCACGCGAATCCACCCTCGGCGCAGGACGTTATCGAAGGACGCCTCATCCAGATCGGGCTGCGCGCCCTCGAACTCGGCACCAACGTCGTGATCGACTTCGGCCTGTGGAGCCGGGACGAACGCTCGGCGCTACGCCAGGCGGCGACCGACGCCGGCGCGGGGGTGGAACTGCGCTACTTCGCGCTCACCGCCGTCGAGCAGCGCAGGCGGGTCGCCCGGCGCCAAGCCGAAACGCCGCACACGACGTGGCCGATGTCCGACCAGGAACTCGCCGAGTGGGCCGCAACCTTCGAGGTCCCGACGCCGGGTGAACTTGACGGCAGCGAACCGGTCGACGACCCACCGGCCGGATTCGCGACCTGGCAGCAGTGGCGCGTCCACCGCTGGCCCCCGTCGGTGTCCTGACCGGAGTTCGATCACGGCGCGTTCGGCGGCTTGGCCTTCTGCGGGTAGATCGTCTCGTGGCGGGCCAGCATGGCGACGAACTCGCCGATCTTCCGTGCCCGGGTCTCCGCCCGCTTGACGGCATTGAGTCGGTAGACGAGCGCGAACCTGTTGGTCTTGGTGAGCACGTCGAACATCGCCTGCGCGGCGGGCTCGGCAGCGACGGCGGCGAGCAGGTCGGCCGGCACCTCGACCTCTGACGGCGGGGCGTAGGCCGCCGCCCAGCGCCCGTCCGCCTTCGCAGCCTCCACCGCGGCGCGGCCGGCGGGCCGCATCCGCCCCTGCTCCTCCAGCCGGGCCACGTGCGCGACGTTGCGCTGCGACCAGGAACTGCGGGGGCGGCGCGGGGTGAACCGGATCCACGAGGTCTCCGCGTCCCGCTTGCGGGCCTGCCCGTCGATCCAGCCGAAGCACAGCGCCTCGTCGACCGCCTGTTGCCAGGTCAGCGTGGTGACCGTGCCCCCCTTTTTGGTCAGGGCGAGCCACACGCCTGGCGACGTGGCATGGTGGGCCGACAGCCAGGCGCGCAGTTCCTTGGCGTCCCTGACCACCAACTCGTCCAACTCGGCGCTCGCCATGACGGAAGGCTAACCGTTCGGTATGACGCACCCGATCACCGCCGAGCTGGTCCGGGATCTGCTCCGCGACCAGCATCGCGACCTCGCCGACCGTCCGCTCCGGCTCGCGGCGCGCGGGTGGGACAACCAGATGTGGCGGCTCGGCGACGACCTGGCCGTCCGGCTTCCCTGGGCGACCGCGACGGCGGGCGCGCTGCTGTACAAGGAACATCACTGGGTGCCCGGGCTCGCCGCGCGCCTCCCGCTGCCGGTGCCCGACAACGGCGTCCACGGTCGACCGGGCGGCAAGGCCACCTGGGGGCCGCCCGCCGCCGCCGCGCTGCGACGCCTGACCGGCACGATCCGCTGAGCGATGTCGTACCCGGCCGGGACACTCCGGGACATGGCGACTTTCGTGCTGATCCACGGTGGCGGGGGCAGCGCCTGGGACTGGCATCTCCTGGTGCCCGAGCTGACCGACCTCGGCCACGACGTGGTGGTGCCGGAGCTGCCGATCGAGGACAGGTCGGCCGGCCTCGCCGAGTTCTGCCAGGTGGTCGTCGACGCGGTCGGCGACCGGCGTGATCTCGTGGTGGTCGGCCACTCCTACGGCGCGTTCACCGCGCCGCTGGTCGCCGAGAAGCTGCCGGTCCGGCTGCTCGTCCTGCTCACCCCGATGATCCCCCGGCCGGGTGAGCGGCCCGCCGACTGGTGGGACGACACCGGCTACCGGGGCGCGGAAGGTCTGAGCGAGGAGCAGCAGTTCTACAACGGCGTGCCGGCCGAGGTGGTGGCCGAGGCCGCGCGCCACGCGCGGCAGCACGTCAGCGCCGAGGGCGACGAGCCCTGGCCCCTCGGCTCCTGGCCGGACGTGCCGACGACCGTGCTCATCGGCCGTGAGGACCAGTTCTTCGAGGCGGACTTCCAACGGCGGGTGACCGCCGAGCGGCTCGGCATCACACCCGACGAGATCGACGGCGGCCACTCGGTGCCGCTCAGCCACCCGAAGCAACTCGCCGATCGGCTGTCCGGCTACCTGCTGCCCTGAGCCCGCGGCTCGTAGGGTTCCGGGCATGACGACGGAACAGGTCCGCCGGGCGTACGCCGCCGTGGCGGACCGCTACATCGAGCTGTTCGGCACGAGCGGCCAGGTGCACGCCGACGACCTCGCGTTCATCCGGCGGCACCTGACCGGACGGCCCGGGCCGGTGCTCGACCTCGGGTGCGGGCCGGGCCACCTGACGGACTTCCTCCGCGCGCTGGGCGCGGACGCTACCGGCTTCGACATCGTGCCCGAGTTCATCGCCCACGCCCGGGCCGCCCACGACGGCGGTCGCTACGTGTTCGGGTCGATGGAGCGGCTTCCGCTCGCCGACCGGAGCGCGGCCGGCATCCTGGCCTGGGGTTCGGTGATCCACCTGCCGCCGCCCGACCTCGACGGCGTGCTCGCCGAGTTCCGGCGGGTGACCGCGCCGGGCGCGACCGCGGTGTTCGGCATCTTCGTCGGCGACGAGATCGCCGCGTTCGACCACAAAGTGACGACCGCCTACCGCTGGCCGGTCGACGAGTTCTCCGCCCGGCTGGCGGGTGCCGGCTTCACCGAGGTGCAGCGCCGGCACCGGCCCGGTGACGGCGCCCACCGGCCGCACGCCGCCGTCGCGGCGGTGCGGACCGCCGGCTGAGTCGGGCCGGCGGAAAACGATCGCCGGGGTCGGCCGGGTCGTGCGATCGTTGCCGGATGCCCCAACCGATCTTGCGTACCGAGCGGCTGCTGCTGGTTCCGCTGGCCGACCGGCACCTCGACCTGGAGGTGCGGCTCGACTCCGACCCCGAGGTGCTGCGCTTTCTCTTCGACCGGCCGCGTACCAGGGACGAGGTGATCGGCTATCACGCCCGGCGGATGGGCCACGCGGCCAAGGTCGACGGCCTGGGCTTCTGGATGGCGTTCGGGTCCGGTGACGCCACGCCTGGCTCGGCCGCGCCGGCCAGCGAGGACGAGGGCGAGTTCGTCGGCCTCATGATGCTCCCGCCGGCGCACGGCCCGGACCAGCCCGACGACCCCACCGTCGCGGAACTGGGCTACCGGCTCGTCCGCCGGCACTGGCGCAAGGGCCTGGCCAGTGAGGCGTCCCGCCGCCTGCTGCGGCACGCCTTCGACACCGTCGGGCAGCGCCGGGTGATCGCGCAGACCATGGCCGTGAACGTCGGCTCGCGCGGCGTCATGGAGGCCGTCGGCATGCGCTACGTGCGCACGTACTTCCCCCGCTGGGACGAGCCGTTGCCGGGCGCGGAGCAGGGCGAGGTCGAGTACGAGATGACCCGGCAGATGTGGCGGGCCCGCTGAGGTTGTCCCGATCCGTCGGCGAACCGCGCTCACGAACCGGTCCGGCCGGACGGTGTGGGCGCGGGGACGCCGGTCGACGCGGACGCGTCGGACCGCAGGAGCGCCGCGCCGGGCAGCAGCAGCGGGGTGGCGAGCAGGCACCCGCCGGAGACGGCGATCGCGGCCAGCGGGCCGACGACGGTGGCCAGCACACCCCACAGCACCGTGAGCGCGGCCTGGGTGAGCCGGCTGCCGACACTCCACGCGCCGAGCACCCGGGCGGCCCGGTCCGGGGGAGTCCGCCGCAGGCGTTCGGTGGCCTGGATCGGGTTGAACACACCCATGCACACGATCAGCAGGGACTCCACCACGATCACGGTGACCAGCCCGGTGACGCCGGGCCGCAGGAACGCCAGCCCGAGCGGGAAGATCGAGCGCAGCCAGCCGGCCGTGGTCATGACCCGGTGCAGGCCGTGCCGCCGGACCAGACCGGGGGAGAGCCGGGCACCCACGAAGCCACCCAGCGCCGGCAGGCCGAACGCCAGCCCGTACTGCCAGGCCGGGAAGCCGTAGTCGCCGAGCAGCAGCACGGCCAGCAACGGGACGGTGGCCGTGATCAGACCGCCGACCAGCACCGCGTTGAGGAACAGGCGCCGCAGTACCGGGTCGTGGCGGATGAACCGCCAGCCGGCGAGCACGTCGGCGCCGCGCCTGCCGCCGGTGCGGGGCGTCGCCACGTCACCCCCGCGGACGCGCCGCACCGCCACCGCGGAGAGCAGGTAGCTCACCGCGTCGGCGGTGACGGTGACGACCGGGCCGAGCAGCCCGACCAGCGCGCCGCCGAGCGGCGGGCCGAACGCGGTCGCCACCCAGGCCGTGCCCTCGAACCGCCCGTTCGCGACCAGCAGCCGGTCGCCGGTGACCAGATGCTTCAGGTACGCGCCGGACGCCGCCGTGAACGCGATGCCGGCGCTCCCGGAAACCACCGCGACGACAAGGAGTTGGCCGTAGCTGAGCAACCCCAGGCCGTACGCGACCGGCACGCTCGCCAGCGCGGCGAACCGGACCAGGTCCATGCTGATCATCACCGGGCGCTTCGGCCGGTGCTCCACCCACGGTCCGAGCGGGATCGCGACGAGCGCCGCCACCGCCAACCCGGCCGCCTCCAGCAGCGACACCGCGACCGCCGACGAGTGCAGCACCCGCACCGCGAGCAGCGGAAACGCGCCGAAGGCGAGCCACGTTCCGTAGGTGCTCACCGCGTAGGCCCACCACAGCCGGCCGAAGTCGGCCCCCAGTTTCTCCCGCATCCTGCGCATCAGACCGGCGACCGGCGGGCGGGAGCAAACAACCACCGACGGGCGAGCCACAACCGTCGGTTGGGCGGCCATAGGCTGAGCCGGTGGACACCGAGGCAGTGCGATCGTTCGTCCGGGCGGCCGAGCTTGGGCAGTTGCGGCACGCGGCCGACGAGCTGGGCGTCACCCAGCAGGCCGTCTCGAAGCGCGTCGCCGCTCTGGAGCGGGAACTGGCCGTCCGTCTGTTCACCCGCACCGCCCGGGGGGTCGACCTGACCCTCGACGGCCAGGCGTTCCTGCCGCACGCCCGCGGTGTCGTCGCGCACGCCGACCGCGGCGTGGCCGCGGTCCGGCCGGCCTCCCGGGCCCCGCGCGTGGACGTGCTCGGCCTGCGCAGCGCGCAGGCCGTCCTGCTGCACGACTACTGGCGCTCACGCCCCGGCGTCGACCTCGACGTGGTGACACTGCGGGTGGACGACCCGCACCGGGTCGCCGCGGCCGTCGCCGCCGGTTACCTCGACGCCGCCTTCCGCACCGTCACCGACCCGGCGACGCTGCCGCCCGACGTGCGGATGGTCCACGCGTTCGACTCCCCGCTGGAACTCCTCGTCGGCCCCCGGCACCCGCTCGCCGCCGCCCCCACGCTGACCCCACCCGAGCTGCGCCGGCACCGGATCTGGGTGCCGGGCATCGTGGCCGGCAGCGAATGGGCGGAGTTCTACGACCAGCTCGCCGCCGCGTTCGACCTGCGCGTCGACGCCGCCGGGCCGAACTTCGGCACCGAGGTCCTCCTCGACGCGCTGGCGGACTCCGCCGACCTGGCCACCCTCGTCGGCGCCCGCGACCGCTACCTCTGGCCGCCCGGCCACGACCTGCGGCGCATCCCGATCGTGCGCCCGACGCTCGCGTACCCGATCTCGCTGCTGCTGCCGGCGGACCCGCACCCGGGCCTCCGGCCGATCATCGACCACCTCGCGAGCCTGCCGCCGCTGTCCGAGCCGGTCTGGCGACCGTCCTGGCCCCGGTTCACCCCGGCGGCGGTCCGGGGCCACGCGGCGGGGGACCGACGGCTAGGGTGCCGACAGTGGACGTAACCGGCTGGCTCGACGACACCCGGCCGACGAGTGCCTCACCGGGTTGCTCGCCTGGTTCTCGCTCATCCACGTCCCCGACGCCGAGATGCCCACGGTCCTCGCCGAGTTCCACCGGGTGCTGCGTCCGGGCGGTGTCGTGCTGCTCGGGTTCCACGCCGGCGACGGCAGCCGGCTCAAGACCGAGGGGTACGGCGGCCACCCGATGCGCGTGCACGTGCACCGGCGACCGCCGGAGCGGGTCGCACGATGGCTTGACTCGGCCGGGTTCACGGTGGAGGCCGAGATGACGCACCACCCGGCCCCGGGTGTCGAGGGCGGATTTGTCTTCGGCCACCGGTGAGCGCGCTACCGTGCCCGGGTGACCGAGGCTCCGGTGCCGTCCACGCTCGACTACTACCTGCTCGACCCGGCCACGCCGGTCGGGCTGCTGGTCGAGGAGTTCGACCTGGCCGAAGACCTGTCGGCGACGCGGCTGCGTACCGCCGGGTGGACGCCGGCGGACGGCGGCTGGTGGAGTTCGGCGGCCTTCGCCCGAGCGGTGCGCGCGGACCCGAACGTGCGGGCCCGGGTCCGCGCGGTCACCCGCGCCGACGCGGAGGAGACCTACCGCCGGTCGGGCGGTCGGGTGCTGCCCGACGAGGAGACGCTGCGCGGCCACTTCCGGGACGACGTGCCGTTGGCGGCCGTGGCGCCGTTGCGGCTCGGCGTCGGTCCGGCCGTGCACCGGGTGCTGTTCGCCGGCGGGCTCGACGCCGCGCCGCTGGCCGCCCTGCGCCGGGCCCTGCGCCTCGACGGGAGCACCGCCGCCGGCGTCGTCGGGACGGGACGGCTGCGCGTCGACGACGTCACGCTCCGCTGGGATCTGCGTCGCGTCGGTGGCGGGGTGGCGTGGTGCCTCGACGTGACGGCCGAGCCGCTCGACCGGACCGTGGTGCGCCCGCTGCTACGCCGGCTCATCGACGTCGTGCGACGCCACGGCCTGGTGCCCGCGACCGTCGAATGCCTCGACTGAGGCTTGGTCCCGGTCGGCCCGTTCCTGGCTCCGCGAGTGGTCACCCGGACGGGAGCGCTGCCGCCTCGACATCGGCGACCCGCAGCGCCACCCGTACCGGCGGCTCGTCACTCGTCGCCCGGCCCCGTCAGTCGGTGAACTCGACACCGGCGAGGGTGGCCGAGCGGTGCGCGGCGAGGCGTTCGGCCTGCTCGGTGACGGCCCGGCGGTGGGCGGCGGTGAGCTTCTGCCACGGCTGCACGGCGACGGTCAGCTTCGCGCCGGCCTTGCGGGGCCGCCAGGTGCCGATCAGGTCGCCGTCGGCCAGCACCGCGCCCGGCCGGCCCAGCACCGGCCACAACTCCTTGGCGCGGATCGGTTCGGGCGCCAGCGTCGCCCGGTCCTTCGCCTGGAGGAAGAGGTCGAACGGGCCGAGCAGCCGGGTCGCGGTGCTCTCGGCCGACGCCAGCGCCGCCTCGTCGTCGGCCAGCAGCGAGCGGGTCTCGCCATCGACGGTCACCTGCACCACGTCCTGCGGCCAGCGTGCCTGCACGTCCTTGACCGGGGCGTCGAGGTAGCCGGCCACCTGTTTCGGCGTGGCCGGGCCGAGCAGTCGCAGGTAGGCGCGGACGACGTCGAACCGGTCACCGGGGGCCGCCGCGCGGCGGAACGCCGGGATGCGGCGCAGCACCGGCGGTGAGGTGCCGGGCGTCAGCTCCAGGCCGGCCCGGACGGCGGCCAGGCGGAATGGCATCTCGTAGAGGTGGGTGGCACCGCACGGGCGGCAGAACCGCAGGTAGGGCTCGGGCAGCGTCTCGGCGAGGCGGCCCGAGACGTCTCCCTTGACCGTCGGCCCGGTGACGATCGCCCGCATCCGGTCGGCCACCTCGTCGAGCGCGGCGAGGATGCCGATCCCGGCGGCCTTCAACGGCTTGGCCGCGTCGTAGATGCGTTTGCCGGCGTCGGCGTCCGAGAACGGCTCGACCGCGGCCGCCACCCGCCCGACGTCGGCGCGACGGTAGAGGTGGGGGGCGCCGCGCACGGTCCAGAGCAGGACCAGGTCGTCGCCGGAGCACGCCGACGCGTCGACGCCGCGCACGGCCAACGCCCACCGGCCGCCGTCGGGGCCGGTGTCCTGCGCGCCGAGGTCGAGCACGGCCGTGTCGGCAGGCGTGCCCTCGGCGCGGTCGAGCTGCTGGGCGCGGACGCGGAAGCTCAGCACCTGCCGTCGGTCGACCATCGCCACAGCCTAGGCGCAGGCACCGACACCGGCCGCGAGACGCGGCCGGTGTCGGGTCAGTGTGCCCGCTGCCCCGCGACCGGCGGGGAGGTCGAGCCCTCCGCCCGGCGGGGGCCGCCCGAACGCTTGAGCGCGAAGACGCCGCCGCCGATCAGCACGGCGCCGAGGACGATCCCGACGAGGTTGCCGTCGGCGAGGCTGCCGACCGCCATCAGCAGCCCGCAGATCACCGCCACCACGCCGACGATTCGCAGCAGATAACGCCCGACCGCCTTACCCCGTGACTCCATCATGGACGCCCGTCTACCCGTGCCGGCGCGGCGGCAAACGTCAGCGCGCGCCGGGAGAGCGACCGACTCAGGGGTGCGGGCGGATCTCCATCTCGGCCACCAGCCCGCCGACGAGCCGGTAGACGTGTGTGACGGTCTGGTTCGTGAGTTCGGCGCCGGCTGAGTCCCGGACGACCTGGTGGACGGTGACCGCGACGCGGCCGTCGGGTTCGGCGGCGAACCCGGTCGGCGTCACCGTCGGCTCCAGCTCGGCCCACTGCCGGCGCCAGTAGTCGCCCACCTCGGCGCGGCCGTGCAGGACGCCGCCCTGCCAACCGTTGGGCCAGGTGACGTCCGGGGTCATCGCCGCCAGCAGGGTCGGCACGTCGCGCGCGTTGAACGCCTCGTAGAGGCCGGCGAGTCGGGCGCGTGCCGGGTCGGGTGCCGTCATGCGTCGAGTGTGGCCCGCACGCCGGGGTGTCCGCCGGCGACTTCGCGCTCGGCAGAACGTCAGCCGTCGGCGAGCAGCCGGTCGCGGACCTCGCGGCGGAGGATCTTGCCGATCTGCGAGCGGGGCAGGTCCTCGACCACCACCACCCGGCGGGGCACCTTGTAGCCGGCCAGGTGGGCGCGGCAGGCGGTGCGGATCGCCTCCGGGGGGCCGGCCGCCGCGACGTCGAGCACCACGGCCGCGACCACCTCCTCGCCGTCCGCGGTGGGCACCCCCACGGCGGCGGCCTCGACCACGCCGGGAATGCGGCGTAACGCCTCCTCCACCTCGGACGGGTAGACGTTGAAGCCGCCGGTGATGATCAGTTCCTTGATCCGGTCGACCACGGTCACGAACCCGTCGGCGTCCATGGTGACGATGTCGCCGGTGCGCAGCCACCCGCCGGGCAGCAGCACCCGCGCCGTCTCGTCCGGCCGGTTCCAGTAGCCGGAGAACACCTGCGGGCCGCGGACCAGCAGCTCACCGGCCGCACCGGCGGGCCGGTCGCGGGTCGGGTCCTCCGGGTCGACGATGCGGATCTCGGTGGAGGGGAACGGCACTCCGACCGTGCCGGGGCGGCGGGTCGGCGCGACCGGGTTGCCCAACGTGATCGGGGACGTCTCGGTCATGCCGTAGCCCTCGACCAGCAGCCCGCCGGTCACCTGCTCCCAGAGGTCCACAGTGGTCGGCGGCAGCGCCATCGCGCCGGAGATGGCGTACCGGATCGAGGTGAGGTCGGCGCCGCGCTCGCGGGCGGCGGTGGCCAGCCGCGCGTAGACCGGCGGCACCGCCGGCAGGAACGTCGGCGGGCGTCGCCGGGTCGCGTCGAGCACCTGGTCGACGTCGAAGCGCGGGAACAGCACGAGCGTCGCCCCGATGCCCACGGCGAACGTGAGGCAGAGCGTCAGCCCGTAGGCGTGGAACAGCGGCAGCACCGCGTACACGGTTTCCGCGCCGTCACGCAGGCCGGGCACCCAGGCCCGGCCCTGCGCGGCGTTGGCCCGCAGGTTGCGGTGGGTCAGCACGGCGCCCTTGGGCACGCCGGTGGTGCCGCCGGTGTATTGGAACAACGCGACGTCGTCGACGCCCGGGCCCGGGTGCGCGGCCGGCAGTTCGCCGGCGGCGGCGAGCAGGTCCGACCACGCCGGCGCACCGGGCGCGGGGCCGGTCATGGCCGCGCGGGCGGCGCGGACCTTCGGCAGCGGCAGCCGCAGCGCCCACCGCTTGAGCCGGGGCAGCGCCGCGGTCAGGTCGACCGCGACCACGGTACGCACGGCGCCGCGCCCCGCCACCAGCGGCGCGATCCGGTCCCACACGACGGCCACCTCGGCGCCGTGGTCGGTGAGTTGCCGGTCAAGCTCGTCGGCGGTGTAGAGCGGGTTGTGCTCGACCACCACCGCGCCGAGGCGCAGCACCGCGTAGAAGGCGACCACGTGCTGCGGACAGTTCGGCAGCACCAGCGCCACCCGGTCGCCGGGCGAGACGCCGAGTCGGCGCAGCGCCTCGGCGGCGCGGGCCACCTGCTCGGCCAGCTCGGCGAAGGTGGTGGTGGCGCCGTAGAAGTCGAGCGCCACCCGGGGCCCGAACCGGGCCGCCGCGTCGGTGAGCAGGTCGACGAGCGACCCGTCCGGTTCGGCGATCTCGGCCGGCACCCCGGGTGCGTAGCTGCGGGTCCAGGGCCGCGGGTCGGTCGTGTCCATCGCCGTCTCTCCTCGCTGCGCGGATGACGGCCCAGCCTAACGTGACCGGCCGGTAACCTACGTTGGCGTAGGTTGCCGGGTTCGTCACATCAGCGGTGCGTCGCGGAGTGGCGGTGCGCCACCCGCCGGGTCTTCAGGATCGCGACGACGACGACCGCGGCCAGCGCGATCACCCCGATGATGATCAGCCAGCGGACCGCCTCCAGCAGCAGCCCGAGCAGGATGAGCACGCCGGCGACCACGCCGACCACCCAGAGCAACGCCCGCATGTCGTGCCTCCCGTCTCCTCCGGTGACCGCGCGCTTTCCCGCTCCGCCGGCGACCATGCCGGCGGCGGACGGTCAGCGCCGGGCCACGTAGACGGTGTTCGCCGCCGGGCGGCCCTGCAACGGGTTGGGGAACCGGACGACGTGCGCCACCGAGGTCGGGAACACCTCGGTCAGCGTGCGCTGGAAGGCGGAGTCCGGCGGGTCGTTCGACCAGAGCGCGAACACCCCGTCCGGGTGCAGCAGCGCGGCCAGCCGGCGCAGCCCGTCGACCGAGTAGAACGGGGCGTGGCTCGGGTGCAGCACGTGGCGGGGGGAGTGGTCCACGTCGAGCAGCACCGCGTCGAACCGCCGCCCCGGCTCGTCCGGGTCGAGACCGCCGTCGGCGACCGCGGCGAAGAAGTCCGCCCGGACGAACCGGGTACGCGGGTCCGCGGCCAGGCCGGCGGCGAACGGCAGCAGGTCCCGGCGGTGCCAGTCGATCACGTCCTCGATCGCCTCGAGCACCAGCAGCGACCGCACCCGGGCGTCCTCCAGCGCGGTGCGGGCGGTGTAGCCCAGCCCGAGCCCGCCCACCACCACGTCCAGCTTCTCCCCGGTGAGCGGGGCCAGGCCGAGCCGGGCCAGCTCGATCTCCGCGACCGGGAAGGCGCTCGACATGAGGTATTCGTCGTCCAGCTTCACCTCGTAGACGTCGGCGTCCAGCGCCGGATCCCGCCGCCGGCGCAGGCTGATCTCCCCGATCGGGGTCTCCCGCCAGGCCAACTCCTCGAAACGCACGCCCACCGCGGTCCTCTCCGCCGATCCGTCACCGGATGTTACCGGCCGGCTCCGGGTCCGGCTCGGCGAACGCCCACCCCACCGTCAGTCGGCGGGGCGGGTGGCCACCACCACGGTGTCCCGCGCGTCGACCGTGCCGCCGTCGGCGGTCGGCACCGGGCGGCGGGCTGTCTCGGCACGCCGGATGCGCAGCCCGGCCAGCCCGTCGACCACCGCCTCCGGGGTCAGCAACACGTTCGCGTCCTGCGGGCCGCCGGTGCCGTCGGCGAGGTTCGTCACATCGTGGCCGACCACCACGAGCGTGCCGCCGGGGCGTAGCGCCGAGCGGGCTGCGGCGAGCACCCCGGCGAAGTCGGCGGCCGGCAGGTGCAGGTAGCTGATCAGCACCAGGTCGTAGCTGCCCGGCACCGGCCGGTACGCGGTCACGTCGGCGACCCGCCAGTCGACCGGGACGCCCCGCGCGGCGGCCAGTTCCCGCCCCCGCTCGACGGCCACGGCCGAGAAGTCCACCGCGGCGACCCGCCAACCCTGACCGGCCAGCCAGAGCGCGTTGCGCCCCTCGCCGGCGGCGAGGTCCAACGCCGAGCCGGGATTCAGGCCGGCGACCGACTCGACCACGAACCGGTTCGGTTCAGCGCTCCACACCAGGCCGGATGCGGTCGCGTACCGGTCGTCCCAGGCGTTGCTGTCCACTGTGCACCCTCCTTCGACGGCCCCACACCGCCACCGTGACCGTACCGGCTGTGGCGAGAACGGCCAGCGCGAGCCCCGCGACCGGCGGCAACTGCCGGGCCAGGACGAACACGCCCATCACCACCACGAACCAGCCGAACGCCCGACGCAGGACGTCCTCCGGGATGCGGCCGGCCAGTCGGCCGCCGAGCAGGCTGCCCAGGATCGCGGCGGCGGTGACCGCGCCGGCGAGCCTCCAGTCGATCTGCACGCTGGACAGGTAGCCGGCCAGGCCGGCGAACGACTTCATCGCGATCACGACGAGCGACGTGCCGACCGCGACCGGCATCGGCAGCCCGCCGAGCAGGGCCAGGGCGGGCACCACCAGGAAGCCGCCGCCCGCGCCGACCAGGCCGGTGACCAGGCCGACCACCACACCGTCGAGGATCACCCGGCGCGCCGGCAGCTCGTGCGGAGTCGGACGCCCCTCGACCGGGCGCCGGCCGCGGATCATCGCGGCCGCGGTGGCGAGCATCATCAGCGCGAACGCGGTGAGCAGGACGCCCGCCGGGACGAACTCGGCCAGCCGGCCGCCGGCGTACGCCCCGGTCATCCCGGCCAGGCCGAAGACCAGGCCGGTGCGCCAGCGCACCCGGTGGGCGCGGGCGTGCGGCAGCACGCCGACGGCGCTCGTCGCGCCGACGACCAGCAGCGAGGTGGCGATGGCCTCCTTGGCGGGCAGGTCGGCGACGTAGACCAGCAGCGGCACGGCGAGGATGGACCCGCCGCCGCCGAGCAGGCCGAGGCTCACGCCGATGAGCACCGCGCCGGCCACGGTCAGCGCCAGCGCGGTCACGACCGACGCCCGGCGTCGCGCAGCTGACCGACGACCGTGTCCAGGTCGCAGCTCGCGCCCTGGTTGTAGGGCAGCTTGCTGAGCAGCATGCCCATGGCGCAGGTGCCCGAGACCGCCGCGAAGGTGAGGCCGGCGCCGATGAAGCCGGCCACCCACTTGAGGCCCGGCGCCCACACCGAGCCGACCACGGCGGCCAGCACGATCGAGCCGGCGACGAGGCGGACCTGGCGCTCCAGGTCCCAGCGCGGCCGGCCCCGGTTGACCGGGGCGTCCGTGGCCTGCCACGCGAGCATGCCGCCGTCGAGGACCTTGAGGTTGGGCAGGCCGACGGTGGCGAGCGCCTGCTCGGCCTGGGTGGCCCGGGCGCCGGAGCGGCAGATCAGCACCACGTCCTCGTCGAGGTGGTTGCGCAGCTCCTCGCGGTGCTCCT
The DNA here is from genome assembly GCF_040653835.1 of Micromonospora sp. NPDC050980. NCBI lineage: Bacteria > Bacillati > Actinomycetota > Actinomycetes > Micromonosporales > Micromonosporaceae > Micromonospora > Micromonospora sp. NPDC050980. Next base: position 290,068 of record NZ_JBFAGS010000005.1, on the reverse strand, counting down.
TGAGCAGGTCCAGCGGCACGTTGTAGGCGCCGGCGACGTGCGCGGCCTCGAACTCGCCGGGGGTGCGGACGTCCAGCATCCGGGGGGCGCGACCGGCGGCGATCAGCTCCCGCAGGGTGGCCGCGTCGACGGTCGAGGGACTCGTGGTGGTCATGCTTTCTCCTTCTGGGCAGGGGGCGTCGCCGGCCGGCGCGATGGGCGCGCCGGCCGGGCGTGGAACGGAGATCAGGCGGTCGGCGCCATCCGGACGCCGGCGGCCTCGGCCCGGGCGAACAGGTCGTCGATCAGCACCACGTCGCGGCCGGCGTTGGCCAGCAGGGACGCGGCGGCGGTGGCCCGGTAGCCGGAGCCGCAGTGCACCCAGACCGTCCCGGCGGGCACGTCGGCGAGCCGGGCGGGCAGGTCGGGCAGCGGGACGTGCACCGCGCCGTCGATGTGGCCCGCCCGCCACTCGTTGGTCATCCGCACGTCGAGGACGACCTGCGGGGCGGGCAGCCCGGCGGGCACGTCGCCGGCCTGCGCGGCGGCCAGGGCCGCGAAGTCGGCCACGGCCAGCCCGCGCACCTCCGACCGCTCGGTGGCCCACTGCTCGGGCGCGCCGGTGGCCTGGGCGGCCGGCCGGTCGATGCCGATCCGGACCAGTTCGCGCCGGGCGTCGGCGACCTGGTCCGGGGTCTCGGCCAGGAGCGTGATCGGCACGCCCCAGTCGATCAGCCAGCCGAGCCAGGTCGACATCGGCCCGTCCAGGCCGAGGCTGACGGTGCCGGCCAGGTGCGAGGCCGCGTACGCCTTGCGCTGCCGCAGGTCGACCACCCACTCGCCGCCGGCGATCCGGCGGCGCAGCTCACCGGCGTCGGCGCGGGCTACCGGGGTGAGGTCGACCGGGGCGGGACCGGCGGCGTTGGCCACGCCCATGTGGGCGTAGTAGGCCGGGTAGGCGTCCAGGCCGGCGAGCGTCTCGGTGACGAACCGATCGGCGGCCAGCCGCAGCACCGGGTTGGCCTCCTTCTCCCGGCCGATGGTCGACTCGGGCGCGTCGGCCTGGCTGGCCGAGCAGAAGCTGCCGAAGCCGTGTGTCGGCCACACCTGTGCGCCGTCGGGCAGCAGGTCGGTCAGCTTGCGGGCGGAGGCGTGCTGGTGGTGGGCCAGTTCGTGGGCGTGCTGCTGGCCCAGCAGGTCGGTGCGCCCGGTGGTGCCGAACAGCAGGGAACCGCCGGTGAACACGCCCACCGGCGTCCAGCCGCCGTCGCTCGCCTCGTCCAGCACGTACGACAGGTGGTGGAACGTGTGGCCGGGCGTGCCGACGACCCGCAGCCGCAGCTCGTCCGACACCGGCACCACGTCGCCGTCGGCCACCGGCACCCGCTCGAAGCCGACCTCGTCGGCGGCGGCCACCAGGTAGTGCGCGCCGGTGATCCGGGCCAGATCCCGGCCGCCGGAGACGTAGTCGTTGTGGATGTGGGTCTCCACCACGTGGGTGATGCGTGCTCCCTGGGCTCCGGCCAGGTGCAGGACGCGGTCGATGTCGCGCTGCGGGTCGACCACGATCGCCACCCGGCCGTCGGAGGCCAGGTAGCTGCGGTCGCCGAGCGAGGACGTGGCGATGACGGACACCTCGACGGTCACGTGCCGTTCTCCTCTCTTTGCGTCACATACCCCCGGGGGTATGTGACGGACAGACTGCGGCCCGGGTTTCCCGGGCACGGGAGTACCCATCCGGGCCGCGATCACGCGACCCGGATCGGGCGTTGCGTGCTGGCTAGGCCAGGGCGAGGAAGAGCTTCTCCAGCTCCTCCTCGGTCATCTCCGGCTCCTCGCCCGCCTGCCGGGCGGTGCCGCAGTGCCGCATGCCGGAGGCGATGATCTTGAACCCGGCCCGGTCGATGGCCTTGGACACCGCGGCGAGCTGGGTCAGCGCCGCGCGGCAGTCCTCGCCGTTCTCCATCATCTCGATCACGGCATTGAGCTGGCCCCGGGCCCGCTTGAGCCGGGTCAGCGCGTCGCTGGTCATCTCGGGTCGAAGCTTCACGTCCCACCTCCTGCACCGAACATACCCCAGGGGGTACCCGACCCGCCACCCGGCCAGGCGGTGGACCAGAGGGGCGGGGGGTGGGGGCACGCAGGGTCGCCGGAGGATCGACGCAGCGCTTATCCTGTGCGGCGACTATCCCGGTGGGGGGACCTGATGGCGTCGCGGCAGGACCAGCTGCACTCGTACCAGTTCGCCGTGCAGCGGGCGGTCGCCGCGCTGGTCATGCGCGAGACCGACCCGGCGCGGTCGCCGTTCCGCCGGCTGGCCGGCGCCGGCCTGGCCAGCTTGCTGGTGGCGGCGATCGCGCTCGGCGCGACGGCCCTGTACGGGCGGTGGGCCGGCGGCGGCAGCGCCTGGCGGGACAGCCGCGCGGTGATCGTGGAGAAGGAGTCCGGCGCCCGCTTCGTCTACCGCGACGAGAAGCTGCACCCGGTGCTCAACTACGCCTCGGCCCTGCTGATCATCGGAGCGGACCGGCCGCAGACCGTGCTGGTGAGCCGCCGCGCCATCGAGGGTGTGCCACGTGGCCTGCCGCTCGGCATCGCCGACGCCCCCGACTCGCTGCCCGCGGCGAACCGGCTGGTCCGCGACGCCTGGACGATCTGCTCGTCGGTCACCGGTGAGGCCGGCCGGGCCGAGGCCCGGTCCACGTTGCTGATCGGCCGCGGCGCGGCGGGCGGCCAGGCGCTCGGTGAGCAGGGGCTGCTGGTCCGCCACCCGGACGGCGGGCTGCACCTGCTCTGGCGCGACCGGCGTTACCTGCTGCGCGACACCGACCGCGCGCTCGCCGCGCTGGCCGCCACCCGGCAACGCGCCGTGCCGGTCGCGGCGGCGCTGCTCAACACGGTGCCGGCCGGCGCCGACCTGGGCCCGCCGCCGGTGGGCGACCTCGGCGCCCCCGCCGAGCGGGTGGACGGCGCCACCGTGGGCGATGTCTACCTGGTGCGCAACTCCGGTGGCGGCCGGCAGTACGCGGTGGCCGCACGCGGTGGGCTGGCCGGCATCACCGAGTTGCAGGCCGCGCTGCTGCTCGCACGCACCGGCCAGGGTGAGCCCGAGCCGATCACGCTCGGCCGGTTCGCCGCGCTGCCGAAGCTGCCCGACCTGGTGCCGTCGGGGCCGACCGCCCCGCCCGTCGTGCCGCCCCGCCTGGCCGCACCCGAGGGCGGCGCGCTCTGTGCCCGGGCCGGCGACGAGGCGGGGGCACGGGAGATCCGGTTCGGGGTGAGCGCGCCGGACCTGACCGCCGCTCCGCGTACCCCAGGGGGGCGCAGCGGGCTGGCCGACCGGGTCGTGGTGGAGCCGGGGCGCGGGGCGCTGGTGGAGGCGGTGGCCGCGCCGGGCGCGACCGGCGGCGCGGTCTGCGTGCTCACCGACCTGGGCCGGCGGTACGTGCTGGCCGGCGCGAGGGTGCCGGGGATGCTCGGCTACGCCGGGGTGCGCCCGGTGCGACTGCCGGCGAGCCTGGTCGATCTGCTGCCGGCGGGCAGCCCGCTGGACCCGGAGGCCGCCCGGGCGGTGGCCGCACCGGCGTGACGGGCGGGTCGGGCCGCCTGGCGCTCCACCGACGCGGTCTACGGCTCAGGCGGGCCGACGCAGCACCGTCACCGCGAACCCGGCGTCGTCGTGCCAGGGGCGCAGGTCCCAGGTGGCGAAACGGTGCTCGGGGCGCAGTCCGGCGCCCACCGCGTCGGCGTCCAGCGCGGCGACCGGGTAACCCCGGTCGGTGCCGAAGCCGACCACCACCGGGCCGTCCGGGCGCACGTGCGCGGCGATGCGGGCCAGCACGGCGCGTTCCGTGCCCGGGGCGACGAAGGTCATCACGTTGCCGGCCACCACCGCGGCGTGGAACGACTCCGCCTCACCCTGACCGGGCAGGTCCAGCTCGGCCAGGTCGGCGATCAGGAAGCGGGGGCCGGGGTGGTCGGCGCGGGCCGCCTCGATCAGGGTCGGGTCGGCGTCGATCCCGACCACGGTGTGCCCCCGGGCGGCCAGCGCGGCGGCCACCCGGCCGGTGCCGCAGCCGGCGTCGAGGATCCGCGCGCGCGGCGGCACGAGCGCGTCCACCAACCGGGCCTCGCCGGCCAGGTCGGCCCCCTCGGCGGCGAGGCGGCGGAACCGGTCGACGTACCACTGCGAGTGGCCGGGTTCGGTGTCGGTCACCCAGCGGGTCGGCTTGCCCATGTCCCCACGGTAACAAGCACGGTTACGGTGCCTATACCCGTTGATTTACAGGTCTATTTACCTATGCGCATTTCCTCGGTGAGGCTGGGGCCCGGCACTTTCTCGGAGCGACGCCATGGGCAACTGGGTTGTCTCTTCGGCCGGGCCCCGGCGCGTTCGTCCGGAGCCCCCCCCGGACCGGCTGCGCGGCGAACCGGCCGCCGTGCTGCGGGCGGACCGGCCGTCCCTGCTCGCCCTGGTCGACGGCGCGGGCTGCCACGAGTACTTCCACCCGGACACCGGGGCCGGCCTCGGCTCACCGGCGTTCAGCTGGACCGCCGCGCTGGTGCTGGACGCGCTCGCCGAGGCGTGAGCGGCCCGGCCGGCTCGGCGGGTGGATCGGTGGCCAGCAGCTCGGCCGGCACCGGCTCCACCTCGACGCGGCAGTCGTGGAACGTCGGCGCCCCGCCCAGGTCGGCGTCGCGCACCGCGGTCACCGCGTTGACGGTGGACCGGCCGGGGCTCAGCCGGGCCCAGTACGCCTTGTAGGTGAACGCCAGCCCCGGCCGGGTCGCCTCGTCCACCATGACCGCGGCGAGGAACGCGCCCCGGTCGTTGCGCACCCGCACCGCGTCGCCGTCGGCCAGCCCGCGCGCCGCCGCGTCGACCGGGTGCAGGTGCACCCGGGGCGGCCCGGCCCGGCGCGCGTGCCAGGGCAGCGAGGCGAACGTCGAGTTCATCAGGTAACGGCCGGCCGGGGCGAGCAGCAGCAGCGGGAACCGGCGGGCCAGGTCGCCGTCGGCAGCCTCGGCCGGCGGCGTGTAGCCGGGCAGCGGGTCCACGCCGAGGCGGGCCAGCGACGGGTCGTGCAGCCGCGCGCGCCCGTCCGGGGTGGGGAAGCCGCCGTCGGCGAACGGCGCCGAGCCGACCGGCACGCCGGTGAGCCGGGCGAACGTGCGTTCGCGCAGCTCCTCGAACGTGACCGGCGTGCCGGCCAGCAGTTGCCGGGCCAGGTCCTCGTCGCTGTCCCGCAACGCCGGGTGGTCGACGCCGAGTGCGGCGGCGATCCGGCGGAAGATCTCGGTGTTCGGCAGCGCCTCCCCGGGCGCGCGGGTGACCGGCAGGTTCAGCGTCGTGTAGTGGTGCCCGTAGGAGGTCTGGAGATCGAGGTGCTCGGGTTGCATGGTGGCCGGCAGCACCACGTCGGCGTGATCGCAGGTGTCGGTCCAGCGCTGCTCCAGCACCACGGTGAACAGGTCGGCGCGGCGCAGGCCGGCGAGCAGTCGGGTCTGGTCCGGCGCGGTCGCGGCCGGGTTGGCGTTGAACACCACGAGCGAGGTCACCGGCGGGTCGGCCTCCCCGGTGAGGACGGCGGCGAGCCGGCTCATGTTCAACGACCGGGCCGGCGGCGCCGGCATGCCGTCCGGCCGGATCACCGGCCCGTTGTCGATCGGGTGGTGCCCGCTGGTGGTCACCAGCGCCCCGCCGCCGGGATACCGGAAGTCGCCGGTGACCAGCGGCAGCGCGCAGATCGCCCGGATCGCCTGCCCGGCGCCGGCGTGCCGTTGCAGGCCGAGGCCGACCCGGATCGCGGTGGGCCGGGTGGTGGCGATCCGGTCGCCGAGCCGGCGCACCACCTCGACCGGCAGGCCGCACTCGGTGGCGGCCCGCCGCACCGGCCACTCGTCGAGGCGGGCGGACAGCTCGGCCCAGCCGACGGTGTGCGCGGCCAACCACCGCTCGTCGGCCGCACCGGCGTCGCGGACGTGGCGCATCAGCCCGAGCGCGAGCGCCGCGTCGGTGCCGGGCAGCGGCGCGACGTGCTCGTCGCTGCGGGCCGCGGTGTCGGTGCGCAGCGGGTCGATCGTCACCACGTACGCGCCGCGCTCGCGGGCCTGCTGCACGAACGGCCACTGGTGCAGGTTGGTGGCCAGCGGGTTCGCGCCCCAGAGCACGATCAGCCGGGCCTCGACGATCGTCTCCGGCTCGAAGCCCACCGACCGGCCGTAGACGGACCGGGTCGCCGCGTTCGCCGCCGCCGTGCAGATGGTGGTGTCCAGCCGGGACGCGCCCAGGTGGGCGAAGAGCCGCGGCCCCATGGTCCAGCCCTGGACCAGACCCATGGTGCCGGCGAAGTAGTAGGGCAGCACCGCCTCCGGCCCGTCCCGGTCGATGCTCGCCCGCAGCCCGGCGGCCACCCGGTCGAGGGCCTCGGCCCAGGTCGCCGGCCGGTAGGCCACCCGCCCGGCGCCCTTCGGGCCGGTGCGGATCCAGGGCGTGGTGAGCCGGTCCGGGCCGTTGACCGCGTCGAGGTAACGGTTCACCTTCCCGCACAGCGCGCCCCGGGTGAACGGGTGGTCGCGGTCGCCGCGCAGCGCGACGGCCCGGCCGTCGGCGACGGTGAGCTGCCAGACACAGGTGTCGGGGCAGTCCAGCGGGCAGGCGCCGGGGTGGGTGACGGGGGCCATGCCGCGGATGCTACCCACCCCCGCCGAGGCGGAGCGGATCTTGGAGATCGTTTGGGTGCGGGCGGGCCGGGTACTCGCCGGGGCCGGGTGGCGGCACGCCGGTCGCGGGATCGGCGGCGAGGGGAGGGACGGCATGCGGTTTCCCCTGTTCGTCGACGCGGTGGCGCGCCGGGCCGAGCTGCCCGCGGACGACGCCGCGACGATCTCCCGGGCGGTGCTGCAGACCCTCGCCGAGCGGGTCACCGCCGACGAGTCGGCGGATCTGGCCGCCCAGTTGCCGGACGACGTGGGCGGCTACCTGTCGGCCTCCGGGCGGCCCGCCGCGACCGGCGCCGCTGTCGACTTCCTCTACCGGGTGGCCGAGCGGGCGGCGGTGGACCCGGCGGTCGCCGAGGTGGGCGCGCGGGCGGTGCTCGCCACCTTGCGCGAAACGGTCACGGTGGGCGAGTTCGAGGACCTCGTGGCACAGCTCCCGCGGGGCTTCGACGCGATGGTGGACCCCATCCCGCGCCCGCCGTACGATGTCTGAGCAGGCTCCCCGCGACCCGGGTCGAGCTGCCGCGCAGTGGCCGTCGAGACGAAGATTTGACGGCCCGGAAGTGCTTTCACCGTAAAATAACTCGCTGGTAGCCATCTACGCCGACAATCGTCTACGCGCTAGGGGGATGATCGGACGAAATCCTCCGCCCGAGGTACCAGGGGTCCTCCCACCTTCGGCTCAACCCGCATCGATGCCCTTCCGATCGACGGATCGAGCCATATTCTGCTTCCAATGTGAAGTCCTGGGGGGGATCAATGGTCACATTCGTCGATCGCTGCGTGCCTGTCGTCAGTGGAGCGCGACCCGCTTCCTGACATGGCAGAGACGATGATCATCAATCGTTTCGGCGCGGTCGCAGCGGTCCACGGTGGCCGTCCGGCACTTCTCGGTGAGACCCACGAGGTCGGTTACGCCGAGTTGGCCGGCGCGGCCGGCGGACACGCGGCAGTGCTCGTCGCCGCCGGCTTCCGGCCCGGCGACCGCATCGCGCTGCTCACCACGCACGGCGCGCCGACCGTCGCCGCGCTGCTCGGCACGCTGGCCGCCGGGTGCGCGTACGTCCCGCTGGACCCGAACTTCCCGGTCGCCCGGCTCCGGCACATGGTCGCCGCCGCCGGGATCACCGCCGTGGCATACGCCGCCGAGCACCATGAGCTGGCCCGGGCGCTTGCCGACGGACGGGCGCTGGTGCCGCTGCACGAGGTGGCCCCGGCCCCGCTGCGACCGGTCCCGGTGGACCCGGACGCGCCGGCGTACGTGCTGTTCACCTCCGGCTCCACCGGCGTGCCCAAGGCGGTCGGGCAGACCCACCGCAACCTGGCCCACGTCGTCGACAACCAGATCGACGCGCTCGCCGTCGGCCCGGCCGACCGGCTCAGCCTGCTCGCCTCGTTCAGCTTCGACGCCGCCATCAGTGACCTCTACCCGGCGCTGCTCACCGGCGCCGCGGTCGTCCCGGTCGACCTGCGCCGGCAGGGCCTGGCGTATGCGGTCGAGCAGCTCGACCGGCACCGGGTGACCGTGCTGCACGCCACGCCCACCGTCTACCGGTATCTGCTCGACACCCTCGGCGAGCGCCGGCTCGCCTCGGTGCGCGCGGTGCTGCTCGGCGGGGAGCAGGCCACCTGGGCCGACGCCGCGCGCGGCCGGAACCGGTTCGCGCCCGACTGCGTGCTGGTCAACGGCTACGGGTCGACCGAGATGACGTTCGCGGCCCGGTACGTGCAGCCGCTGTCCGAGGTGGACCCGGCCGCCGTCGGGCCGATGCCGGTGGGCACCGCGTTCCCCGGCTACCGGCTCGACCTCGACCCGGGCACCGGCGAGATCGTGGTCCGCAGCCGGCACCTCGCGCCCGGCTACCTCAACCAGGACAGCGACCGCTTCGCCACCGACGACACCGGCGTGCGGTCCTACCGCACCGGCGACCTCGGCCGGCGCCTGCCCGGCGGTGACCTGGTCTGCCTGGGCCGGCTCGACCGGCAGGTCAAGGTGCGCGGGCACCGGGTGGAGCTGACCGAGATCGAGGCCGTGCTCGCCGACCGGCCCGAGGTGGCCGGTGTCCGCGCCATCGCCCGCGACGGCGAACTGCTGGCGTACGTCCGGCCGGCCGCCGCCCGTCCCGACCCGGCCACGTTGCGGGCGGCCCTGGCCGCCGCCCTGCCCGACTACGCCGTGCCCCGCGCCGTGGTCGTCGTCGACGAGTTCCCGCTCACCGTCAGCGGCAAGGTCGACGAGCGGGCGCTGCCCGACCCGGACACCGAGGTGCCCGCCGAGGCGGCGCCGGCCACCGCGACCGAACGCGCCGTGCACGACATCTGGTGCGAGGTGCTCGGCCGGCCGGCGGTCGGCCGCACCGACAACTTCTTCGACGTCGGCGGGCAGTCGCTGCTGCTGGGCCGGCTGCAGCAGCTCCTCGCCGAGCGGTTCGGCGTCCGGTTGTCGATGCTGCGCCTGTTCGACAACCCCAGCGTCGCCGCCCAGGCGGCGCTGCTCGACGCCCCGCCCGAGGCGGTCCGGGCCCCGCTGCTGCCGGCGCCCGCCGCCCCGGTCAGCGCCGCCCGCGAATACACCGGTGACGAGATCGCGGTGGTCGGCATCGCCGGCCGCTTCCCCGGCGCGCCCGACGTGGCGACGTTCTGGTGGAACCTGTGCACCGGGGTGGACTCTGTGCACGACCACACCGACGAGGAGTTGGCCGCGCTCGGCGTCGGGCCGCGGCTGCGCGCCGACCCCCGGCACGTGCGCGCCGCCGGCCGGCTCGACGGGGTGACCGACTTCGACGCCGAGTTCTTCTCCTTCGGCCCCGACGAGGCCGCCCGCACCGACCCCCAGCACCGGCTCTTCCTGGAGACCGCGTGGGAGGCGCTGGAGGACGCCGGGCACGACCCGCGCCGCTTCCCGGGACCGGTCGGCGTCTACTCCGCCACCTCCGCCAACCGCTACTTCCTGTTCCACCTGATGGACAACCCGGCAGTGGTCGGCGACGTCGACCCGGACGACTGGGAGGCGCGGCTCGTCGGCCGGCAGTTCACCGACCACCTGCCCGGCCAGGTGGCCTACCGGCTCGGCCTGACCGGGCCCGCGCTGGCCGTGCAGAGCGCCTGTTCCAGCTCGCTGGTCGCGGTCTGCCTGGCCGCGCAGAGCCTCGCCGACTACCAGTGCGACCTCGCCCTGGCCGGCGGCGCCACCGTCACCTGGCCCCGGCACCGGGCCACCCCCGGCGGGCTCGCCTCCGCGGACGGGCGGTGCCGCGCCTTCGACGAGGCCGCCGCCGGCTCCGGCTTCGGCTCCGGCGCGGGCGTGGTGGCGCTGCGCCGGCTGGCCGACGCGCAGGCCGACGGCGATCGGATCCACGCGATCCTGCCCGGTTGGGCGGTCACCAACGACGGGCCGGACCGGGCCGGATTCGCCGTGCCCGGCCCGGCCGGGCAGGCCGCCGCCGTGGCCACGGCGCTCGCCACCGCCGAGGTGGCCCCCGGCGAGATCCGCCTGGTCGAGGGGCACGGCAGCGGCACCCCGCTCGGCGACGCCATCGAGGTGGCCGCGCTGCACGAGGTGTACGCCGACGCCGCGCCCGCCGGCACCTGCGCGCTCGGTTCGGTGAAGACGAACATCGGTCACCTCGACGCCGCCGCCGGGATCGCCGGGCTGATCAAGGCGGTGCTCGCCGTCCGCCACGGCGTGATCCCGCCGAACCTGCACTTCACCCGCCCACACCCGGAGATCGACCTGGCCGCCGGCCCGTTCTACGTGCCGACCAAGGCCCGCGACTGGCCGGACGGCGGGCGCCGGGTGGCCGGGGTGAGCGCGTTCGGCCTCGGCGGCACCAACGCCCACGTGGTGGTGGAGCAGCCGCCGCCGGTCGAGCCGGTCGAACCCGGGAACGGGCCGTGGCTGCTGCCGGTCTCCGCGCGTACCCCGGTGGCGTTGCGGGCCGCGGTGGCCCGGCTGCGGGCCCACCTGGCCGCGGTCGCGCCGACGCTGCCCGAGGTGGCCGCCACGCTGGCGCTCGGGCGGCGGCCGTTCGCCCACCGGGCGGCCGTGGTCGCCGCCGACCTGCCCGCCGCGCTGTCCGCGCTGGACGTGCTGCTCGACACCGACGCCCGGACCGCCGGGGACGCCGGACCGTTGCGCGAGCTGGCCGCGGAGTGGGTCGCCGGGCGGGACGTGGACTGGGACGCCCTGCACCCCGAGGGCACCGTGCGGCGCACCGGACTGCCCACCTACCCGTTCCAGCGCCGCCGGCACTGGATAGACCCTGTGCAGAGAGGCCCGCGGTGAACTGGTTCGTCTCCACCGGAAGCCGACCCGAGGCGCCGGTGCGGTTGTTCTGCCTGCCCTACGCCGGCGCGGGCGCCAGCGCGTTCCGGCGCTGGCCGGCCGCGTTCGACACCGGCGTCGAGGTGCTGCCGGTGCAGCTGCCCGGCCGGGAGAACCGGATCACCGAGGACCCGCGCTTCTCCGTCGCCGAGGTGGCCGACGCCATCGCCTCCCGGGCCGACCGCCCGTACGCGATCTACGGCCACTCGATGGGCGGCCGCCTCGGCTTCGAGGTGGTGCGGGAACTGCGCCGCACCGGCCGGCCGCTGCCGCTGCGGCTCTACGTCGGTGGCGCCCGCGCCCCGCACGTGGCAGCGCCGGGGCTGTTCGACGGGTTGTCCCGGGCCGACGACGCGGAGCTGCTGCGCCGTCTCGGTGACGGTGGTGGTCTCCCGGCCGAGCTGCTCGACCATCCGGAGCTGGTGGAGCTGCTGCTGCCGTTGCTGCGGGCCGACTTCGGCCGGGTGGACGACTACCGCTACGTCCCCGGCGAGCCGCTGCCGGTGCCGATCGTCGCGTTCGCCGGCCACGACGACCGAGCGGTCACCCGCGAGCAGAACGCGGCCTGGGCCGAGCACACCGCCGCCGGGTTCACCCTGCACGAGCTGCCCGGCGGGCACTTCTTCCTGCACGACCGGCTCGCCGAGCTGGCCGCGCTGATCCGGGCCGACCTGACCGCCGCGACCACCGGGCCCGGGGCCACGACCACCCGCGCCGCGACACCGGGCGCGGGTCCGGCCCCGGTGCGCGCCGTCGGTCGCGGGACCGCCGGCGGCGCGCACCGGGTGCCACTCGGGGACACCGGCTGGTCGGTGTGGCGCGACGCGATGCTGCGGACCACCGGTTTCCCCGCCGACGGTCTGGAGCTGCTGAGCGCGCCGCGCGCCGCGGCGGCGGCCGACGAGTTGCTCGCCACCGGCACCGGCGAGGACCGCTTCGACAAGGAGTTCGAGGAGGCGGTGCGCGCCGGCGCCGGGCGGCTCAGCGCGCTGGCCGCCGACCCGCTGCTGCGCGAGGCCGTCACCTGGCAGAACCGGGGCGCCCTGGTCGCGCTGGACGGCCTGGCGCGCGGCGGCGCCGACGCGCCCCGCAACGTGCGCCGGCGGGACCGGGAGCGGGCGCTGCTCAAATACTGGCAGCGCTACTGCGGCAAGAACGAGACGGTCGGCTTCTTCGGGCCGAGCTGCTGGGTCACCGTCGACCCCGACGAGCCGGCGGTCGCCCGGGTCGACCCCGGTGACCGGCTGACCCGGCGGCGCTGGGTGTGGTTCGAGTCCTGGGCGCTGACCGCGTACGCCGAGCGGATCGGCGCGGACCTGGCGGTCCGCCGCTGGTGGCCGCCGGCGCTGCGACCGCACCTGGCGATCCGGGACCGGATGGTGCTGCGGCCCGGCCGGACACCGCTGACGCTGACCCCGGTCGAGGCCGCGCTGGTGCGCGCCGCCGACGGACGCCGCACCGCCGCCGACCTGGTCGCCGACCCGGCGGTCGGGCTGCGCCGGCCGGAGGACGGCTACGCGATGCTGGACCGGCTGGTGGAACGGGAGCTGGTCACCTGGGACGCGGCGCTGCCGGTCAGCCCGGACGCCGAGCGGGTGCTCGCCGAGCGGATCGCCGCGGTCGGCGACGAGCCGGCCCGCGCCGCCGCCCGCGCCGGCTTCGACCGGCTGTGCGCCGCCCGCGACGCGGTGGCCGGCGCGGCCGGCGATCCGACGGCGCTGCGGGCCGCGCTGGACGCCCTCGATGCCACGTTCACCGAGCTGACCGGCGTGCCCGCGGCGCGCCGCGCGGGCCAGATGTACGCCGGCCGCACCATCTGCTATGAGGACACCGCCCGCGACCTCGACGTGGTCTTCGGCGCCCCGCTGCTGGCCGAGCTGGCCGCCCCGCTCGACGTGCTGCTGCGCGCCGCCCGCTGGCTGGCCAACGCGCTCGCCGACGCCTACCTGGAGGTGCTGCGCGGCCTGTACGACGAGCTGCGCGCCGAGTCCGGCGCCCCGGTGGCGCTGGCCGACCTGTGGTTCCTGGCCCAGGGCCTGTTCTGGGGCGACGGCGAGCGGCCGGTCGACGCGGTCGCGGCCGACTTCGCGGCCCGCTGGGCCGGGCTGTTCGGCCTGGCCACGCTGCCCGCCGGCGCCACCGGGGTCGAGCTGCGCGCGGCCGACCTGGCCGAGAAGATCGACACGGTCTTCCCCGACCGCCGACCCGGCTGGTCCAACGCCGCCATGCACAGCCCGGACCTCCAGCTCTGCGCCACCGACGAGGCGGCGTTGCGGCGCGGCGACTACACAGTGGTGCTCGGCGAGCTGCACGCCGCCTGGTCGTCGTTCGACTGCGCGGTCTTCACCCCGTCGCACCCGCAGGTGGCGCGGTTGCGCGACGCCCTCGCCGCCGACCTGGGCGAGCGGCGGGTCCGACTGCTCTTCCCGACCGACTGGCCGCGCCGGACCAGCCGCACCGCCGAGTCGCTGACCGGGCCGACCGACCGGCAGTTGGCGTTCCTCGACGCGCCGGGCGCCGACCCGACCCGGGTGCTGCCCACGGTGGACCTCGCCGTCGACGACGTCGACGGCGAACTGGTCGCCACCGCCTCCGACGGGCAGCGCTGGCCACTGGTCGAGATCTTCGCCGAGGCGCTCAGCGCGCACGCCGTGGACGGGTTCAAACTGGTCGCCGCCGCGCCGTACACGCCCCGGATCACGGTGGACCGGCTGGTGGTGGCCCGGCGGACGTGGCGGACCACGGTGGGGGAGAGCGGCCTGGCCACCCCCACCGCCGAGCGGGACCGGTTCCTCGCCGTCCGGGCCTGGCGTCGCCGGCTCGGGCTGCCGGAGCAGGTCTACGTCAAGCTGGGCACCGAGACCAAGCCCTGCTTCGTGGACCTGGCCGCGCCCGGATTCGCCGCCATGTTCTGCGCGATGGTGCGGGCCGCGCGCGTCGACGGCGGCGACGACGTCTCGCTCACCGTCGGCGAGATGCTGCCCGCCCCGGAGCAGGCGTGGGTGCCCGACCGTGCGGGCCGCCGCTACTTCAGCGAGCTGCGCCTGCACATCACCGACACCCGGCGGGAGGCGACGCGGTGAGCCACCTGCTGCCGCTCGGCGACACCGGCTGGTCGGTGTGGCGGGACGTGGTCCTGCGCACCGCCGGCTTCCCGGCCGCCGGACTGGACCGGTTCGCCGCGCCCGGCTGCGCGGCCGCCGCCGACGCCCTGCTCGCCGACGCCGGCACCACGGAGGTGTTCGACAAGACGCTGCGCGAGGCGTTCGCCGACTCCTCCGCGGTGGCCGGCGAACTGGCCGCCGACCCGCTGCTGCGCGAGGCGGTCACCTGGCAGAACCCGGACATGCTCATCGCGCTGGACGGCCTGCTGCGCACCGACCCGCAGGTGCGCAACGTGCGCCGGCGCAAGCGGGAGCTGAGCCTGCTGCGCTACTGGCAGCGCTACTGCGGCAAGGCCGAGACGATCGGCTTCTTCGGCCCGGTCTGCTGGGGCACGTTCGACCCGGCGGTGCGCGGCGTCCGCACCGTGCCCGGCGCGACGCTGGTGCACCGCCGCCGGGTGTTCTTCGAGGCGTGGGCGCTTATCGCGTACGCCGACCGGCTCGCCGACGACCTGGCGGTGCGCCGCTGGTGGGCGCCGGCGCTGCAACCACACCTGACCGTGGTCGGCCGGGAGCTGCGCTGGCCGCTGCACCCGCCGGTCGCGCTGACCCCGGTCGAGGCCCGGCTGCTGGCCGCCTGCGACGGGCGCACCCCGGCGCTGGAGCTGGCCGACCGGCTGTGCGCCGAGGGCGCGGTGCACGGCCCCGACGACGTCTACCTGCTGCTCGACCGGTGGGTCGAACGTGGCCGGCTGAGCTGGGGCGCGAACCTGCCGATCGCCCCGGACGCCGAGCGGGTCCTCGACGCGCGGATCGCCGCCATCGGCGACGAGCCGGTCCGCGCCGCGACGGCCGCGGAGTTCGACCGGCTCCGGGCCGCCCGCGACGAGGTGGCGGCCGCGGCCGGCGACCCGGACCGGCTCGCCGCCGCGCTCGCCGCGCTCAACGCCGGGTTCACCGCGGTCACCGGCCGCCCGGCCACCCGCAACAGCGGGCAGATGTACGCCGCACGCACCGTCTGCTATGAGGAAACCGCCCGCGACCTGGAGTTCCGGATCGGCACGGCGGTCACCGACGCGCTCGCCGAACCCCTCGCGGTGGTGCTGCGCACGGCCCGCTGGTTCAGCGTGCAGGTCGCCGAGCGCTGCGGCGAACTCTTCACCGAGCTGCACGACGAACTGGCCGCCGGCGGCGAGCCGGTGCGGCTGGCCGACCTGTGGCTGCTGGCCCAGGGCACGCTGATCGCCCCGGACGGCCCGATCGGCCGGGCCGGCGCGGCGCTCACCGAGCGCTGGGCCGAGCTGTTCGGCCTGCGCGACCTGCCCGCCGAGCAGGCGGAGGTGCGGCTGCGCGCGGCGGACCTCGCCGGGCGGGTGCGGGAACTGTTCCCGGCCGAGACGCCCGGCTGGCCGTCGGCCCGACTGCACAACCCGGACGTCCAGCTCAGCGCCGCGTCCCCGGAGGCGGTCGAGCGGGGCGAGTTCCTGCTCGTGCTCGGCGAGCTGCACCCCGCCTCGGTGGCGTTCGACAGCGCGGTGCTCAGCCCGTTCCACCCCGACCCGGACGCGCTGCGCGCCGACCTCGACGCCGACCTCGGCCCGACCCGGCTGCGGGTGCTCTGGCCGGACAGCTTCCCGCGGCGGACCACCCGCACCACGTACGCGCTGACCGGTCCGGCGGACCGTCAGCTCGGCATCGACACCGCGCACGGCGCCGACGCCGGCCGGCTGGTCCCGGCCGTCGCGGTGCTCGTGGAACGGGCCGGCGACCGGCTCACCGCGGTCTTCCCCGACGGCGCCCGCTGGCCGCTGATGGAGGTCTTCGCCACCCTGCTCGGCTCGCTGCTGCTGGACGCGTTCAAGCTGCTCGACGCCGCGCCGCACACGCCCCGGATCACCATCGACCGGCTGGTCGTGGCCCGGCGCACCTGGCGCACCACGGCCGGCGCGTGCGGGTTGGGCGGCCACGCCGACGAGCACGCCCGCTACCTGGCGGTCCGCCGCTGGCGGGCGGCCACCGGCCTGCCCGAGCGGGTCTTCGTCAAGGTGGGCACCGAGATCAAACCCTGCTACGTGGACCTGACCGGTCCGCTGTACGCGCAGTCGCTGTGCGCCATGGTCGACGCCGCCCTGCGCACCGGGCCGGACGTGCCGGTGGTGGTTTCCGAACTGCTGCCCGCACCCACCGAGACCTGGGTGCCCGACGCCCGGGGCCGCGGCTACGTCAGCGAGCTGCGCCTCCAGATCACCGACCCGGCCGAGCATCCTGGAGCATCGGAGTGACCGACACCCTGACCGTCAGCGCCGTGCACGGACCGGACCTGCCCTGGCCGGACGCGACCCTCGCCGACCTGATCACCGCGCAGGCCGCCCGCACCCCGGACGCGGTGGCGGTGCGCCAGTGGGACACCCGGCTCACCTACCGGCAGCTCGTCGAGCGGGCCGCCGGGGTGGCCGCCGCGCTGCGCGGGCACGGCATCGGCCCGGGCGACCGGGTCGGCGTGTGCGGGGCGCGCACCCCGGACCTGGTGGTGACCGTGGTCGGTGTGCTGCTGGCCGGCGCCGCGTACGTGCCGCTGGAGCCGGGCGGCCCGCGCGAGCGACTGCGCGAGATCGCCCGGGACGCGGACGTGCGGGTGGTGGTCGGCGACGCGGCGGCGGCCGAGTTCGGCGACGAGCCGGCCGTGGCGGTGCTCGGCCTGCCCGGGCCGGCCCCGCTCGCGCCCTGCCCGGCCCGCCCCGGCGACCCGGCGTACGTGTTGTTCACCTCCGGCTCCACCGGCCGCCCCAAGGGCGTGCTCACCACCCACCGCAACGCGGTCGAGTTCGTCACCGGGGTGAGCGCGCTGACCGGCGCCGACGCGTCGGTACGCAGTCTCGGCATCGCCTCGCTCGGCTTCGACGCGGCCACCATGGACCTGTTCGTGCCGCTGACCCTCGGTGGTGCGGTGCAACTGCTCGGCGCCGACGACCGGGCCGACCCGGCGCGGCTGGCCCGGTTCGTGGCCGCGCACGAGGTGAGCTGGGGCTTCGTCACCCCGACCGTGCTCTCCCTGCTCGATCCGGCCGAGCTGCCGACGTGGCGGGTGCTGCTCTGCGGCGGCGAGGCGGTCCCGGCCGAACTGGTCGCCCGCTGGGCGCCCGGGCGGCGGTTCCTCAACGGCTACGGGCCGACCGAGACGACCGTGCTGGCGGTCAGCGGCGACCTCACCCCGGCCGACGCCGACCCGGTGCCGATCGGCCGGCCGCTGCCCAACCACCGCGCGTACGTGGTCGACGCGGACCTGCGGCCGGTGCCGCCGGGGGAGACCGGTGAGCTGCTGATCGGCGGGCCGGGCCTGGCCGACGGCTACCTCAACCGACCCGCGCTGACCGCCGAGCGGTTCGTGCCCGACGCGTTCGGCGCCGTCGCCGGCCAACGGCTCTACCGCACCGGTGACCTGGTCCGTCAGGCGCCCGACGGCCGGATCGTCTACCTGGGCCGGGCCGATCGGCAGGTCAAGGTGCGCGGCCAGCGGATCGAGCTGGGCGAGGTCGAGGCCGTGCTGGCCGCCCACCCGGACGTCGAGCGGGCCGCCGTGGAGGCCGTGCCCGGCCCGGGCGGAACCGAACTGGTCGCGTTCCTCAGTCCGGCCGGCGCGCCGGCCGACGACGTGCTGCGGGCGTACGCGCGGCGGCGGCTGACCGCCGCGATGCTGCCGGCGCGGACGGTGCGGCTGGCCGCGCTGCCGGTCAGCCCCACCACCGGCAAGCTGGACCGGCCGGCGCTGCGTGCGCTGGCCACGGCCGCCGCGCCGGCGCCCGACACGCCCGGCGACGGTGACCCGGTCGAGGTCGCGGTCCGCCGACTGTGGACCCGGCTGCTGGGCGCCGCGCCCGCCCCGGACAGCGACTTCCTCGCCGCCGGTGGCAACAGCATCACCGCGATGCGGCTGGTCGCCGCGCTCCGCGCCGAGACGGGCCGGCAGGTGGACACCCGGGTGCTGTTCACCGACCGCACGTTCGCCGCGTTGGTGCGGCGGGTCCGCGCCGCCGACCCGGCCGGCGGCGACGGGCTGCGTACCGGCAACCCGCCCACGCTCTCCCCGCCGCAGCGGCGGCTGTGGTTCATGGACCAGCTCGCCCCGTCCAGCGCGCCCTACAACATCGCGGTCGCGCACCGGCTGCGCGGGCCGCTCGACGTCGCCGCGCTCGGCGCCGCGCTGCGCCTGGTGGCCGAACGGCACGACGTGCTGCGCTGGCGCATCGCGCAGCAGGGCGGGGTGCCGTACGCGGTCCGCGAGGAGCCGACCGACGTGGCCGTGCCGGTGGTCGACCTCTCCACCGCCGCCGACCCGGACGGCGAGCTGGCCGGCATGCTCGCCGCCGGTGCCGGGCACGCGTTCGACCTGGCCACCGGCCCGCCCTGGCAGGTCGCCGTCTACCGGCTCGCGGCCGAGGAGCACGTGCTCGCGGTGACCGTGCACCACGCGGTCTTCGACGGCTGGTCCGAGGCGCTGCTCTACGACGAGCTGGCCGCCGCGTACGCGCGCGTGCTCGGCCGGCCGGCGCCGGGCCGCCCGCCGCTGCCCGCCACGTACGCCGACTACGCGGTGTGGCGACAGGAGCGGGACCGCCGCCGCGGCGAGACCGACCTGGCCTGGTGGACCGGGCACCTGGCCGGCGCGCCGACCGTGCTGGACCTGCCCCGCGACCGGCCCCGCCCGGCCGTGCAGACGTACGCCGGCGCGGAGGCCGCGGTCACGCTGGCCGAGCCGGCCGACCGGGCGGTCCGCGACCTGGCGGCGCGGCGCGGCACCACTGTGGCGGCCGTGCTGCTGGCCGGCTTCGGCGAGCTGCTGCGCCGGTTGACCGGCGGCGACGACCACGTGCTCGGCGCGATCGTCGCCGACCGTCGGCTGGCCGCGTTCGACGAGGTGATCGGCTTCTTCATCGACACGGTGCCGGTGCGGGTGCGCGCCGGCGGCAGCTTCGCCGAGCAGGTCGACCGGTGCGCGGTCGAGCTGCACGAGGTGACCGCGCACCCGGGGGCACCGCTGGAACGCATCGTCGAGGCGCTCGGCGTCGGCCGGGACACCTCCCGCGCCCCGCTGGTGCAGGTGCTGTTCAACGTGCTCAACTTCGTCCCGCCCCGGTTGGCCCTGACCGGCCTGGCCGCCGAGCCGGTGCCGGTGCCGAAACCCGGGTCGCCGTTCGACCTCACCGTCTACGTGGTGGAGCGCGACGGCCGGGCCGGCGTCGAGGTGGTGCACAACCCGGACCTGTTCGACGGCGACCGGATCGCCGCGCTCCTGGCCGACCTGGCCGCCCTGGTCGGCGCGCTCGCCGCCGACCCGGACGCGCCGACCGGGGAGGTGGCCGTCGAGCTGCCCCGCCCGGCGGTGCGGGTGGCCGCGCTGGGCGCGATGACGGTGGCCGCCGCCGAGCCGGCCCGGGTGCCGCTGCCCGCCGGCCCGGACGCGCGCACCGCCACCGAGGAGCTGATCGCCGGCATCTGGCGCGACGTGCTCGGCCGGGACACCGTCGGCGTCACCGACAACTTCTTCGACATCGGCGGCCACTCGATGGCGCTGGCCGCGGTGCACGCCCGGCTCGCCGAGGCCACCGGCCGCTCGATCACCATGCTCGACCTGTTCCGCCACCCGACCGTGCGCGCGCTCGCCGCCAGCCTCGACGGCGCCGCCGACCGGCCGGAGCTGGCCCGCGCCGCGATGCGCGCCGCCGCCCGGCGGGGCCGCGCCCGCCGTACCCCGCCACCCCGCCGACCGCACCAGCCGTGATGCCGCAACCCGCGCTAACTGAAGGACGACCTGCCATGACTGACGACATCCCCGCCGCCGACGACGGCATCGAACCCATCGCCATCGTCGGCCTGGCCGCCCGTCTGCCCGGTGCGGCCGACGTCGACGAGTTCTGGCGCAACCTGGTCGACGGCGTGGAGTCGACGACCGAGCTGACCCGCGAGGAGCAGCTCGCCCGGGGCGTCAGCGCCGACGAGGTCGACGACCCGAGCTGGGTGAACCGGGCCCCGCTGGTCGACGGGTACGACGAGTTCGACGCCGGCCTGTTCGGCATGACCGCCCGCGAGGCCGAGATCACCGACCCGCAGCACCGGCTGTTTCTGGAGAGCTGTTACACCGCGCTCCAGGACGCCGGCTACGACCCGGGCCGCTACGACGGCGCGGTCGGGGTGTACGCCGGCACCGGCGGCACCACCTACCTGAACCGCTACGTGCTGCGCAACAAGCGGGTCGGCGGCAGCCCGCACGGCGCCGTCTCCATCGCCACCGGCAACTCGCCGAACTACGTGGCCACGAACGTCTCCTACCGGTTGGACCTGCGCGGCCCGAGCCTCACCGTGCACACCGCCTGCTCCACCTCCCTCGTCGCGTTCCACCTCGCCTGCGAGGCGCTGCGCAACGGCGAATGCGACATGGCCCTCGCGGGCGGTGTCAACATCGAGCTGCCGCACGCCGGCTACCTGGGCATGGATGGCTTCACCTCACCCGACGGGCGCTGCCGGCCGTTCGACGCCGGGGCGAACGGCACGGTCTGGGGCAGCGGCGTCGGCGTCACCCTGCTCAAGCGCCTCTCCGACGCGATCGCCGACGGCGACACGATCCGCGCGGTGGTGCTCGGCAACGCGATCAACAACGACGGCGCCGGCAAGGTCGGGTTCACCGCGCCCAGCATCGACGGGCAGATGGAGGCCGTGGCGCAGGCCGTCGGGCTGGCCGGGATCGATCCGCGCAGCATCAGCTACGTCGAGGCGCACGGCACCGGCACCGCGCTCGGCGACCCGATCGAGATCGCCGCGCTCTCCGCCGTCTACACCCGGGACACCGACGACCGGGGCTGGTGCGGCATCGGCTCGGTGAAGTCCAACATCGGCCACCTCAGCCAGCCCTCCGGCATCGTCAGCGTGATCAAGACGGTGCTGGCCATGGAGCACGGGTTGATCCCGCCGACCATCAACTACGAGTCGCCGAACCCGGCCATCGACTTCGCCGACACCCCGTTCTACGTGGCGAACACGCTGACCAAGTGGGACGCCGGCGGCGGTCCGCGACGCGCCGGGGTCAGCTCGTTCGGCATCGGCGGCACCAACGCGCACGTGGTGCTCGAGGAGGCGCCGGCGGCGTACCGGTCCGAGCGGCGGGTCCGCCCCGCGCACCTGCTCCAGGTGTCGGCGAAGACCCCCACCGCGCTGGACGCCGCGGT
Organism: Micromonospora sp. NPDC050980; assembly: GCF_040653835.1. Taxonomy (NCBI): domain Bacteria; kingdom Bacillati; phylum Actinomycetota; class Actinomycetes; order Micromonosporales; family Micromonosporaceae; genus Micromonospora; species Micromonospora sp. NPDC050980. Next base: position 268,721 of record NZ_JBFAGS010000005.1, on the reverse strand, counting down.
CCGCGACCTCGCCGATCACCTGGAGCGCGCCACCGCCGGCGGCCCGGACCTGCTCGCCGACGTCGCGCACACGCTGCGGATCGGCCGGCAGCGCTACGCCCACCGGGCCGCCGTGGTCGCCGGCGACCCGCAGATAGCCGTCGTGGCGCTGCGCGACAAGCGCAGGCGCCTGCGGGGCGTGTCCGACGGCCCGGCCCCCCGGGTGTGTTTCCTGTTCAGCGGGCAGGGCTCGCAGTACGCCGGCATGGGCGCGGAGCTGTACGCCGAGGACCCGGCGTTCGCCGCCGCCGTCGACGAGTGCGCCGAGTTGCTCCGCGGCGACCTCGGCCTGGACATCCGGGACCTGATCCTCGGCCGGGACCCGGAGGCGGCGGCGCGGCTCACCGAGACCCGCTGGACCCAGCCCGCCCTGTTCACCGTGGAGTACGCGCTCGCCGCCGCGTGGCGCGCCGCCGGGGTCACCCCGGCCGCGATGATCGGCCACTCCATCGGCGAGTACGTGGCCGCCACCCTCGCCGGGGTGCTCCGCCTCCCCGACGCGCTGCGGGTGGTGGCCGCCCGGGGCCGGCTCATGCACGCCCTGCCCGCCGGGTCCATGCTGGCCGTCACGCTCGACGAGTCGGCGGTGGCCGACCGGCTGCCCGAGGGGCTGTCGGTGGCGACCGTGAACGGCCCCGGCACCTGCGTGGTGGCCGGCGAGACCGCGGTGGTCGAGGCGTTCGCCGAGAGCCTGGGCAGCAAGAACAAGTCCAAGCTGCTGCGCACCTCGCACGCCTTCCACTCGCCGATGATGGACCCGATCCTCGACGAGTTCACCGCGCTGATGGCCGGCGTGGAGCTGCGCCCGCCGGCCGCGCCGTTCGTGTCCAACGTGACCGGCACCTGGATCACCGACGCGCAGGCCACCGACCCGGCGTACTGGGCGGCGCATTTGCGCCAACCGGTCCGCTTCGGCGCGTGCGTGGCGACCCTGCTCGCCGAGGGCACCTGGGCGCTTGTCGAGTGCGGCCCCGGCCGGCAACTGGCCAACCTGGCCCGGATGCAGGTCGCGAAGGCCGGCGAGGCGCAGCGTGCGCTCACCCCGCTGGGCAGCCTGCCCGGTCCGGGGGAGCCCACCGGCGACCTGGCCACGCTGCTCGGCACCGCCGGCGCGCTGTGGTGCGCCGGGGTCCCGGTGGACCTGGCCGCCGACCCGGAGGCGCGGCGGGTGCCGCTGCCCACCTATCCGTTCGAGCGGCGCCGCTACTGGGTCGACCCGGACCCGGTCCGGGTGCAGGACGTGGCCCCGGCCGAGACCGGGCCCCGCCCGCTGCCGGAGTGGTTCGCGGTGCCGGTGTGGCAGCAGGCCGCGCCGGCCCGCGCGGTCGAGCCGCTCGGCCGCTGCCTGGTGCTGGCCGACGGCCCGCGCGGCGAGGCGCTCGTCGCCGCGCTGCGGGCCGCCGGCGACGACCCGGTCGAGGTACGCGCCGGCGGCGTGTTCACCGCCACCGGGGGCGGGTTCCGGCTGCGCCCCGGCGCGCGGGAGGACGCCGAGGCGCTGGTGGCCGCGCTCGGTGCGGACCTGCCCCGGCGGATCGTGCACGCGTTCGCGCTCGACGGCGAGCCGGCCGGCACCGACGTGACCGCCGCCTGGGCCGCCCAGGAGCGCGGCTTCTTCGGCGCGTTGCACCTGGTGCAGGCGCTCGCCGCGGCCGGGCTGACCGCCGACGAGGCGGGCGTCCGCCTCGACCTGGTCACCGCCGGCATCGGCGACGTGCGCGGCGACGACCTTCTCCGGCCGGAGCACGCCACGCTGGCCGGCCTGGCCCGGGTGCTTCCGGTCGAGCTGCCCGGCCTCACCGTCCGGCTGCTCGACGCCGATCCCGCCGCGCGCGGGGTGGCCGCGCTCGCGGTGGAGTTGCGCACGCCGGTCGACCCGGAGCACCCGGAGGTGGCGCTGCGCCGTGACCGGCGCTGGGTGGGTGGCTACGAGCAGGTGACGGTGGCCGCCGAGGACGAGCCGGGCGTGTTGCGCGAGGAGGGCCGCTACCTGATCACCGGCGGGCTGGGCGGCATCGGCGTCACCCTGGCCGAGGACTTCGCCCGCCGGGCCCGCGCCAAGCTGGTGCTGCTGGCCCGCTCCGGCCTGCCCGAGCGGGACGACTGGGACGCGCACCTGGCGGTGCACGGCGGCGCCGCCCGGGCCGGCCGGGCGATCGCGGCGATCCGCCGGATGGAGGCCGCCGGGGCGGAGGTGCTGGTGCTCGCCGCCGACGTCACCGACCCGGACGACCTGCGTCGGGTGCGCGCCGAGGCGGAGCGCCGTTTCGGCGGGCTGGACGGCATCGTGCACGCCGCCGGCCTGCCCGGCGGTGGCATGGCCGAGGTGAAGGAGCGGGCCGAGGCGGAGCGGGTGCTCGCGCCGAAGCTCGCCGGCACGCTCGCCCTGGCCCAGGTCTTCGGCGACCTGCCGCTGGACTTCGTGGCGCTCTGCTCCTCGATCACCGCGGTGATCGGCGGCTTCGGCCAGGTCGACTACTGCGCGGCGAACAACGTGCTGGACGCCCTCGCCCGCTCCGGCGCCGGTTTCCGGGCGCCCGTGGTGTCGCAGAACTGGGGCGGCTGGGCCGAGGTCGGCATGGCGGTGGAGACCGCCGCTCCGGCCGCGTTCCGGGCCGCCGGGCGGGACACCGTGACCAGCGCGGTCACCCACCCGGTGCTGACCACCATGGTCGCCGGGCCGGACGGCACCGTGCTGCACGGTCTGGTCGCGGCGGACACCCACTGGCTGCTCGACGAGCACCGGATCGGCGGGGTGCCGGTGGTGCCCGGCACCGCCCACCTGGAGTCGGTGCGCGCCGCGGTGGTCGCCGCGCTGCCGTCACCGGCGCCGGGGGCCGCGGTGGAGCTGCGCGACGTGGTCTTCCTGGAGCCGTTCTCGGTGCCCGACGGCGCCGTCGCCCAGTACCGCGTCGAGGTGACCCCGACCGAGGAGGGCGTGGACTTCACCGTGGCCAGCCTCGCCGCCGGCCGGCTGCGCACGCACGTGCGCGGCGCGGCGGGGTGGACCACCGAGGCCGCGCCGCCGGCCGCCCCGGCCGCCGTGGCCGGTCGGCGGGTCGACGACGATGCCTCGTTCGGGCGTGGCCGCACCAGCATGCTCACGTTCGGGCCGCGCTGGGGCGCGCTGGCCGAGCACCACCTCGCGGAGGGGGAGGAACTGGCCCGGGTGCAGGCGCCCGCCGCGGCGCTGGCCGACCTGCCGGCCTGGGGGCTGCACCCGGCGCTGCTCGACGTGGCCACCGCGTTCGGCCGTGGCCAGGGCGCCGGCACCTACCTGCCGCTGTCGTACGGGCGGATCGTGGTGCGCGGGACGCTGCCGGAGCGGTTCGACAGTCACCTGCGGCACCGGCCCGCCGCCACCGACGAGGTGGTCGCCGCCGACCTCTCGCTGCGTGACCCGGACGGCCGGGAACTGGTCGCGATCAGTGACTTCGTGCTGCGCCGGGTGGACCAGGGCGCGGTCACCGGCAACCTGGTCGAGGCCGGCACCGAGGCCGACGCGCCGGCCCCGGTCACCGAGGACATCCGCCCGGTCGACGGCGCGGAGGCGTTCCGCCGCAGCCTCGGCGCCGGTCTCGGCGCGCAGGTGGTCATCGCCACCCGCAGCGTGGCCGACATCCGGCGCCGGGCCGCCCGGGTCACCACGGACAGCCTGGCCGAGGAGACCGACGCCCCGACCGGCACGCCGGCCGCCGGTGGCGGTTCGGCGGCCCCGGGCACGGAGCTGGAGAAGACCATCGCCCAGGTGTGGCGCGACGGCCTGGGCGTCACCGACGTCGGCGTCGACGACGACTTCTTCGCCCTCGGCGGCAACTCGCTTGTCGCCGTGCAGTTGATCGCCGCGATGCGCAAGGCGACCGGCGTGCGGTTGCCGATGCGCAGCCTCTTCGAGACCCCCACCGTGGCCGGGCTGGCGGCCCGGATCGAGGAACTGCGCGCCGAGTCGCCCGCCGACGCACCGGCCGCCCCGGCGGCGATCCCGGCCATCCCGCGGCTGCCCCGCGGCTGACATCCCCGACGCAGACCAAGGAGACACCGCACCATGAGCGAGACAACCGCCACGCTCCCGGTGGTCGTCGAGAACGACGGCCGGGCGCTGACCGACCTCATCGCGGCCCGGCGCGCCGAGCTGCGGGACACCCTCGTCGCCAGTGGCGGGCTGCTGTTCCGCGGGTTCGATGTCGGCGGCGTGGACGGCTTCGACGCCGCCGTGCGCGCCCTGGCCGGCGAGCCGCTGACCTACACCGAGCGGTCCTCACCCCGGCACTCCATCTCCGGGCGGGTCTACACCTCGACCGACTACCCGGCGGACGAGGAGATCTTCCTGCACAACGAGAACTCGTACCAGGCGCGTTGGCCGCTGACGCTGTTCTTCTACTGCGTCACGCCGCCGGAGACGCTCGGCGCCACGCCGCTGGCCGACGTGCGCCGGGTGTACGAGCTGATCGACCCGGCGGTGCGGGAGGAGTTCGTCCGGCGGCGCTGGATGCTGGTGCGCAACTTCCACGGTGACTTCGGCACCCGCTGGCAGGAGGTGTTCAACACCGAGAGCCGCGCCGAGGTCGAGTCGTACGCGGCGGCCAACGGCATCACCGTGGAGTGGGTCGGCGCGGACGGCCTGCGGACCCGCGCGGTACGCGACGCGGTGCACCTGCGGCCCGGCTCGGACACCCCCCGCTGGTTCAACCACGCCACGTTCTTCCACCTCAGCACGCTGCCGACGGACTACCAGGAGGGGCTGCTGGCCATGTTCGGCGCCGACGGGCTGCCGTCGAACACCTTCTACGGCGACGGCGGCGAGATCCCCGCCGACGTCATGGACCACCTGCGCGCCGCCTACCGGGCGGCCACGGTCCGCTTCGACTACCGGCGCGACGACGTGCTGGTGGTCGACAACATGACCGCCGCGCACGGCCGGGAACCGTTCACCGGCCCCCGCAAGATCGCCGTGGCGATGGCCGAGGCGTACACCCCCGACACCGCTGGAGCGAACTGACATGGCCGAACCCCGATTCCTGGTCGTCCGCAACGACGAGGAGCAGTACTCGATCTGGTCGGCCGACCGGGAGCTGCCCGCCGGCTGGCAGGACGCCGGCTTCGCCGGCAGCCGCGAGGAGTGCCTGGCCCACGTGGACGAGGTCTGGACCGACATGCGCCCCCGCTCGGTGCGCGAGGAACTCTCATGAGGGCTCAGGAGTGGACCTTCCCGGCCTCCTTCGCCCAGGAGCGGGTGTGGATGGCCAACCAGCTCGACGCCGGCTCGCCGGTGTTCAACGTCTCCATCCCGTGGGCCTTCCCGCCCGGGGTGGACGCGCAGACGGCGAGTGACGTGGTCAACCGGATCGTGGCCCGGCACGAGGCGCTGCGTACCCACCTGCGGGTCGACGACGGCGCGCTGGTGCAGGTGGTGCGCGCCCACCAGCCGACGCCGCTGCCGACGGTGGACCTGAGCCACCTGCCGGCCGCTGAGCGGCTGGCCGAGTTCGGGCGGCTGCGCGGCGAACTGGCCCGCACCCCGATCCCGCTGGACGCTCCGCCGCTGTGGCGGGCCCGGCTGATCCGCGTCGAGGACGCCTGGGCGCTGGTGTTCGTGGCGCACCACGCCGTCTTCGACAGCCACTCGGCGGTGCTGTTCCACGCCGAACTCGGCGCGTTCTGCGAGGCCGCGCGCACCGGCGCCGAGCCCGCCGTGCCCGAGCTGCCCATCCAGTACGCCGATTTCGCGGTCTGGCAGCGCCAGCAGCTCACCGGCGACGAGCTGGCGCGGCAGCTCGCGTTCTGGACCGGTCACCTGGCCGGGGCGCCGGCCGTCACCGGACTGCCGCTGGACCGTCCGCGCCCGGCCCAGCTCGGCTTCGCCGGCGACGAGGTGCGCTTCGCGCTGCCCGACGGGCTGCTCGACCGGGTCGGCGCGCTGGCCGCCGGTGCGCAGGCCACCCCGTACATGGTGCTGCTGGCCGGCTTCGCGGCGCTGCTGTCGCGGATCTCCGGCGACACCGACGTGGTGGTCGGCGTCTCCACCGCCGGTCGGGACAACCCGGAGCTGGCCCCGCTGATCGGCATGTTCGTCAACCCGGTCGCGCTGCGCTGCGACGTCTCCGGCGACCCGACCTTCGCCGAGCTGCTCGGCCGGGTCCGCAACGGCCTGATCGACGCCATGGAGCACGGGCAGACGCCGTTCCAGAAGATCGTCGAGGCGGTGGACCCGCAGCGCGACCCGTCCGTGCAGCCGATCTTCCAGACCGCGCTGAACTGGATCCCGGATTCCGGCCTCGACCCGGCGGAACTGGGCACCACCAAGGACGACCTGGCGTTCGACATCACCACCGGTGAGTCGCGGCTGGTCTACCGCACCGCGCTGTTCGACCGGCAGACCGCGGTCGCGGTGGTGGGCCGCTACGTGCGGCTGCTCGCCGCCGCCGTGGCCGAGCCGCAGCGCGCGGTGGGCGAGCTGCCGCTGCTCACCGACGACGAGCGGGACCTCGTCCTCGGCGGCGACACCGCGCACGACGTGCCGGTGACCACTGTGGTCGACGAGGTGCAGCGGCAGGCCGCCGCCACCCCGGACGCCGCGGCGCTGGTCGGCGACGGGGTGACGCTCAGCTATGCCGAGCTGAACACCGCGGCGAACCGGCTGGCCCGGCTGCTGGTGGCTCGCGGCGTCGGCCCGGAGACCCGGGTCGCGCTGCTGCTGCCCCGCTCCTGCGAGCTGGTGGTGGCGATGCTCGGGGTGCTGAAGGCCGGCGCCGCGTACGTGCCGGTGGACCCGGCCTACCCGGCCGGCCGGATCGCCTACCTGCTGTCGGACGCCACCCCGGCGCTGGTCGTGGCCACGCCGGACACCGTCGCCTCGGCCGGCGGCGACGCGCTGGTGCTCGACGGGGAGGTCGGCGCGGACCAGCCCGGCGGCGACCTCACCGACGCCGACCGGGTCGCCCCGCTGCGCCCCGGCCACCCGGCGTACGTGCTGCACACCTCCGGCTCGACCGGCCGCCCGAAGGGCGTGGTGGTCGAGCACCGGGCGGTCACCGGCTACCTGGCCTGGGCCCGGGCGACCTATCCGGGCCTGGCCGGCGTCGCGTTGCTGCACTCGCCGGTCTCGTTCGACCTCACCGTCACCGGCCTGCTCGGCACGCTCACCGCCGGCGGCACGGTGCGGCTGGCCGCGATCGACTCCCCGGCCGCCCGCGCCGGTGGCCGGCCGTCCTTCCTCAAGGTCACCCCGAGCCACCTGCCGTTGCTCGACGGCGAGCTGTCACCGACGACCGACCTGGTGATCGGCGGCGAGGCGCTGACCGGCGAGCAGCTCGCCGGCTGGCGGGCCGCGCACCCCGAGGTGGCGGTGGTCAACGAGTACGGCCCGACCGAGGCGACGGTCGGCTGCGTCGCGGCCCGGATCGGCCCCGGTGAGCCGGTGGCCCCCGGTCCGGTGCCGATCGGCACGCCCACCTGGAACACCGGGGCGCTGCTGCTCGACGCCGCGTGGCAGCCGGTGCCGCCGGGCGTGGTCGGTGAGCTGTACGTCACCGGCGTCCAGCTCGCCCGCGGCTACCACGACCGGCCCGGCCTGACCGCCGAGCGGTTCCTGCCCTGCCCGTTCGGCCCGCCCGGCGCGCGGATGTACGCCACCGGCGACCTGGCCCGTTGGCGTCCCGACGGGTCGCTCGACTACCTGGGCCGCCGCGACGACCAGGTGAAGGTGCGCGGCATGCGGATCGAGCTGGGCGAGGTCGAGGCCGCGCTGCTGGCCCACCCGGACGTGCGGGCCGCCGCCGCGGCGGTGCGCGCCGACGGCGGCGGCGAGCCGATGCTTGTCGGCTACCTGGTCGGCCCGGCGCACGCCGACTCGGTCCGCGCCGAGCTGGCCCGGGAGCTGCCGGCGCACCTGGTGCCGGCCGCCCTGGTGCGGCTGGACGCGCTGCCGCTGACCGGAAACGGCAAGCTGGACCGGGCCGCGCTGCCCGCCCCGGTGGCCGACGAACCGGCGCAGGACAGCTACGTCGCGCCGCGCACCGAGGCCGAGGCCCTGGTCGCCGAGGTGTACGCCGACATCCTCCAGGTGGAGAAGGTGGGCGCGCTCGACGACTTCTTCACCCTCGGCGGCAACTCGCTGCGCGGCATGCGGGCGATGGCCCGGATCCGTGCCGAGGTGGACGTCGACCTGCCCATGCGGGCGCTGTTCGGCAGCCCCGTGGTGGCGGACCTGGCCGCCCAGATCGAACAGCGGATCGCCGCCGAACTCGACGGTCTCTCCGACACCGAGGTCGCCGCGCTGCTCGCGGCGGAAGAGGAAACCAACTGATGACCGACCTGAAGGATCCGGCCCGCGACGCGGCCCGGCAGGCGCTGATCGCCAAGCGGCTGCGCGCCCGCCAGGCCGCCCCGGCGGCCCGGATCACGCCCCGGCCCGACGGCGCGCCGGTGCCGCTGTCCTACGCCCAGGAGCGGGTCTGGTTCATGGACCAGCTCGCCCCGGGCGAGGCCGCCTACCACATCGCGGTGCCGCTGCGGGTGCGCGGACCGCTCGACGTCGAGACGCTGCGCGCGGCCCTGGCCGCGCTCGGCGCCCGGCACGAGTCGCAGCGCACCCGCTTCCCGGCCGACGCCGACGGCCGCCCCACCGTGGTCGTCGCCGACACCGCCGACATCCCGCTGACCGTGGTGGAGGCGGCCGACGAGGCCGCCGCGCAGGCCCTGGTCGACGCCGCGGCGGCCGAGCCGTTCGACCTGGCGCACGGTCCGCTGCTGCGGGCGCTGCTGATCCGCCTGTCCGACACCGACCACGTGCTTTTTCTCGGCCAGCACCACATCGTCGGCGACGGCTGGTCGGTGGACGTGCTGCTGCGCGACCTGATCACGCTCTACCGCGGCGGCGAACCGCCGGCCCTGCCGATCCAGTACGGCGACTTCGCCGCCTGGGAGGCCCGGGAGTTGGACGGGCCGCAGGCCCGGGCGCACGTGGACTACTGGAAGCAGCGCCTCGCGGGGATCACCCCGCTGGAACTGCCGCTGGACCGGCCCCGCCCGGCCACCCAGACCTACCGGGGCGACTTCGTCGAGTTCCAGCTCGACCCGGCGGCCACCGAGGCGCTCAACGCGCTCGCCCGCGACAGCGGCGGCACGTTGTTCATGACGCTGCTGTCGGCGTACCAGGTGCTGCTGGCACGGCACGCCGGGCAGGACGACTTCGCCGTCGGCGCGTCGGTGGCCGGACGGTCCGCGCCGGAGTTGGAGAACGTGGTCGGCATGTTCATCAACATGCTGCCGCTGCGGGCCGAGCTGGCCGGCGAACCCACCTTCGCCGAACTGCTGGCCCGCACCCGCCGCAGCGTGCTCGACGGTTTCGAGCACGCGGACGTGCCGTTCGCCAAGGTGGTGCACGAGCTGGGCCTGCCGCGCGACGTGAGCCGTTCGCCGGTGTTCCAGACCATGTTCGTGTTGCAGAACTACGAGATGGGCCGCTTCCGCGGCGTGTCCCGCACCGACGAGGTCACCTTCGAGTGGACCCCGATGGAGCTGAGGGCGACCCGGTTCGACTTCGAGCTGCACGCGGTGGAGACCGTCGACGGGCTCTGGGGCAAGCTGGTCTTCAACACCGACCTGTTCGACCGGGCCACGGTCGAGCGGATGGCGCGACGCTGGACCGCCCTGCTGGACGCGATCGTCGCCGCGCCGGACACCCCGGTGTCCCGGCTGCCGCTGCTGCCCGAGGGCGAGCGGGAGCTGCTGGCCGGCTGGAACGACACGGCGGCGGACTTCCCGCGTCACGAGACGCTGCACGGCCCGGTCGAGGAGCGGGCCGCCGCCACCCCGGACGCGGTGGCGGTCACCATCGACGGGCGCAGCCGCACCTACGCGCAGCTCAACGCGGACGCCAACCGGATCGCGCACCGGCTGCGCGCGGCCGGTGTCGGCCCGGAGACGCTGGTCGGGGTGTGCGCCGAGCGCTCGGTGGAACTGGTCGCCGGCCTGCTCGGCGTGCTCAAGGCCGGCGGCGCCTACCTGCCGCTGGACCCGGAATATCCGGCGGACCGCCTCGCCTTCATGGTCACCGACGCGGACGCGCCGGTGGTGCTGGTGCAGTCGCACCTGCGCGACGTGCTGCCGGCCACCGCGGCCACCGCGCTCGATCTCGACGACGCGACGGTCTGGGCCGACCAGCCGACGACCGACCCGGCGTCGCTGGCCGGGCCGGAGCACCTGGCGTACGTCATCTACACCTCCGGCTCCACCGGCCGGCCCAAGGGCGTGCCGAACACCCACCGGGGCATCGTCAACCGGCTCGACTGGATGCAGAAGGCGTACGGTCTCGGCGCCGACGACGCGGTGCTGCAGAAGACGCCGGCCAGCTTCGACGTCTCGGTCTGGGAGTTCTTCTGGCCGCTGCGCACCGGCGCCCGGCTGGTGCTGGCGAAGCCGGGCGGGCACAAGGACGCCGGTTACCTGCGTGACCTGCTGGTGGCCGAGCGGATCACCACCGCGCACTTCGTGCCGTCGATGCTCACCGTCTACCTCGCCGAGGACGGCGTCGAGGCCGCCACCGCGCTGCGCCGGGTGATCTGCTCCGGCGAGGAGCTGCCGCTGACCTCGGCGGTCGACTTCACCGCCCGGCTGCCCTGGTGCGGCCTGCACAACCTCTACGGCCCGACCGAGGCGGCCATCGACGTCACCGCGTGGGCGTGCGAGCCGGCGCGGCTGGCCGAGGTGACCGCGGTGCCGATCGGCGCGCCGATCGCCAACCTGCGGCTGCACGTGCTCGACGCCGCCGGGGCGGTGTGCCCGGTCGGGGTCGCCGGCGAGCTGCACATCGGTGGGGTCGGGCTGGCCCGCGGCTACCACCGCCGGCCGGCGCTGACCGCCGAGAAGTTCGTCCCGGACCCGTTCTCGGCCGAGCCGGGCGCCCGCCTCTACCGCACCGGCGACCTGGCCCGCTGGGTGGCCGGGCCGGACGGCGTCGGGGTGATCGAGTTCCTCGGCCGGATCGACCACCAGGTGAAGCTGCGCGGCCTGCGCATCGAGCTGGGCGAGATCGAGAGCGCGCTGCGCGAGCAGTCGGGCGTCACCGAGGCCACGGTGATCGTCCGCGAGGACAGCCCCGGCGACAAGCGGCTCACCGCCTACCTGGTCGGGCCGGCCGAGCACGCCGCGCTGAAGGCGGCGCTGAAGGACACGTTGCCGGAGTACATGGTGCCGGCCGCGTTCGTCACGCTCGACGTGCTGCCGCTGACGCCCAACGGCAAGCTCGACCGCAAGGCGCTGCCCGCCCCGGTGGTCACCCGCGAGGCGTCGGTGGCGCTTGTCGAGCCGCGCGACGACACCGAGCGGGCCCTCGCGGCGATCTGGTCCGAGGTGCTCGGCGTGGCGACGCTCGGCATCGACGACGACTTCTTCGACCTGGGCGGGCACTCCATGCTCGCCACCCAGGTGGTCGCGAAGATCCGCAAGGCGGAGCTGGGCGGCCGGGCGGTCGGCGTGATGGACCTGTTCCAGCAGCGCACCATCCGCGAGCTGGCCGCGTTCATCTCCGGCGACGCCGCGCAGGAGGGGCCGCGCCGGCTGCTCTACGAGCTGACCAAGCCGATCCCGGCCGGCAAGCGGGTGCTGACCTACGTCTGCGTCCCGTACGGCGGCGGCAGCGCGATCGTCTACCAGCCGCTCGCCGACGCGCTGCCGGCCGGACACGGGCTGTGGTCGCTCGCCATCCCCGGGCACGACGTGGGGCTCAGCGAGGACGCGGTGCCGTTCGACGAGCTGACCACCCGGGTCGCGGACGAGATCGTGGAACGGGTGGAGGGGCCGATCGCGCTCTACGGCCACTGCGGTGTGGGCAGCGCGATCGTCGCCGAGGTGGCCCGCAAGGTCGAGGCGGCCGGCCGGGACCTGGCGGCCGTATACATCGGCGCGATGTTCCCGTTCGCCCGCCCGAAGGGGCCGTTCGCGGCGGCCCGCAACCGGCTGGAGCAACTGCGTAGCAACAAGCACTACGCGAGTTGGCTCAAGTCGATGGGCGTGGACACCGACGAGTTGGACCCGGAGCAGGCCGACCGGATCATCAGCAACATGCGGGCCGACTCCCGCGCCTCGGAGGAGTACTTCACCGGCCTGCTCGACCGGCAGGCGACGAAGCTGCGCGCCCCGATCGTCTCGGTGGTCGGCTCCGAGGACCCGGTCACCGACTACTACCGCGAGCGGTACGCCGAGTGGCAGTTCCTCAGCGACACGCTCGGGTTGGTCGTGCTCGACCAGGCCGGGCACTTCTTCCTGAAGTACCGCGCCGAGGAGTTGGCGGAGATCGTCACCCGGACGCACCCGGCGGTGGTGGCCGGCGACCTGACCGGGCTCGACCCGGAGGCCCGGGGCGAGGACGCCGGCTGGGCGGTGCACGACACGCTGCGCGTCGGCGAGGACCGCAAGCCCGCCACCACGGTCAAGCCGAGCATGGGCCGGTTCCTGGCCGTCACGGTCGGGCAGCTCGTGTCCAGCACCGGGTCGGCGCTGACCGCGTTCGCGCTGCCGATCTGGTTGTTCAACCGGACCGGCTCGGTGGCCGACCTCGGTCTGCTCTGGGCGCTCGCGTTGATCTGCGGCGTGCTCATGCTGCCGGTGGCGGGCGCCCTGGTGGACCGGGTCAGCCGGCGGCGGATCATGATGCTGGCCAGTTCGGTCGCCGGTTCGGTCCAGCTGGTGCTGGCCGCCCTGCTGTGGACCGACAACCTGGTGCTCTGGCACATCTACCTGCTGGTGGCGTTCAGCTCGGTGGCCGGGTCGTTCCAGCGGATCGCGTTCCAGTCGGCGGTGCCGCAGTTGGTGCCGAAGCGCTACCTCGGGCACGCCATGGGCATCACCCAGCTCTCCACCGGCGTGGCCACGCTGCTGATGCCGGCGTTCGCCGCCGGGCTGCTCGCCGCGATCGAGCTGAAGGGCATCCTGGTCGTCGACGTGGCCAGCTATCTGGTGGCGATCCTCACCCTGGCCGTGGTGCGCTTCCCGGACCTGCTCGGCTGGCGGCCCCGCGAGCGGATGCTGGTGGCCATCGCGAACGGTATGCGCTACTCGTGGCGGCACCGCGGGTTCCGCCTGATGCTCGGCTACTTCGCGCTGGGCAACATCTTCCTGGCGCCGGCGCTGGTGCTGACCACCCCGCTGGTGCTGTCGTTCGGCAGCCCGACCCAGGTGGCTCAGGTGGCGCTGGCCGAGGCGGTGGGCGCGGTGCTCGGCGGGGTGCTGATGTCGTTGTGGGGCGGGCCGCGCAAGCGGCGGATGATCGGCGTGCTGATCGGCAACCTGGGCACCGCGATCGGCTGCGTGCTGATCGGGCTGGACGCGTCGATCGTGATGATCTGCGTCGGTTTCTGCTGGCTGGCCATGGCGATGACCACCGCGCAGTCGATCTACGCGACGATCGTCCAGGTGAAGGTGCCGCAGCGTTTCCACGGCCGGGTGTTCAGCCTGAACCAGACCATCGCCTGGTCCACCCTGCCGATCGGGTTCGCGTTGCTCGCGCCGGCCGCCACCGCCGTGTTCGAGCCGATGCTCGCCCCGGGCGGGTCGCTGGCCGGCTCGGTGGGTGCGGTGATCGGCACCGGTCCGGGCCGGGGCATCGGCTTCGCGTACGTCTGCTTCGGGGTGATCCTGATCCTGATCACCCTGGGCGGTTTCGCGATCCGGCTGCTGCGTCGCTTCGACCTGGAGGTCGAGGACTCCCTGCCGGACGACCTGATCGGCGCCCAGGAGCGGGAGAAGCGCCTCGCCGCCAAGGCGGAGGCCCGCGAGGCCGTCCCGGTCTGACCCGCCCCCGACCCGCACCGGGTCGATCAACGGAGTTCGCGTCGGTTCCCGCTCGGGGGCCGACGCGAACTCCTTGATCACCGCGTGGTGCGGCCGACCGGTGCGGGGCCGGGGTCAGTCGGCGGCGAGGTAGAGCCGTTCCCCGGCGGGGCGGTAGCCGACCCGCCGGTACACCCGCCAGGAGTCCGCGCCGCCGGCCTCCAGCCAGGCCACCTCCGCGCCGGCGGCGAAGAGTCGCCGGGTCACCCCGGCGGTGATCGCGCCGGCCAGGCCGCGGCGGCGGTACGGCTCCCGGACGGCGATGCCGGCGACCTCGCTCACCCCGTCGGCGGGCGGGGCCGCCCCGCCGCCGCCCGCGCAGGCGCCGGATCCGGTGACCGCCATGATGGCCACGGCGCCGGCCTCCTGCTGGCGCCGGAGCCGGGCCACGTCGGCCGGGGCGGCCTCCGGTTCCCCGCCGAAGGCCTCGTTCTGCGCGCCGATCAGCGCGGCACGCCGGTCGTCGGTGCGCGGCTCGACCAGGTCGAATTCGGCGGGCGGGGGTGGGGTCAGCAGCGTGTCGGGCCGGCACACCAGGTAGGTGTGCCGGGCCTCCACGACGAACCCGGCGGCGGTGAGCAGCGCCTCCAGGCCGGGCGCGGAGCTGGCGACGTACTCCAGGCGGGGTTGGCGACCGGCGGCGCGGAACGCGGCGACCAGCGCGGTGACGTCGGCCGCGGTGACGGCCGAGCCCGGACGCGGCGTGGCGTAGTTGATGTGTGGGCTGGTGGTGGTCGGGTCGACCCCCACCACGAACGGCCCCACCTCGACGGGCGCGGGACGCGCCGAGAGGGTGGCGACGACGCACTGTTGGACGCGAGCATCCATGATCAACATCGAACCTCGATGCAGGGCGGAGCGGACGGTGGACGAACGATGCGTCGGACCGCCGAACCGTGGCCGGACAGCGCGACGGTCACCCGTCGCGCGGTCGACACTCAGGCGGCCGCTGGGCCTACCTGGATCACAGGCGTCATTCCCTCATGCGAAGTGCCACGCCGGACGCGTGGTCGGCGGCAAGACTGCCGCAGGCCACGCCGGCCTGTCAAGCAAAAGGTCGGTGCGAGCTGGCATGGTGGAGGCATGTGCCGCAACATTCGCGTGCTCCACAACTTCGAGCCGCCCGCGACCGACGACGAGATCGAAGCCGCCGCCCTTCAATACGTGCGGAAGGTGAGCGGCGCGACCCGCCCGTCCGCCGCCAACGAGGAGGCGTTCGACGAGGCGGTCCGCGCGGTCACCGCGGCCACCCGGACCCTGCTGGAGAGCCTCGTGACGAAGGCGCCCTCCCGCGACCGCGAGGTCGAGGCCGCGAAGGCGAAGGCACGCGCGGTCGAACGGTACGGGCCCCGGGCGACCAGGGCCTGAGCGCATCCGGGCACCCGCCCTGCCGGTCGTCAGTCGGCGGGTGCCGGCGCGGTGGGCCGTGGGGTGAAGAAGCGGACGAGGTCGTCGGCGGCGGTGGGGGAGAGCATCATCGCGTGCACCCGGGCGGACATCTCGGCGATCGGGCGGGTCCTGGCGAACATCGCCTCCTCGTACGCCCGGATCGCCGATCCGGGGTCGGCGGCGAGCGCGGCGGCGAGTTCGGCGCCGTCGAGCATGGCCTGGTTGGCCCCCTCGCCGACCGGCGGCATGAGGTGCGCCGCGTCACCGACGAGGGTGACGCCGGGCCGGTGCGTCCAGCGGGTGCCGATGGGCATCACCTCGACCCGGTGCGGGGTGGGCGGGCCGTCGCCGGCCTCGATCAGCGCGGTGAGCCGGGGATTCCAGCCGTTGAACACGTCGAGCAGGGCGCGCCTGCCGCGGTAGGCGTCGAGGGGGCGGTCGTCGGCCGGCAGCGAGACCCCGACCCGGATGCTGCCATCGCCGAGGCGTTGCCCGGACAGGATCCGACGTCCGCCGACGCACCAGAGGTTGCCGGGGCCGACCAGGTCGGCCAGTTCCGGGTGGCGCCGGTCGGCGTCGTCGATGGTGAGCTCCACCATCGTGGACACGGGAACCGGCGCCACGTCGGTCAGCAGCGGTCGGACGACCGAGCGGGCGCCGTCCGCGCCGACGAGGACGTCGCAGTCGGCGTGCCGGCCGCCGTGGAACGCCAGCCGGAAGCCGCCGTCTGGTCGCGGCGTCGCACCGACGAGCCGGTGACCCCACGCCACCGCCTCGTCCGGGAGCGAGTCGAGCAGCAGGTCACGCAGTGCCCGACGGTCGATCTCGGGCCGCCCGGAGAACGAGCCGGGCCGCGGTCGGTGGTGCACGAGGACGCGTCCGCCCGGATCGAGGATGCGGTGTTCCTCGCCCTGCGGTCGCGCCGCGGACCGGAAGCGTGCCTCGAGCCCGGCCTCGGCCAGGGCCCGCTGCCCGGACTCCGGGTGCAGGTCGAGCGAGCCACCGGGGGAGCGTGCGGCCCGGTGGGCCTCGCGTTCGTAGACCGTCGCGTGGAGGCCGTGCCGGTGGAGGACCCGAGCCAGCGTCAGGCCGCCCGGGCCACCGCCGGTGATCGCGATGCGCATCGTGGTCTCCTTACCGTACGCTGTAAATTGTGAATACAGCGTACGGTAACTTACCCCTGCCGATCTGGGAACGCCCCGAGCCCCGGCCGCGGGCGACGCCGGTGCCGCTGACCCGGGCGACGATCGCCGCCACCGCGACCCGGATCGCCGATGCGGAGGGCCTCGACGGACTCTCGCTCCGCAAGATTGCCAAGGAACTCGGCGTCGGGCCGATGCGGCTCTACGACTACGTGCTCAACCGATCCGAGCTGCTCGATCTGATGGTCGACGAGGTGTACGCCCGGATCGCCGGGACCGCCCCACAGGGCGGGTGGCGCGCCACGGCCCGCGCCCTCGCCCGGGCGACCCGGGACGCCGCCCTCGACCACGAGTGGTTCGCCGACCTGCTCGGCGCGCGGCCGCACCTCGGGCCGCACGCGCTCGCCGTGGGTGAGGCGACCGCCGCGGCGCTCGCCCAGGCTCCGGGCGTGCGCGACATCGACGATCTCCAGCGGGCGTTGGGCGCCTTCAACGCGTACCTCGTCGGGGCGCTCCGCCGGGAGGTCACCGAGCGGCGCACCGCGCGGACGACCGGGGTCGACGTGGCCGCCTGGCAGTCCGCCCTCGGGCCCTACCTGACCCGCATGCTCGACACGGGTCGTTACCCCACGGTCGCCCGGCTCGTCGTCGACGGCACCCACCTCGACGCCGCGGAGACCTTCCACCACAACCTGACAATCGTCCTGGACGGCATCGCCGGCCGTCGCCGACCCTGACCTACCGGCGTCGGGGTGCGGCGTCGCCGAAGGCCGCGGCGAACGCCTCGCTGATGAGATCCGGCAGGTCGCCGTGCCCGTCCTCCGTCGCCCACCGCACCAGCGCGATGTGCATGGCGGCCAGGCAGGCGCTGGCCGCCGCCGCGGCGCGGAACGCCGTGTCCGGGTCGGCGGCCTCGTCGCCGAGCCCGTCCACGATGGCCTGTTGAAGCACGTGGTGGTTGTCCAGGTGCCGGGCTCGGAGCGCGGGCGTCGAGATCATCAGTCGCAGCCGCGCCAGCAGGAACCGGTCGTCGCCGGCGGTCAGCGCCCGCGCCGACTCGACGAGCGCGCCGCCGATGCGGCGCACGAGCGGCTGCCCGGCCGGCGTCGCGGAGACCCGGGCGGCGACCAGTGGGCCGTTCTGGTCGACCAGGACGAGGTCCTCCTTGGTCGGGAAGTGCCGGTACACCGTCATCGGGGACACGCCGGCGGCCTCCGCCACGTCGTTCACGGTCGTGCCGTCGTAGCCGCGCTCCATGAACAACCGGACCGCGTGCGCCTGGATCACCCGCTGCGTCTCGGCCCGCCGCTGCTCCCGAAGGGTTGAGTGTCGCCCATCCACGTGTTAGACACTACCAGGCTGATAGTGACTATCAATAATGGGGGACTGACACCATGAGTGACCTGATCGGCAGGACGGCGTTGGTGACCGGCGCGTCGCGCGGCATCGGGCAGGCGATCGCGATCCGGCTGGCCGCACGGGGAGCTGCCGTCATCGCGCACTTCGGCACTGACGAGGCCGGTGTCGCGGCGACGGTCGACGAGATCGTGCGCGCCGGGGGCGCGGCGTACCCCGTCGGTGCGGTGCTGGGCGTGGACGGTGATGTCGAGACGCTGTTCGCGGGCGTCGAGGCCCACCTGGCCGGCCGGCCGCTCGACATCCTCGTCAACAATGCGGCGGCGCCTCCCGCCGGCCCGCTCGGCGACACCGACCGGGCCGCCTTCGATCGGCTGTTCGCGGTCAACGTGCGAGCGCCCTACTTCATCGTCGAGCGGGCGTTGCCGCTGTTCCCCGCGGGCGGCGGCCGGATCGTCACGATCTCCTCCGTGGCGACCCGGATGGCCAACGCCACCCAGACCTCGTTCGCCATGACCAAGGGCGCGGTCGAGGCGATGACCCGCACGCTGGCCAACCAGCTCGGCGCCCGGGGAGTGACCGTGAACGCGGTCGCGCCCGGCGCCACCCGGACCGCGACCAACTCGCCGGTCTTCGAGGCGCCCGGCCTCGCCGACGCGATCGCCGGGATGACCGCACTCGGCCGGCTGGGCGGGCCCGACGACGTCGCCGACGTGGTCGCGTTCCTCGCCTCGGACGCCGGGCGCTGGGTCACCGGTCAGGTCGTCGACGCGAGCGGGGGCCTGTTCCTGGGTCCCCGCGCCTGACGGAACTTGTCATGCCGCTTGACTGGCGTTCTACTTGACCATAACAATCTGCGGCGTCCGGCAGCGGCGAGACGTTCACCTGCTTCGCCGACCATCATCTCCAGCAGCACCTGCAATACCAACCGGCTAGCCGGATCCCCGAGTTCCACCTGATCGTCGCGTCCGGCTACCTGGGCCTGGGCCGCACTGGCCCTGCTCGCCGTCTGGTGGATCGTCCGCCGCACCGACCTCAGCGCCGGCTGACCCCGGTCGCCGACCGGACCCCCTCGGCGGCGACGATCTGGGATGCTTCGCCCATGCCGTCGTTTCCACCGACCTTCGCCGACCGGGTCGTCGCGCTGCCGGTCGACGGCCAGTTCGAGGCGTTCCTCGACGAGCATCGCGCGGCGCTCGACGGCTGCCTCGACGGGCTGACCGAGGAGGAGGCGCGCCGGTCGCTGGTGGCCTCCCGGACCACGCTGCTGGGTCTGGTCAAGCACGCGACGTTCGTGGAGAAGGTCTGGTTCGACGAGGCCGTCACGGGCCGGTCCCGGGCCCGGATCGGCATCCCCGAGCGGTCCGAGGAGTCCTTCGTGCTCGACGACGGCGACACGATCGCCACCGTCCGGCAGGCACACCGCGACGCCTGCGCGGCGTCGCGGCGGGCCACGTCGTCGCTCGGCCCGGACGACGTCCTGCGCGGGCACCGGCTCGGGCCGCTGCCGCTGCGCTGGGTCTACCTGCACGTGCTGCGCGAACTCGCCCAGCACTGCGGGCACGCCGACATCCTTCGCGAACAGATCCTCGGCACCGGCCCGGGTCAGCCGGCCTCGTCGGCCGGGACGTCCTCCGGGTCCCGCACCCAGGCGGAATAGACCGGGAGGGCGTGCCAGGGGCCACCCGCCGGGTCCGTGGCCACCGCGACCACCGCGTACGGGTGGGCGAAGCGCAGGTCGGCGACGCGGGCGACGCCCTCCGGCGGCAACCCGGCCACCATCCCGAACGCGGTCACGGCGGCGGCCTCGAAGCCGTAGCGGCCGAACCTCGCCACCGCCGACTGCGCTGCGGCGAACGGCGGCTCGGTCAGTCCGAGCAACTCGCCCAACGCCCGGGCCGCCGCGTCGAAGCCGAACCCGACCGTCGTGAGGTCGTGCCGGCTGCGCGCCGCCCAGCACGGCAGCACGGCGGTGGCGCGCTCCTCGCGGCCGTCACGGGCGAACGTCCGGGTCGGCTCCTCCCGCAGCGTCCACAACGGGCTCTCGCCCAGCGGCAGGTCGAACAGCGACAGCCGTCCCGGCGCCGGCCCGTCCGGAACGGTGGCGGCGGCCACCGCCAGCTCCCGGGCGGCGGCCAGCACCTCGACGGCCGGCACGTCCGGCGCGGCGATCACCGACACCACGAGCATCCCGGCGCCGTCGTCACCCGCGCGCGCCGGCGCCACGTGTACCGCGACATCGCCGGCCCGTTCGGTGGTGGACACCCAGCTCCGGTGCCCGACCGGAGGCGTCCGGAGCACCTGCCCCAGCCGTCCCGCCCAGGAGCCGCCCAGCTCCGCGGCCGGCGCCACCTCGAACGGGTCGGCCCAGGAGACCCGGGTGGCCAACGCGTTGGCCAGGATCAGCAGCGTCTCCGGGGCGACGTCGACCGGGAACCGTTCGATCAGGCCGCCGGTGCGCTCCCGGGCCCACGCGTCGAGCGCCGCCTGGTCGGGCAGCGGACCTCGCTCGGTCTGCCCCGGCAGGCCGGCTCGCCACTCGGTCAGCTCCTCGAACGGGGTCCGCTCCCACAGCGCGGTGGCCGCGGCGACCATCGGGTGCGGCGCGCCGAGCAACGCCCGGGCCGCCGCGGCGGCGTCGTCCGGATCGACGCCGAGCGCCTCGGCCAGCGCCGCCCGGGCCTCGCCGGTGGCGGCCGGGCCGGTCAGCGCCAGCAGCAACCAGGCGCCCAGCGGCGAGGCGACGTGGTGGGTGTCACCGGCGGCGCGGTGCAGCCGCTCGGCGTAGTGGGCCAGGGGTGCGTGGAGAGGAGTCACCGCTCCACTCTGCCCGTTGGCGGGGCTCCCGGCACGTCGGTCGGGACCACAGTTCGAACGGCTCGTCGATCTCCTCGCCGGCAGCAGCTCCGGCAGCCGGCCGGGATAGCAGCGCGGCCGGTCGGCGAGCACCGCGGCCAGCGGCCACCAGCGGAACGGGTCCAGCCCGCCGCCGGGTAGCTCCCACCACACGCCATGGCCGCAGCGTGAGGAGGGGCCCCCGCTCAACGCCTCCGGTAGAGGAACGGGACCTTCCTGGCGCGGGGCCGCACGATCGGCGCGACCTGCTCGGTGCCGCAGCGGGGGCAGCGCGCCCGTACGCCGGCGGGCGTGCCCGGCACGCGCAGCCGCTGGCCGCACCGGCAGGCGAAGACCACGGACCGCACCACGCGCAGGTACTCCGCCCGGTCCCGCCGGGGCCAGCGGCCGTGGCAGCGCCGGCAGAGCCGTGGCGGGAAGCTGTGGTACCACGCCATCCCGGCGGCTCCCGCGAGCATCACCGTGCCGGACGCCACCAGACCCAGCGGCGCGGCCAGCGCGGGCAGCGCCCCCGCCAGGTCACCCGCCCAGGCGGCACGCACGCCGAGCGCGACGAGGAGCACGACCACCGGCACGCCGAGCAGCGTCGCGGTGAATCCCCAGGCGAAGGCCAGCAGGGCGAGCACGAACACCGCCGTCGCCGGACGCGGCGCCCAGCGGGCCACGCCGTAGCCGCCGCAGCGCGGGCAGTCCGGCGGGGCGAGGTGCGGCACCGACCGCAGCACCTTCGGAGCGAGCTTCCCGACGAGCAGCTTCAGCAACTCCTCGGCCAGCTTCGTGACCAGCGACTGCAGGAATCCGCCCACCGCCGCCCTCCTCCCCACCGACGCCGGTCCATCGTCGCCGCCCGAGGGCGGTCGACGCGCGTACGGCGCGTGACGGGCATCCGACATCGCCGGAACCTGCGAGGATGGCGGCATGTCGCAACTGTTCGGGGAGATGGCCGACACCTACCACGAGGCCCGACCGGGTTACTCGGTCGAGGTCGCCGACACCGTCCGCGACTATCACGGCGGCCCGCCCGACACCCTGGTCGAGGTCGGCGCCGGCACCGGCCTGGCCACCGCGGCGCTGCTCGCCCTCGGCGCGGTGACCACCTGCGTCGAGCCGGACGCCCGGATGGCCCGGGCGCTCGCCGAGCGGTTCCCGGGCGTGAACGTGGTGACGACAAGCTTCGAGCGGTGGCGTCCGCCCGCCGGCGGCGTGGCCGCGCTCGCCTGCGCGATGGCCTGGCACTGGCTCGACCCGGCCACCCGCAACCAGCGCGCCCGGGACGCGCTGCGCCCCGGCGGCACGCTCGCCGTCCTCAGCCACCGCTACGCCTACCTGGAGGCGGCGCAGGGTGCGGCGATCCGGGCCGCGTTCTCCTCCGCCGACCCCGGCGACCGGGGTGACCGTCCCGACGGCTGGTTCCACGACGACATCGCCGCCAGCGGCTGCTTCACCGACCTGCGGCTGTCCCGGTTCCGCCGCGCGGTGCCCCTGGATACCGCGGCCTACCTGCGGCTGGTCGACACGTTCTCGCCGCAGCTGCGCCGGCCGCCCGAGCTGCGCGAGCGGGTGCGCGCCGCGGTCGGCGCGGCGGTCGACGGCTTCGGCGGCACCGTGGTCCTGGACCTGCGCACCACCATGGTCCTGGCCCGCCGCCCGGCCTGACCGTCCGCCGCCCGGCCTGACCGTCCGCCGCCCGGCCTGACCGTCCGCCGCGCGGTGCTGGCCGCCGTGCGCGGTCCGGTCAGTCGGCGTCGACGACCCGGGCCACCTCGGGTGGGAGCGGATACGGCCGTTCGACCGGCAGCAGCGCCGCGGCGTCGGCCTCGTCGCCGGCGGTGAGCCGGTCGTGCACCGCACGGGCCAGCGGCGTGACGTCGGTGAGCCCGACCAGCCACTCGTCGACGTACCGCCGGACCGCCCCGCCGGAGAGCCCTACCTGCACCGACCGGTGGGGCAGCGGGGCCAGCCGCAGCGACCGTTCCGGGTCCCACTGCACCCGCACCGGGCTGGTCCGCAGGAGACGTCGCCACGCCTCCCGGTCCGGGTGGTGGCCGGGGTCGTAGCCGCTGAGGCAGGCGTGCGCGAGCGCCCACTCGAAGCCGGCCCGACTGATCTCGACCGCGAGCACCCGCTCCTGCCCGGGCTTGAGCGCCCACCCGCAGCGATACATCATCCACCGGAACGACGGCTTGATCCAGGTCATCCGCTCCCGCTTGAACGGCGGCACGAACCGGCCGGCGGCCAGCGCCGCGTCGGCGATCTGCGGCGGGTACGCCTGGTAGACGGTGACGGTGTCGTCGGTGAAGGCGGCCCGGATCTGGTGGTGGGGAACGGTCACCCGGGCATGGTGGCGAACCGGCGGCAGGCCCGCCACCGGAATCCCGGCGCGCCGACGGGTAGGCTGCCCGCCGTGGCAGGTCTGTTGAGGAACGTGGCGTCGCGGCTCGGCCGGATCACCGGGGGCGCCGCCGCGCCCGCCCGCACCGGCGGGCCGATCCCGGCCCAGGTCGCGCGCCGGCGCCAGGTCAGTGCGCTGCAACGCCGCGAGCTGTCGTACGCGCCGGAGCCGGACGGGCAGGCGGACCCGGGCGAGATCGTCTGGACCTGGGTGCCCTACGAGGACGACCCCCGGCAGGGCAAGGACCGGCCGGTGCTGGTGGTGGGCCGGCACAGCCGCACCCTGTTCGGGTTGATGCTGTCCAGCCAGAGCGAGCGGGACGGCCAGCGGCACTGGCTGTCGCTCGGTCCGGGGGAGTGGGATCGGGAGAAGCGGGCCAGCTGGGTCCGCCTGGACCGGGTGCTCACCATGCGCGAGGACAGCATCCGTCGCGAGGGTGCGGTGCTCGACCGGCCCCGGTTCGACCGGGTCGGCCAGGCGTTGCGCGCCGGCTACGGCTGGCGCTGACCGGGCCGGCCCGGAGTCGGGTCGGCCCGGCGGCACCGGCCGGCCGGCTCAGTGCTCGGCGACGAGCTGGCGGGGGACGCGGGCGGCGCCCAGCGTCTTCGCCTCGTACATGGCGGCATCGGCGCGGCACAGCGCGTCGGTGAGCTGGGTGGGGCCGTGGACCGGGGCGAGCCCGACCGAGGCGGTGACCCGGATGCTGCGACCGCCCAGCGGGATCGGCGCGGCCAGCGCCTCGTAGAGCCGGCGGGTGGCGTGCTCGATCCAGCGCCGGTCGGCGGTGGGGCTGGCCAGCAGGCCGGCGAACTCGTCACCGCCGAGGCGGGCCACCAGGTTGTTGCCGGCGAACGCCGCCAGCCGCTGAGCGACGCAGACCAGCACCTGGTCGCCGGCGGCGTGCCCGAAGCGGTCGTTGATCTGTTTGAAGTCGTCGAGGTCGAGCACGACCGCCACCAGCGGCTGGCCGGCGGGGTCGGTGAGCAGGGCGGCGGCCAGCCGGAAGAAGGCCCGGCGGTTGGGCAGCCCGGTCAGCGGGTCGTGGCTGGCGGCGTGTCGTTCGGCGGCCAGCTCGGCCTGGAGCAGCTCGAGTTCGGTCTCGGCGCGCAGTGCCCGCCGGCGCAGTTGCCAGGCGGAGAGCAGGGCGCCGGCCGCGGAGATGCCGGAGGCGACGGTCATCGGGTCCGGCACGCGTCCTCCTCACCACAGTCCCGACCGCACGGGGCGGCATCGGGGCCGGGTTCGGGTCACCGAACGTGAGCGACCCGGCACACCGTACGTTCGGCTATCATGCTCGCAGTCCATTGCAGATGCAATAGCAGATGCACGTGCATCTCACTCCTCAGTCGACACACGTCGCCGTCCACCGCTCCTCCCGCGGCCTCGGCTGGCCTTCCCGAAGGACGCCCATGCAACCGCCTCCCAACGGCGTACCCGTGCCCCATCTGCCACCGATGCGGTGGTCGAAGAGTCGCCGCAGCAACCCCAGCGGCAACTGCGTCGAGCTGGCCGAGCTGCCCGGCGGGGGTGGCATCGCGGTCCGCAACTCCCGTCACCCCGAGGGGCCGGCGCTGATCTACACCGTGGACGAGATCGCGGCGTTCGTGCTCGGCGCCCGGGACGGGGACTTCGACCACCTGATCCCGCCGTCCCGTACACGGGACTAATTCGTCCGTCCGGAGGAGTTCACCTCACTGTCGGTTCATGGCATGCTTACACGTCGGCCGGGAGGGCGCCCGGTCGCGAGCAGCCGGGATGCGAGGGCGGTCAGGTGGCGACGGTGCCCGTCGAGGGTGGACCCACCAGCGGTCCGACGGTGCTGCGGATGCTGCTCGGCGCGCAACTGCGCCGCCTGCGCGAGAGCGCCGGGGTCAGCCGGGAGAGCGCCGGCTGGGAGATCCGCTCCTCCGAGTCCAAGATCAGCCGGATGGAGCTGGGCCGGGTCGGGTTCAAGGAGCGCGACGTCGCCGACCTGCTGACGCTCTACGGGGTCGTCGCGCCGGCGGACCGCGCCGCGCTGCTCAAGCTGGCCCGTGACGCGAACAGCCCGGGCTGGTGGCACCGCTACGGCGACGTGCTTCCCGCCTGGTTCCAGTCCTACCTGGGGCTGGAGGCGGCCACCGCGCTGATCCGCACGTACGAGGTGCAGTTCGTGCCCGGCCTGCTGCAGACCGCCGCGTACGCGCGCGAGGTGATCCTGCTCGGGCATCGCGGCGCCGCGCCGGCGGAGCTGGACCGCCGCGTCGGCCTGCGGATGGAGCGCCAGGAGCTGCTGCGCCGCGCCGATCCGCCGCAGCTCTGGGCGGTGCTGGACGAGGCCGTGCTGCGCCGGCCGATCGGCGGCGCCGCGGTGATGCGCGAGCAGCTCGACGCGCTGATCGAGGCGACCGCCGCGCCGCACGTGCGGCTCCAGATCGTGCCGTTCACCGCCGGTGGCCACGCCGCCGCCAGCGGCGCCTTCAGCATCCTGCGTTTCGGCGACAAGGACCTGCCCGACATCGTCTACATCGAGCAGCTGACCAGCGCGATCTACCTCGACAAGCGCGACGACCTCGACTACTACGCGGAGGCGATGGAGCGGCTGTGCGTCGAGGCCGCGCCGCCGGAGCGCACGCCCGAGCTGCTGGCCCGCGTCCGCGACGAGCTCTACCCGGCCTGACGGGCGCGGCGGCGGGCGTTAGCATGGCCGGTGTTCCGGCGACAGTGGACGGACGTCATCCCACGGCGGTGGCGCGCGAGTGGTGGAGGCGGCGTTGACCAGCGAAGCGAACGGCACGGCGACGGAGCCGGGCCATCCGGCCGACCGGATCGACACGTCGGTGGCCCACCCCGCGCGGCGCTACAACTACTGGCTCGGCGGCAAGGACAACTTCCAGGCCGACCGCGAGTCCGGCGATGCGATGGCGGCGGCGTTCCCGACCATCCGGACCAGCGCGCTGGAGAACCGCCGGTTCCTGCGGCGCGCGGTCCGGCACCTGGCCGCCGAGGCGGGGATCCGCCAGTTCCTCGACATCGGCACCGGCATCCCGACCGCGGACAACACCCACGAGGTGGCGCAGGCCGTCGACCCGAGCGCAAGGGTGGTCTACGTCGACAACGACCCGATCGTGCTGGCCCACGCCCGGGCGCTGCTCACCAGCACATCCGAGGGCGCCACCGCCTACCTCGACGCCGACCTGCGTGACCCGGAGCGCATCCTCGCCCACCCGGACCTGCGCCGCACCCTCGACCTGACCCAGCCGGTGGCGTTGATGCTGGTGGCGGTGCTGCACTTCGTGCCGGACCCGGACGACCCCCACGCCACCGTCGCCCGGCTGCTGGACGCGCTGCCCGCCGGCAGCTACCTGGCCGCCTCGCACGCCACCCACGACCACCTGCCGGCGCACATCGCCGCCGAGGCGAAGGCGGCGGCGCGCGGCGGCGGCCCGCACGGCGTGATCAACCTGCGCGCCCGGGACGAGATCGTGCGCTTCTTCGACGGCCTCGAGCTGGTCGAGCCGGGCGTCTGCTCGGTGGCCGAGTGGCGTGCCGACGGCGAACCCGAGCCACGCCCCTCGGTGGTCGAGGTCAGCATGTACGGCGGGGTCGCCCGCAAGCCCTGACCGGCAGGTCGGGCCGGGACGAAGCAGGTGCCGGTTGGTGCCGACGGGCGCCGGCCGGGCAGACTGGGGGCATCATGTCGCCGTTCACGCCCGCCCTTCGGCTGCACGACCGGTACGTCCTGCGCGAACGCATCGGGCTCGGCGGCATGTCCGAGGTGTGGCGCGCCGACGACGAGGTGCTGCACCGCCCGGTCGCGGTCAAGGCGCTCGCCGGCCGGCTCGCCGCCGACCCGCACCTGCGCGTCACCATCCAGCGCGAGGCCCGCGCGGCGGCGCGGCTCACCCACCCGCACGTGACCCAGGTGTACGACTACGGCGAGGCGACGCTGCCCGGCGGCGTGGTGACGCCGTATCTGGTGATGGAGCTGGTGCCGGGCCAGACGCTGGCCGACCGGCTGGCCGGCGGTCCGCTGCCCTGGCCGGAGGCGGTCCGCACGGCCGGCGAGGTCGCCGCCGCGCTGGCCGCCGCGCACCGGATCGGGGTGGTGCACCGCGACGTCAAGCCGGCAAACGTCATGCTCACCGAGACCGGCGCGAAGGTGCTCGACTTCGGCATCGCCGCACCGGTCGGCCCGCGGCACCCGGCGGCCGGGCCGGCCGGTGAACCGCTGGCCGGCACCCCGGCCTACTTCGCCCCGGAACGGCTCGATCCCGGCCCCACCCACCCGGCCGGCGACGTGTACGCGCTGGGTGTGCTGCTCTACCGCAGCCTCACCGGCCGTCCCCCGTTGCCGGTGCGGACCTGGGACGACGTTATCGAGCTGCGCGACCGGCGGCCACCGGTGCCGCCGCTTCGGGTGCCCGGGCTGCCCGCCGACGTCGCCGAGCTGGTAAGGGCCTGCCTGGCGGTGGATCCGTCCCGCCGCCCCACCGCCGCCGAGCTGGCCGACCGGCTCGGCGCGGGGCGACCGGTGGACCCGCCGACCGCGATCCTGCCCACGGTGGCCCCGGCGTCCCACCCGCCGACGCTGGTCGAGCGGCCCCCGCCGCCGGGTCGCACCGTGCCGTCGACCCGGGCCGTCCCGCCGGCCCGCCCGGAGGTCCCACCGAACCGGCTGGCCGTCGTGCTGGTCGCGGGCGCCGTCGTGCTGCTGTTCGCGCTGGTCGGGGCGTTGGTGTTCGACGGCCGATCCGGCCGGCCCCCGGCTGCCGCCCCGACCGCCGCCGCCCCGACCGCCGCCGCCCCGGCCGCCGGGCCGGCCGGCGGCCGGAGCGGCGCCGCCCGTCCGTCGACCCGCGTCGCGCCGGCGACGCCAGCACCGGAGCCGGTGACCGCGCGTCAGCTCGCCGTCCGCTTCACCGACGTGCTCGACCGGGCCGAGTCGGCCCGGCTGGTCGACCGCAAGACCGCCGACGACCTGCGGAAGAAGGCGGCCGAGCTGGACCGCGGGAAGCTCAAGGACCGCGCCAAGCGGATCGAGGACCTGCACGAGCGGATCGAGGACGCGGCGGACGACGACAAGCTCGACGCCGCCACTGCCGCCACGCTGCGCACGCTGCTCGACGGCTACGACCGGCTGCGCGGCGCCGCCCGCGACGAGGACTGAGCGCTACCCACTCCTGCACGCCGCACCCGGTACCGTCCCCGCTACCGGGGCCGGCGCTCGGGCGGGACCGGATGCGCGCCCTGGCCGCACGGCTGCCGCTGGTCAAGCTGGCGGATGTGGACCGCACGCACGTTGCAGAACGTGGTCGTCGTGGCGGTGGTGGCCGGGGTGGGCTGGTTCGTGATCCGCCGGGTGCGCCGGCCCCGCCGGGCCGCCGCGACGCCGGACACCCCGCCCCGGCCGGGCACCGGCTAGCGGGACGGCTGGTCCGCCGCCGACGAGGACTGACACGGGGGGTAGAGGCGGCGGGTGCCGGTGCCGGCGGTCCACGCGGCCGGGTCGCTGAACCGGCAACCGAAGTCCGCCGCCCCCACCGCTCGCCGGTCGGTGACCGGGTCGCCGGCCGGGCGCCTGCCGGTGCGGACCCAGCGGGTCAGGTCGTCCCAGGCGGCGCCGGCCTCGGCCGGGCTGAACTCGCAGTGCTGCGCGGCCCGCACCGCTCGCTGCACCAGCAGCCGGGAGCGGCCGTGCCACGCCACGTCCCGGGCGTACGCCTGTTCCATGCTGAACGGGACGAACAGGTCCCCGAGGTCGTGCAGGCTGAGCACCGGCACGGTGGGTCGCCCGGCGATCCGGGGCACCTCGGTCAGGCCGGGGGAGAGCCGCTGCCGCAGGTTCTCCGGGGCGACGCGCTGCACGGTGGCGTTCAGGTTCACCGGCTGGTTCGGGGCGTAGCGGGTGAACATGTTGGTGGCGAGCTGACCGGGACGCTGGGCGGGCGAGTCACCGCCGTCGGTGGTCGCGATGCCGAACAGGAAGTCCTTCCACACCGCGAACGCGGCGTCCGCGCCCGGGCGGGGGCCGCCGGAGCGCTCCACGGTGACCGCGCGCAGTTGCTTGCCGAGCGCGTTCGTGGTGTCCGGGCCGGTGGGGGTGAGACCGGCGAGCCCGGTCGCGACCTGGATGCGGGGTACCGCGTCGGTCAGGTAGTCGGTCGGCGGCGGGTAGGCGCGTATCCCGGTGAGCGCCTGCGCGACGAGGTTGTAGTCGAGGAAGTAGTCGAACAGTTCTTGGTCGCCGAGCACCCCGCACATCGGCAGCGCGCCGGCGTAGTAGCCGGGGTACTGCTCCAGCGAGCGGCCGATGACGTGCCCGCCCATGGAGACGCCGGCGATGAGCACCCGGTGCGGTCGCCGCACGGTGCGGGCGAACAGGTCGGCGAGGGCCCGGGTGCCCAGCACCCCGGAGCGGATGTCGTAGCCGTTGCGGTCGTACGAGGAGGACGCCCAGGCGTACCCCTGGGCCAGCAGGCGTTGCCGCAGGTCGAACGCGGGCGGTTCGGGGGAGAGTTCGGTGCCCTGACCGCGGTAGCCGTGCGCCCACATCACCAGGTCGCCGTTCCACTTCGCGGGGATCTCGACGACGTAGCCGGCGTGCGCGTGCACGCCCTGCCGGACGGTGGTGGCGGCGCCGTCGACGACCAGCGGCGGCAGCGGCGGGTTGACGATGGTGTAGCCGGGCAGCGGCCGGCCGCCGTCGTCCCGGCCGGTGGCGGCGGCGGGTGTGGCGTCGGCCAGGCCGAGCGCGAGCACGAGGGCGGCGCCGGCGGCGAGCAGCCGGCGGGTGGGTGAGGTCTGCATCGCTGCTCCCCGGGGGACGGGTGCCTACCGGCCGGTAGGCACCTGAACCTAGGCCGGAGGTCGAGGCCTGTCAATCACTGACCGACCGGTCACCCCGGCCGGCCCGCGGATCCGCCGCGCCCCCGGATCCGGACCGTCGTCGCCGTCCGGTTCACTTGCCCGGTGGACGACATGATCTGGACCGCGGCCCGGGACGCCCGCGCCTGGTTGGACGCCGCCAACGGCACCGACGACACGGAGCTGACCTGCCGGATCCTCAAGCTCGGCGAGGAGACCGGTGAGGTGGCCGCGGCGTGGATCGGCGCGCTCGGGCAGAACCCGCGCAAGGGCGTGACGCACACCCGGGCCGAGGTGGCCGCCGAGCTGGCCGACGTGGCGTTCACCGCCCTGGTCGCGATCGAGAGTCTCGGCCTCGACGCGCACGCCGTGCTCGCCGACTGCGTCGCCGAGGTGCGGGCCCGCCTCGCCGACGCCGCCCCGCCGGGGGAATGAACCGTCGCGGAAACGCAGACGTATGACCCGGTGGGGACCGGCGAGAGGGGACGACCATGACGGCATCCGGGGACGACGTCGACCTGCCCGACACCCGCTGGTCCGCCACCGCCCGGCTGCTGTCCGGGGCGGCCGTGCTGGTGGTGGCGCTCGGCGCGGTGGCGGTCGCGGTCACCCTCTCCGACCCGGCCCGTCTCGGCGTGGTCTTCGCCGGTGGGCCGCCGTCCGCGCCGGCCGGCGACGCCAGCGGCTCGGGTGGCGTGGGCGGCGCCGAGGTCGCCGCCACCAAGGCGCTGACCGCCCCCCGCGGCGACCGGCGGCGGGCGGACTTCGAGCTGCTCGGCGGCCTGACCAGCTTCACCCTGCGGGTCGCCGACCTCGGCGACGACCTGTACCGGATCGGCGTCCCGGACGACGCGGGTGTGACGCCGCGCCCGACGGTGGCCGGCGACCGGGTCCGGCTGCGGGTCGAGGCGAGCGGGCGCCCCGGGCCGGCGACCGTCGAGGTGATGCTCAACTCGCGGCTGACCTGGTGGCTGCGCCTGGCCGGCGGCGTCCGGGAACAGCGCCTGGACCTGGGCGCGGCCCGGCTCGCCGGCGTCGAGCTGGTCGGCGGTGCGTCGCGTACCGAGCTGTGGTTGCCCCCGCTCGACGGCGCGCTCACCGTGCGGATGACCGGCGGGGTCAGCGAGTTGACCGTCTCGGTGCCCGGTGGCCCGCCGGTCCGGGTGCGGGTGGCCTCCGGGGCCGGCTCGGTGACGGTGTACGACGAGCGCCGCGTCGGGATCGCCGCCGGTGCCGTGCTCGGCTCGCCGGGTTGGGACCGGGCCGCCGACCGGCTCTACCTCGACCTGGTGGCCGGCGCGAACGCGGTCAGCGTCACCGCGGACTGAGCGTACAGTTCGGCCGGTGGACCGCACCGAATCGTTGCCCGCGCAGACGCTCCCACCCGGCGTCGGCCCCACCGACCCGCCCAGCGTGCTGCTGCCCGGCCACGACGTCCCGCTCGGCCGTTACACCACGGTGCGCCGGCTGTTGCCGCAACGGCAGCGGCGGATGGTCGGCGCGTGGTGCTTCGTCGACCATTTCGGCCCGGACGACGTGGCGCAGCGGCCCGGCATGGAGGTGCCGCCGCACCCGCACACCGGGTTGCAGACGGTCACCTGGTTGCTCGACGGCGAGATCCTGCACCGCGACAGCCTCGGCAACGTGCAGCCGATCCGCCCCGGTCAGCTCAACGTGATGACCTCCGGGCGGGGCATCGCCCACTCCGAGCGCTCGCCGCTGGTCCACCCGCCGCTGATGCACGGCGTGCAGCTCTGGGTGGCGCTGCCCGACCCGGCCCGGGCCGGCGACCCCGACTTCGCCCACCACGCCGAGCTGCCCCGCTGGCGCGACGGCGACTGGGACCTGACGCTGCTGGTCGGGGAGTTCGGCGGGCGACGCTCACCCGCCGTCGCGCACACTCCGCTGCTGGGGGCGCAGTTCGAGGCCCGTGGGTCGGCGCCGGCCACGCTGCCGCTCTGCCCCGACTTCGAGTACGGGCTGCTGGCGATGTCCGGCTCGGCCGACGTCGGCGGGGTGGCGCTCGCCCCCGGCGCGCTGCTCTACCTGGGCGCCGGCCGTACGGCGTCGACCCTGCGCGCGGCGCCCGGCAGCCGGCTGCTGCTGCTCGGCGGCGCGCCGTTCGAGGAGCCGCTGGTGATGTGGTGGAACTTCGTCGGCCGCTCGCACGAGGAGGTCGCCGCCGCCCGCGAGGACTGGGTGGCCGGTCGCCGGTTCGGCACGGTCGCCGACGACGCGGCGCCCCCGCTGCCCGCGCCCGCGCTGCCCACCACCCGGCTCAAGGCTCGCGACCGCAGCGGCGGCGTACGCGGCTGAGGGCGGCGTGCCGCCCGACACACTTTTCCGAATATCATCCGTTCGGCTGATGTCACGCCCTATGATGATCGTGGCAGTGATGCCCGCCCGGTTCGGGCGAACATCCACCACCTGGTGATCGCGACCCGGTTCGGGCGCGCACCGTCAGGAACAGGTGCTGCGTGGCGCCCCAGGTCGCGGTTCGCGACCCGGGGCGCCCGCCTGTCGAAGGCCCGCCAGCGCACGACGTCGAGCCCGGCCGGCAGCGTCGAGCCCGGCCGCACGGGCGACCGGGCATCGTCGGAGGGCTCAGATGCCGCGCAGGTGCTGCGAGACGCGCGAGTGGTCGTCGCGGGCCTGCGCCGCCCGCCGCGACCGGTCCACCTCGGGCGCCGCGTCGATCCCGGCGGACCGGGCCACCTCGACGCCGTTGGCGTAGTCCACCGGCGGCAACGCGCGCAACGCCCGCAACACGTCCGGCGGCGCGCCCTCCCGTTCGGCCTCCCGGATGACGTCGTCCTTCCCCGCCGGATAGTCCAGCGCGGACAGGTAGTCAAGGACGTCCGAATAACTCGCCATGGGTCGGGCTCCTCGCGCCAGTCGTCGGTTCGTGACCGCGCGGCGGTTACCCGTCGCGCGGCGGCTCACGCCCGTGATCTCCCACTGTTTCCGACGCACCGGGACGGGTAGCCGCCCTGCGCGCACCGAAGGGGGTAGCACCGATGGACCACCACACGTTCACCGCGCGGGTCGCCCGGCTCACCGGCACCGCCGGCGACCGGACCGCGACGCTCGTCGCCGCCACGCTGGAGACGCTCGCCGAACGGCTGACCGGCGGCGAGGTGCTGGATCTCGCCGCGCAACTGCCCAGGCCGTTGTGGGCGATGCTCAGCCCGCGCCCGCACACCGAGGCGGCCGAACGGTTCGGGGCGGCCGAGTTCGTCGCCCGGGTGGCCTGTCGGGCCGACAGCGACGAGAACACCGCCCGGGCCGCGATCCGGGCGGTGTTCGCCACGCTGCGCGAGGCGATCAGCGGGGGTGAGTTCTCCGACGTGGTCGTGCAGTTGCCCCGCGACTACCGGGACATGGTGGAGCCGGCCCTCGCGCCGGCCGCCACCCGACGGCGCTGACGCCGGCGGCGTCCGTGGCGGTGGCGCCGGGTCGGCTCAGCCGATCGTGCCGGCGGCGCGCAGCGCGGCGATCCGCGTCGCGTCCACGCCCACCTCCGCCAGCACCTCGTCGGTGTGCTCACCCGGCCGCGGCGGCGGGCGGCGCACCGCGGTCGGCGTGGCCGAGAAGCGCGGCGCCGGGGCCGGCTGGGTCACCCCCTCCGGCGCGACGAAGACGTCCCGCGCGGCCAGGTGCGGATGCCGGGGCGCCTCGGCCCAGTCGAGCACCGGCGCCACGCAGGCGTCCGTGCCGGCCAGCAGCTCCGCCCACTCGTCTCGGGTCCGGGTGCGGAACAGCCGGGCCCAGGCGGCCCGCAACGCCGGCCAGTTCGCCGGGTCGTCCCGGTCGGGGGCCTCGTCGCCGTCCAGCGGGAAGCCGGTGTGCCGGACCAGTTCGGCGTAGAACTGCGGCTCCAACGCGCCGACCGCCACGTACCGCCCGTCGGCGCACTCGTAGGTGTCGTAGAACGGCGCACCGCCGTCGAGCAGGTTCACCCCGCGGGCGTCCTGCCAGAGGCCGAGGCCGCGCAGCGCGTGGATCTGGGTGGCCAGCACCGACACCCCGTCCACGATGGCCGCGTCGACGACCTGGCCGGGCGCACCGCCGCGCACCGCGTGCAGCGCCGCGACCAGGCCCAGGGCCAGCATCATGCCGCCGCCGCCGAAGTCGCCGAGCAGGTTCATCGGGGGCACCGGACGCTCACCGGCGCGACCCACCCCGTGCAGCGCGCCGGTCAGCGCCAGGTAGTCGATGTCGTGGCCGGCCGTTCGGGCGAGCGGCCCGACCTGACCCCAGCCGGTCATCCGGCCGTACACCAGGCGGGGGTTGGCGGCGAGGCACTCCCGCGGGCCCAGGCCGAGCCGCTCGGCCACGCCCGGGCGGAAGCCCTCGACGAGGGCGTCGGCATCGGCCACCAGCGACCGCACCAGTTCCCGCCCGTCCGGGTGCTTGAGGTCCAGCGCCACCGAGCGACGGTTGCGGTTCACCAGGTCGCCGGGGAAGGCGCCGAAGCCGCCGCCGCCCACCCGGTCGACCCGCACCACGTCCGCGCCCAGGTCGGCCAGCATCATCGCGGCGAACGGCCCGGGGCCGATACCGGCCAGCTCGATCACCCGTACGCCGGTCAGCGGTCCGGAGTTGGTCACCCGCGTCACCCTAGGGTCCGGGGCCCGCCGGCGCCACGCCCCGCCCCCGCGCACAGCGGTTGACCAGGGCAAGCATCGGTGGTGCGACTTGGCGTCCGGCCCAGGTTGGCCTAGCCTTGACCTCGCGAGGGGAGTACTTCCCACGAACCATTCCGGTCAGTACGGCGAGCCCCCGGTGGCGAGCCTCGGGTGGTTGCCCACGATCCGTGGGTGAAGGAGACCTCGAACATGACACGGTGTTCGAGGAGGCCCCATGACCGAAGCGTCCTACCTGTCCGCGGGTGAGCTGTCGTCGATCGGCACGCCCACGCTGTGGGCGGTGACGATCGGCGGCGTGCTCGCCCTGCTGGTGCTGGACTTCCTGGTCACCCGCAAGCCGCACGAGGTCTCCATCCGGGAGGCGCTCGGCTGGTCGGCGTTCTACATCGCCCTGCCGCTCGCCTTCGGCGCCTGGATCTGGTCCCGCTGGGGTGGCCAGCAGGGCATCGAGTACCTCACCGGTTACCTGGTCGAGAAGTCGCTCTCGGTGGACAACCTCTTCGTCTTCATGCTCCTGCTGGCGGCGTTCGCGGTGCCCGCCGCGCTGGCCCAACGGGTGCTGCTCTACGGCATCGCCGGCGCGCTGGTGCTGCGCGCGATCTTCATCGCGCTCGGCGCCGCCGCCCTCCAGACGCTCGACTTCGCCTTCCTGCTCTTCGCGATCATTCTGATCGCCACCGCGGTCAAGCTGCTGCGCGACGCCCTCTCCGGGCACGAGCAGGAGGTCGACATCAACAAGATGCGGTCGGTGAAGCTGCTGCGCAGGGTCATGCCGGTGGTCGAGGAATACCACGGCACCCGGATGACCATCCGGCAGCACGGCCGCCGCGCCCTCACCCCGTTCGCGCTGGTCGTGGTCGCGGTGCTGGCCACCGACATCGTCTTCGCGGTCGACTCGGTGCCCGCCGTCTACGGCATCACCGAGGACCCGTACCTGGTGTTCGCCACCAACGCGTTCGCGCTGCTCGGCCTGCGGGCGCTCTACTTCGTACTGCACGCGGCGCTGAGCCGGCTGGTGCACCTCAGCTACGGCCTGGCCGTCATCCTGGCGTTCATCGGGGTCAAGCTCGGCCTGCACTGGGCGCACGGCATCTGGTCCGGCGTGCCGGAGATCCCGACGCTCGCCTCGCTCGGCGTGATCGTCGGCGTCCTGGTAGTCGTCACCCTCACCAGCCTGAAGGCGACCCGGGACAGCGGCGACGGCGACCGCACCGTCGTGCACGAGGTGCAAGGCGGGGGCCCCGGTCAAGGCTTTCGGTAGAGGCGGGGCCCCGCTCGACACCCGGCTGTCAAGCGGGGCCCCGCCGTGCACCCGGAAGCGGTGTGCGGGCGCACTCGAGGGTGGTAGGACTGACGGGTGGGAATCGTGTCGCCGGGCTTCCAGGGCCGGCCCCGTGCGTCCGCGCCCGACCTGCCGCCGGGGCAGTACCTCACCGAGGACTTCCCGGTGCTCTCCGCCGGTCCGACGCCCCGGGTTCCGCCGGACACCTGGGAGTTCGTGCTGACCAGCGAGTCGGGCACGGAACACCGCTGGTCCTTCGACGAGCTGATGAGCCTGCCGCAGGACACCCCCACGGTCGACCTGCACTGCGTCACCCGCTGGTCCAAACTCGGCACCACCTGGCAGGGCGTCTCGGTGGACACGCTGCTCGACGCCGTGGACACCGACGCCCGGTACGCGCTGGCCCACTCCTACGGCGGCTACACCACCAACCTGCCCCTGGACGACCTGCGCGGCGGGCGGGCCTGGGTGGTGCACACGTACGACGGGAGCCCGCTGCCGGCCGAGCACGGCGGCCCGGCCCGGCTGCTCGTGCCGCACCTCTACCTGTGGAAGTCCGCCAAGTGGGTACGCGGCATCCGGTTGCTCGTCGACGACCGGCCGGGGTTCTGGGAGACGGCCGGCTACCACGACTACGGTGACCCGTGGCGCGAGCAGCGCTACCAGGGCGACTGAGGTGACCGCACCGACCAGCGGTGGCCGGGTGGCGCCGTTGACCTGGCGGGTGGCCCGGCTGGTCGAGCGACGGATCGAGACGCCGACCGCGCAGACGCTGCTGCTGGACGTGCCGAGCTGGCCGGGCCACCTGCCCGGGCAGCACGTCGATCTGCGGTTGACCGCCCCGGACGGCTACCAGGCGGCCCGGTCCTACTCGCTGGCCGGTCCGGCCGACGGCGAGCGGATCGAGGTGACCGTGCAGCGGGTGCCGGACGGCGAGGTGTCGCCGTACCTCGTCGACACCTGGGCCGAGGGCGACCCGGTGGAGGTCCGCGGCCCGGTCGGCGGCTGGTTCGTCTGGCGCGCCGACGAGACCGCGCCGGTGCTGCTGGTGGCCGGCGGCTCCGGGGTGGTGCCGCTGATGGCCATGGTCCGGGCCCGCCGGGCCGCCGGCAGCCGGACCCCGTTCCGGCTGATCTACTCGGTGCGGACCCCGGACGACGTGATCTACGCCGACGAGCTGCGCCGCCGGGCCCGCGACGACCGGGGCCTGGACGTCGCCTACGTCTACACCGGCAGGCACCGGACGGCTGGCGGGGTGAACCGCACCGGATCGGGCTGGCGGACGTGAACAGCCACGGCTGGCCGCCGGACCTGCAACCGCTGTGCTACGTCTGCGGCCCCACCGGGTTCGTGGAAACCGTGGCCGACCTGCTCGTGGGGTTGGGCCACCCGACCCGGCGGGTGCGGACCGAGCGGTTCGGGCCGTCCGGCTGACCACCCGAGGAGGGCGCATGACCGACATGACCTACCTGGACGGCAACATGCTCGACGGGCCGCTGCGCGAGCTCCTCGCGGTCGACCTCAGCGCCACCACCGGGCGCTGCGACAACTGTGGCATGACCGGTCCGATGGCCGGTCTGCGCGTCTACTCGCACGCCCCGGGCCTGGTCGGGCGGTGCCCGGTGTGCACCGGGGTGATGGTGCGCCTGGTCCGTGCGCCCGAGCGGGCCTGGCTGGACCTGCGCGGCACCACGTACCTCCAGGTCCCCGTGCCGATGGACCCGGGCCTTCGCCCGTCGCGCTGACCGGGCCCGCGCCCCGCTCAGGGCGTGGCGGTCAACTGCCCGACCGGCGCCGGGGCCGGCTCGGCGTGGTGGCCCGCGCGTCGCGGCGCGGTGCCCACCGGCGTCGCGGCGCCGTGCGGCGGTGTCCGCAGCGGCGTCGGGCGGGCCCCGCGGGAGAGGCGGCGGCGGAGCCGGCCGACGAGCTGATCGACGGTCACCGGCACCACGGACAGCACGAGTTGGCCGTTGCGCGGGTCGACGGTCGCGGCCACCCCGTACAGCCGGGCACCGTGCCGCAGCAGCCGGGGCCGGCCGGCGGCGAGCCCCGGCGCGCGGACCGGTGCCCGGCCCCGGCCCTGGTCGCCGTCCACCTCGGCCCGGACCGGATGGCGTTGGCCGCTGGCCGCGCTGGCGGCGAGGAGCCGGTCGACCGGGAAGTCGGTGCGCACGGTCCGTCCGGTCGGGTCGGTGGCGTCGAGCCGGGTGGCGCCGGCGACCGGGCCGGCCACCAGCCGCACCGGTCCCGCCTCCGCGGCGAACCGGGGGTACGGGCTGCGCGCGGTCACCGTGACGGTCTGCCCGTCGACCCAGCTCACGTCGATGGTGTCCAGTCGCGCCAGCCAGTCGGCGCGTACGTCGGTGACGTCGGTCCACGGTGCCGGGGCGCCGGGGTAGCCGGCATGCCAGCGGCCGGCCTCGACCACCGTGGCCGGTACGCCCCGGCGGGTGTCCTGGTCGATGACGGCCAGCAACTCGTCGACACCGCCGGCGGTCACCGCGCCCAGGCGCAGCCGGGCCTCGATGTCGAGCCGCTCCCGCAGCCCGTCGGTGACGTACCGCTCGACCAGCCGGCGGACGGTCGCGTGCACCCGCTGCTGCGCGGCGCGGTCGAGGCGGCGGAAGTCGTCGCCGACGAGGTTGGCCAGTTCCAGCCCGACGTGGCGGCACAGCACCGCGTCCCGGCGGGGGCCGGCCGGGATCAGCCCGTCCACGAACGCGAACAGCCGTTCCACACTGACCAGGCGTTGCTCGACCCGGCTGTGGTAGGTGATGTTGCGGGCGTCCAGCCGTCGTACCGCGTGGTAGTAGTCGTAGTCGGCGAGCGCGGTGACCCGGCGGGCGTGGTAGCAGGCGGCCAACGTGAACGGCTGGTCGCTGAGCACCGGCATGTCCTCCGGGAACCGCAACCCGAGCCGGTCGACCAGCTCCCGGCGGAACAGCTTGGTGTTCGCCAGCGACCAGGGCAGCGCCGAGTCGAACAGGCTCACGTCGACGGCGTTGCCGGCGGCGAACACGTCGGAGAAGACGTGCCGGCCGTTGACACCGACGACCTTGCCGAGCACCACGTCGGAACCGTACCGGTCGGCGGCGGCGACCAGCCGTTCCAGCGCCTCGGGGCCGAGCCGGTCGTCCGAGCCGAGGAAGAAGACGTACCGGCCGGTCGCCAGGTCCAGGCCGCGGTTGCAGGGCGCGGCCGGGCCGCCCGAGTTGGGTTGGTGCACCACCCGCAGCGTCTGAGGGTGCCGGGCGGCCAGCCGGTCCAGCAGGCGACCGCTGCCGTCGGTCGACCCGTCGTCCACCGCCACGATCTCCATCCGGTCCGCGCCGATGGTCTGCCGCAGCAGCGAGTCGAGGCAGGACCGCAGGTAGCGCAGGGTGTTGTAGACCGGCACGATCACGCTCACATCGGGGACGGTCACCGGTGGGCGGTCCGTCGCCTCCTCGGCTGTCACTGCTGGTCCTCCGTCGGTCGTCCGGCTGGTCCGGCGCGACCCAGCGTGGTGGGGCGAAGGGTCCGGGTGACGACGCCGACATGACACCGAGGTGACCGGAAGGCGGCCGTTGGACACCCGACCGGGCCCGGTGTGTGCGGTGGTGGAGACGCTTTTCCCGTCGGTCAACTTCATGATCGGCGACAGAGGTGGGAGGTAGGGGGCCGGGTGGGGTGGGCGGCGGGGGATGGGTGAGAGTGGTGCACCGTGAGGTATCTGGGCAGTGACGGGCGCGTCGCGATACGCCGTCCCCGGGCCGTCGACGAGGTGGAGTTCGTGGCCGCCGCCCGGCGCAGCCGGGGCCTGCACCACCCGTGGCTGCCCGCGCCGGACGACACCGAGGGGTACGCGGCGTACCTGCGCCGGATCCGGCGACAGGACACCTCCGGGTTCCTGTTCTGCGACCGGGCCAGCGGCGAGATCGCCGGGTACGCGAACATCGGCGGCATCGTGCTCGGCGCGCTGCGCGGCGGCTACCTCGGGTACGCCGCGTTCCGCCCGTACGCGGGGACCGGTCACGCCTCGGCGGGCGTGCGGCTGGTGATCGCGTACGCGTTCGGCGCGCTCGGGCTGCACCGGTTGGAGGCGAACATCCAGCCGGGCAACGAGCCGTCGAGAAGGCTCGCTCGTGGCCTCGGTTTCCGGCTGGAGGGTTTCTCCCCGGACTACCTGTTCGTGGACGGCGCGTGGCGGGACCACGAGCGCTGGGCGATCATCGCTCCGCCGACGCCCTGACGGTGCCGTAGTCGGCGGTGCCTGCTGCCGCGTACCGGATCGTCCTGGCGGGAAAGGGTGTTGCCGGGACGTTTGTCGCAGGTCTGGTCGGGAACGGCAGCAGACATGACGAAACCACGTGTGGTGATCGTGGGCGCCGGGTTCGCCGGGTACCACGCGGCCAAGACGTTGCGCCGGCTGGCCCGCGGCCGGGCCGAGATCGTCCTGCTGAACACGACCGACTACTTCCTCTACCTGCCGCTGCTGCCCGAGGTGGCGGCCGGCGTGGTCGAGCCGACCCGGATCTCGGTGCCGCTCGCCGGCACCCTCGACGGCGTGCGGGTGGTGGTCGGCGAGGCGGACCGGGTGGACCTGCAGAACCGATGGGTCGGCTACCGCTCCGCCGAGGGCGACCACGGCCAGCTCGCGTACGACCGGCTGATCCTCTCCGTCGGCAGCGTCAACAAGCTGCTGCCCATCCCCGGCGTGACCGAGTACGCGCACGGCTTCCGGGGCCTGCCCGAGGCGCTCTACCTGCACGACCACGTGGTCCGGCAGGTCGAGCTGGCCGAGCTGACCGACGACCCGGCCGAGCAGCGGGCCCGCACCACGTTCGTGGTGGTCGGCGCCGGCTACACCGGCACCGAGGTCGCCGCGCACGGGCAGCTCTTCACCGACCGGCTGCTGGCCCAACGCCCGCACCTGACGGTCCGGCCCCGCTGGATGCTGCTGGACGTCGCCCCTCGCGTCCTGCCCGAACTGGACCGGCGGATGTCCGTCACCGCCGACCGGGTGCTGCGCCGCCGCGGCGTCGACGTGCGGATGGGCACCTCGGTCGGCGAGGCCACCCCGGACGGGGTGATGCTCACCGACGGCGAGTACGTTCCCACGTGCAGCCTGATCTGGTGCGTCGGGGTGCGTCCCGACCCGTTCGTGGCCGAGTTGGGGCTGCGCACCGAGAAGGGCCGGCTGGTGGTCGACGAGTACCTCAACGTGCCCGGCTATCCCGAGGTGTTCGCCTGCGGCGACGCCGCCGCCGTCCCCGACCCGACCCGCCCCGGGCAGGCGTGCGCGATGACCGCGCAGCACGCCCAACGGCAGGGCAAGCTGGCCGCGCACAACATCGCCGCCTCGTACGGCCAGGGGGCCCGCAAGTCGTACCAGCACCACGACCTGGGCTGGGTGGTGGACCTGGGCGGAAAGGACGCGGCGGCCAACCCGCTGCACGTGCCGCTGTCCGGGTTGCCGGCCAAGGCGGTCACCAGGGGTTACCACCTGCTGGCCATGCCGGGCAACCGGCCGCGCGTCGCCGCGGACTGGGCGCTCGACGCGACGCTGCCCCGCCCCGCGGTACAACTCGGCCTCGTCCCGGCCAACGCGGTGCCGCTGGAGAGCGAGTCGCCGGAGCTGGTCCGCCGGCCCTGACCGCTCGGTCCCGGTCGGCCGGTCCGCCGCCGGCGGGCGGTGGACCGACGCTCATCCGGTGCGGCTACCCGCCCTGCCGGGCGAAGAACCCGGGCTCGGGCCGGCTCGTTCGACCCCCGGACGGGCCGGCTCGGGCGGCCCACCCGGTCGGACGCGCCGGCTAGGCCAGGTCGGCGTCGGTGACCGGGCAGGCGTCGGCGGCGAAGCCGTCGAGCGTCGCCCCGTGCAGCACGATCCCGGGCACCGGGTCGGCGGCGGCCCGGGCGGCGAGGCGGCGCATCGGCAACCGCCCCGGGCGGAGCGCGCCGGCGAGCACCACGTTGCCGTACCGCCGGGCGCGCAGCATCCGCCGGTCGGTGACCAGGCAGACGTCGGCGAAGACCGCGCGCAGCGTGGCCACCTGCGCCCGGGTGTGGGCCAGCGGCGGCAGGTCGGTGAGGTTGACCAGGTATACGCCGTCCGGGCGGAGCACCCGGGCCACCTGCGCGGCGAACTCCACGGCGGCCACGTGCGCGGGCATCCGGGCCGCCCGGAAGACGTCGCCCACCACCACGTCGTACGTCCCGGCCGCCGCCTCGGTGACCGCGTCGCGGGCGTCACCGATCGCGATCGCCACCTCCGGCGGCACCGGCGGCAGCCACCGGCGGACCAGTTCGACCACGCCGGGATCACGCTCGACGACCCGCTGCGCCGAACCGGGACGGGTGGCGGCCAGCCAGCGCGGCAGGGTGAGCGCGCCGCCGCCCAGGTGCAGGGCGGTCAGCGGCCGGCCGGGCGGGGCGGCCACGTCGATCACGGCGGCGATCCGCCGCACGTACTCGAAGTGCAGGTGGCGCGCGTCGGTCACGTCCACGTAGGACTGTTCCACGCCGTCGGCCAGCAGCGTGCGGCCGGTGGGCCGGGCCGGGTCCACGACGATCTCCAGGACCTCGGTGTCGCGCTCCACCTTCGGCACGCTACCGGGCCGGTCGGGTGTTAAGCGGGGGCCCCGCCCATACCGGAGGCGTTGAGCGGGGGCCCCTCCTTGCACCGTCAGCCGGCGGCCATGCCGGCGCCGGCCTCGTCGACGGCGGCGTCGACCCGGTGCGCCATGTCCACGTCCGCGGCGGTCACGCCGTCGACCTGCTGGGTCCGGACGGTCAGCACCGCGTTGTCCGGGTCCGGCCGGCCGATCTGCGGGCCGCGCCCGCCCTCGCCCCGCAGCCGGTCCAGCCGGTCCAGCACCCGGTCCAGGTTGCCGCCGGGCAACTCGATGGTGCGCACCAACGACCGCCGGTCGCTGGACCAGTAGGGCAAGCCGGCCAGCGCGTCCCGCAGCTCCGACTCGGTCAGCGGCGCGGTGGCCGAGGACGCGCCCACCAGGCCGCCGCCGTAGTCGGCCGGTGCGAGCAGGTCCCGCAACCCGTCGGGTACGCGCAGCGAGCCGACCAGTTCGGCGTCGGCGTCGGCCAACGCGGCCAGGGTCGCCTCGGCCTGGTAGCGCGCCTGTTCCGGGGTGAGCCGGCTGCGCCGCCCCACCTCGGCCAGGAAGCCCGGCAGGTCCTGCCGCCGTTGGATGCC
Source organism: Micromonospora sp. NPDC050980 (assembly GCF_040653835.1). Lineage (NCBI taxonomy): Bacteria > Bacillati > Actinomycetota > Actinomycetes > Micromonosporales > Micromonosporaceae > Micromonospora > Micromonospora sp. NPDC050980. Next base: position 225,745 of record NZ_JBFAGS010000005.1, on the reverse strand, counting down.
GTCCACCGGCACCACGTCGTGCAGCTTCACCGGCACCGCGTCGAGCAGCCGCTCCCGCTCGGCCTCGTCGAGCGCCCGGGCCAGGGCGAGCACGGTGGCTTCCGCCGCGACCTTCGCCTCGGCGAAGTCGACGCCGGCCCGCCGGCTCACGGCGTCCACGAGATCCCGGTATCCGATCGGGACCGCCGCGTCCGGGCCCGGGTCGGGCAGCGGGCGCGGGCGCTGCGCCACCCCGACCGCCGGGGGCGCGGGGCCGCCGCGCGTGCTGTCCGGCTTGTGCCGGCCGGCCGGCGGCGGGCCGGACCTGTCGTGCCGGTCCAGCGAGGTGACCTGCTTGGACGCGCTCAGGCTGGCGCCGGTCTGGCTCGGCTGCCGGCCCTGCTCCCGGGCTTGTCGGGCGAGGGCCCGGCGACGCTGGTTGTCGCCCTCCATCTGCTTGCGCATCTTCCGCACCTCGTTCCTGGTCGGTGGCGCTTGCGGCGGTCGGGTTCCCGGCGCTGCCGGGAAGCTAACGGCGACCGCGCGACGACGCGCTTCACTCGCTGCGGGTGAGGGGCGCTCACCCGCCGGTGCCGCAGGATCGGCGGGACCGGACAACGTCCGACGCACGCGGAAGGGCAGGTCGTCATGAAACGGATCGTGGAGATCGTCCCCGCTCGTCCCGGCTGGTACGCCCGCTGGCGCCTCGGCCCGGACGCCACCCGGTGCTACCCGGTGACCCTGTGGGCGCTGCTGGAGGAGCACGACGGCGGCGGGCGTGAAGTGGTCGGCGTCGACTGCGTCGGTCAGTGGCCCGGCGCGGACGACGACGCGGACGCGGACTTCGTCCGCTACCTGTTCCAGACGCCCGACTCCGGCGTGCCGGCGGACGCCGAACCGCCGCTGGCGGCACGCGCGCGCGACCGCGGGCCGAACCGGTTGGCCGTGCCGGCCGCCTGAGCCCTCCTCCCGGCCCCCGGCCCCTGGTCCCAGGGTCGGGGGCCACCCCCGCCCGCGGGCCGTCGCGGGCCGCCTCAGCCCACCTCGCGGTCGACGCCTCCGGCCGTTCGGGGCGGGACGGGGAGCACCTCGGCCAGGCCGGTGCGGTCCAGCAGTTGCCGGACGTTCGGGGTCAGGTCCGTCAGGTGGACCCCGCCGGTGCCGGAGCGGTGGATCACCACCAGTGCGCTCAGGCCGGAGGAGTCGCACAGGGTCACCCCGGCGAAGTCGAGCCACAGCTCCTGATGACCGTCGCGGCGCAGTTCGGTGGCGGTCGCGACGAGCTCCGGGGCGGTGTCGAAGTCGAGCTCACCGACCAGCCGCAGCCGGGCGGAACCGGCGTCGCGCCGATCCACCTCGATGGTCAGCAACGGAGAGGGCATGCGCCCATGTTCCCAGTCGGGGACGGCCCGGAAAACCCCGGGGGTCACGCGGACGCGGCCGAGCCGGGCGCCCGCCGCCGGTCGACCGGCGGCCGGCCCAGCAGGCCGGTGACCCCGGTCATGTCGAGGATGGTCGTCAGGAAGCGCGGGACCGACCGGAGTTCGACGGTGGTGCCGTCCTGCTGCCCCTCGCGCCAGGCGTGCACGATCACCGAGAGCCCGGTGCTGTCGCAGAACTGCAGCCCGCCGAAGTCGAGCACCAGCGTCGCGGGACGCCCGGCGAGCAGGCGGTCGACCTCGGCGCGCAGCGGCGCGGCGGTGGCGTAGGCCAGGTCGCCGGCGACGCTGACGACCGGGGCGGCCGGGTCGGCGCGGTCCACGGAGATGCTCAGCGGTGCGGCTTCGGGTTTTCTCCGTCGAGGAACCACCATGACGCCTTTCCACAGGCTGCCGGCCGGGCAGGGACGACGGGATCGTAACAATGCCGGACCCGGACCGCTCGGCGTGTCTTCGCCCCGGCCTCGTCGGGTGGCGGTCCGGGCACACCGGCGTAGGGTGGGGTGACGGGATCCGACCATGGCGCCGCTGTCGGCGCCGCACCGATGTCGACGAGGAGAGTGGGCTTAGCTGGTGACTGCTGCCGACGTCAGGGGTTCCGACCCGGGCGACGGACGGATCTCCACGCCGAGTGCCCCGCGGGCTTCGGCCTGGTCCGCCGCCGCCCCGCTGACGTCCGCCCTGCCTCGGCTGGCACCCGACCACGACCTCACCGCCGTCCCGGACTTCTCCGAGGTGGTGGAGCACTTCCGCGAAGGACTCGTCGTCTGCGACGCCGACGGTGTGGTGCGTCACGTGAGTCCGGTCGCGGAGCGGCTCGTACCCGAGGTGAGGTGCGGCGAGGTGCTCGCCGCCGCCGACGTGGCGCCGCTGCGCGGCGACGGACCGGCGGAGTTCACCCACCACGGCCGGCGGTTGCGGCTGCGGTCGGTGCCGCTGTCCTCCGCCCGGCGCTGCTGGTACGTCGAGGACGTCACCGAGAGCGTCAGCCGGGCCGACGCGCTGTTGGCCGAGCGGGCCCGCTCGCTCTTTCTCGCCGCGGTCGGCGAGAAGCTCGGCAATCCGCTGCACCCGGACCGGGCGGCGGCCGCGGTGGCCCGGCTCGCCGTGCCCACGGTCGCCGACGTCGCGGTGCTGGTGCTGGCCCCCCGCTCCGGGCGGGCCCGCTGGTGGCGGGCGGTGCGCGCGGACGACGAGGCCCCGGCCGTGGACAGCGGCGTGCTGCCGGCCGCGGCGCTGCCCGCGGCGATCGAGACCGGCCTCGCCGGCACCGAGCCGCACGCGCTGGACTGGTTGGTCGAGCAGGCGGCCGAGGCGGGCTGGCTGCCCGGCCTCGACGTGCCCGGCGCGACCGCCCGGGTGGTGCCGCTGCCCGGCCGCGAGGCCCCGGCCGGCGTGCTGCTGGTGGCCCGCCGCGCCGGCCGCTGGTACGACGAGGCCGACGTCGACCTGGTCCGCGCGTTCGCGGCCCGGGCCGGTGCCGCGCTGACCACCGCCATGCTCTACCGCGATCAGGCCGAGGTCGCCGACACCCTCCAGGCCAGCCTGTTGCCGGTCGAGCCGGCGCCGGCCCCCGGGGTGCAGTGGGGCACGGCCTACCGACCGGCGCAGGCCGGGCTGCGCATCGGCGGCGACTTCTACGGTTCGCACCGGCTCGCCGGCGGCGGTTCGGTCTTTTTCCTGGGTGACGTGTCCGGCAAGGGGGTGGAGGCGGCGGTCTCCACCGGTCAGCTCCGCCAGTGCCTGCACGCCCTGCACCGGGTCGAGGCGCAGCCGGGGCGGCTGCTGAAGCTGCTCAACGGCGCGCTGCTGGAGACCACCCAGGCCCACGGTCAGGGCCGCTTCGCCACCATGGTGCTCGGCGTGACCCGGCCGCACCGCGACGGCGGCCTGACCCTGACCCTGGCCGGCGGTGGTCACCTGCCGCCGCTGGTGCTCCGCGAGTCCGGCGACGTCGAGGTGGTGCCGTTGAGCGGCATGCTGATCGGTGTGGTGCCGGACCCGCGCATCGGCGAGACCACGGTGCACCTGGCACCCGGGGAGACCTGCCTGCTCTACAGCGACGGGGTGACCGAGGCGCGCGGCGGTTGGCGCGGTGACGAGCAGTTCGGCGCCGACCGGCTGGTCAACGCGGTGACCGGTTGTCACCGGATGCCCGCGCCCGCGTTGGCCGAGCGGGTCGAGCAGGTGACCTGCGACTGGCTCGCCCACGGCGACCACGACGACATCGCGGTGCTCGCGCTACGGGCGAGCGGCCCGGCGGGACGGGCGTCCCGTCACCTGCACGCGGTGCCGGAGCCGAGGACCGACCGACCGAGAGGGCTGCCCGCGTGAGTGCGACGACCACCGGGGCCGACCCGGTCCACGCCTTCCCCGGCTACCTGGACTGCCTGGCCGAGGCCGACGAGCAGGCGGCGGTGGCGGTGGCCCGGGGGCTGCTGGAGGCGGGCGTGCCGGCCGAGCGGGTCCTGCTCGACCTGGTCGCCCCGGCCCAGGCAGAGGTGGGCGAGCGGTGGGCGCGCAACGAGTGGAGCGTGGCCCAGGAGCACGCCGCCACCCACATCAGCGAGCGGGTGGTGGCCGCGGTGGCCGCGTACGCCGATGCGCGGCCGACCCGCGGCCGGGTGGTGGTGGCCTGCATGGACGGTGAGTGGCATGCGTTGCCGGCCCGGCTGGTCGCCGAGGTGCTGCGGCTGCGGGGCTGGCAGGTGGTCTTCCTCGGCGCCAGCGTCCCGGCCGCGCACCTGGTGTCCTACCTGCACCGCTACGACGCCGACGCGGTGGCGTTGGCCTGCGCCCTGCCGATGCGGTTGCCGCACGCCCACCGGATGATCGAGGCGTGTCGCCGGGCCGACGTGCCGGTGGTGGTGGGCGGGCGTGGCTTCGGCGCGGACGGCCGCTGGGCCCGGGCGCTCGGCGTGGCGTGGGCCCCGGACGCGCCGGCCGCGGCCGAACTGGTCGCCGACGACCGGGCGCTGCGCGCGGTGCCGGCGGCGCGACCGGACCACCCGGCCGACGACGAGTACGCCAGCCTGGTCAAGCGCCGTGGTGAGCTGATCGACAGCGCGTTGAACGATCTCCGCGGGCGGGTGCCGGCGGTGGCCGACTACACCCCGGCGCAGCTCGACGCCACGGTCGGGGATCTCGGCCACATCGTCGACTTCCTGGCCGCCGCGCTCTACGTCGACGACGGCACGCTCTTCGCCGAGTTCGTCGAGTGGCTGGTGGAGATCCTGGTCAGCCGGGGGGTGCCGGCTGACGCGGTCGTCCTGACGCTCGACCACTACGGACGGGAGCTGCGTGACTTCCCCCGCGCGGCCGGCTTCCTCGACCGGGGGCGTGCCGTGGTCGGTGGGCTTCCGGCGGCGACCGCGGGCCGCTGACTCGCGAACTCCCCGGCGCCCCCTATACTTGCTGCACTGCAAGGGCTCGCCTGCGGTGGGAGCGAGAGGGGCCACGGTGACGCTCACCGTCACACCCGCCGAGCGGGGCGAGATCGGCGTCGACCTTCGCCTCGCCGGTGAGCTCGACCTGAGCACGGCCGGCGAGTTGAACGCGGTGATCGACCGGCTCGTCGCCGGGGGCCGGCGGGAGCTTCTGCTGGATCTCACCGAGCTGACGTTCTGCGACTCGACCGGCATCGCCGCCTTCGTCCGTGGGGACAACCTCGTCGCCGCCGACGGCGGCTGGTTGCGGCTGACCGGAGCGAGCGGCCCGGTGGCCCGGGTGCTCCAGGTGACCGGCCTGGCCGAGGTGCTCGCGCACCGCCGCGACACGGCCGACCCGACGGCGTCGGCCAGCTCCTGATCGGATAGATTTCCCCGCCAGCGGCCGGCCGTGCGGCCGGCGCCCTCCTCGAGACCGAAGCAGGTAGCCCCATGGGTCAGCCCAGCCCCAACCCCGTTCGCATCCTGGTGGTGGACGACGACCCGGGCGACGTCCTGATGATCGAGGAAGCGCTCGAGGACTCGGACGTCGAGAAGGTCATCGACGTGGTCGCCGACGGCGAGGAGGCGATGGAGTTCCTGCGTCGCGAGGGCCGGCACGTCGAGGCGCAGCGGCCGGACGTCATCCTGCTCGATTTGAACATGCCCCGGATGGACGGGCGGCAGGTGCTCGGCGAGGTCAAGCAGGACGAGAATCTGCGGACCATCCCGATCGTGGTGCTCACCACCTCCAACGCCGACACCGACGTGGTCAGCAGCTACACGCTCCAGGCCAACGCGTACGTGACCAAGCCGATCGACCTGGACGACTTCAACGACGTGGTGCGCCGGATCGACGAGTTCTTCGGCCGGGTGGTCGTGCTGCCGAAGCACGGCTGACGGCCGGAACGTCCGGGCATCCGGATACTGAACATTCTGCCCGAGACGTTTTGCCGGAACGGCCGCCCCCGGTCGCGTCCGCCCCGCAGGATCGTCGGTGGGGGACGGGTGCGGCTTCCTGGGGGCGACGGATGAGGTTCTCGGTGGTGGAGTCCGGTTACGACCGGCGTCAGGTGGATTCCTGCCTAGACGAGGTGGAGCTGCAACTGGGCCGGCTGGCGGCACGCGTGGAGGGCGTCGCGGGCACGGGCCGCGAGTGGGACCAGATCCGGCTGGACGCCCGGCACCTCGGCGAATTCCTCGGGCGCCGGGCCGCGCCGGCGCCGGACGCCACCGCCGACCCGAACGCCGCCGAGCGGGAGATCGCCGACCTGCTGGCCCGGGCCCGCGCCGAGTTGGCCGCCGCCCGGGACGAGGCGCGTCGGGTGCGGGAGGAGGCGTACGCCGAGGCGCTGCGGGCGCGTCGGGAGTTCGAGGCCGCGCTGCTGGCCCGCCGCCGCCACGAGGCCCGCGTCGATGACCTCCTCTCCGGCGCGCGGTGAGGCGGGTCCCCGGCCCGATCAGGTGAGCGCCGCCACCACGGTGTCGGCCCGCTCCTCGTGCTTGGCGTAGGCGTCCGGGAAGGCGGATACCTGCACCGCCTGGGCCGCGCCGGTGATGCTCAGGTCTGCCCAGCCGGGCACCTCGACCAACGCGGCGAAGAACGCCCGGGCCGCGTACGCCGGCCGCATGAGCTGGGCGACGGTGCCCCAGCCGCTGCTCGGGCGCTGCTGGAACAGCCCGACCGAGTCGTGGTCGGAGCCGCTGCCCTGGTGCGGGTGGTCGAACGACTCGGGCAGCCCGTCGTTGGCCAGGTTGTGCAGGTCGCTCTCCTGCATGGCGGTGGCCACCGCCACCACGAGCGCCCGGCGCGGCAGCTTCATCTGCCGCCCGACGTCGACGATGGCCTTCGCGTTGTCCATCTGCCGTTGGTCGAGGCCGGCGACCGGCCGTGGGCGCACCGGGCGCGTGGCCCTCGTCGGCGCCTTCCTGGTTGCCGGTGCGGGGCTCGGCGTGGCGGCCGGGGCCGGGGTGGCGACCGGCGGCGCGACGCGGGTGAAGTCCCGGGAGGCGCGTTGCTCGGTGGCGGCCCGGTCGGCGAGCGCCGCACCGACCTCCAGGTGCTGGTGTCCGGCCTCACCGACGCCGACCACGCCGATGAGACCGAGGCAGCAGGTGACGCCGGCGGTGACCGCGAGTCGGCCGGGCACGGAACGCCCGGGGCCGCGGCGGGGCGGTTCCGGGGCGCGGTGTCGCCCTACCCGCCGTTCGGCCGATGCCGGGTCGATCGTTCGGCGAACCGGGCGCGTCGCGGGCGGTGTCGGGGGATGGGGGTGGTCGGGGGGCACGCGCCGAGGTTAGAGATCTTCCCGGCCCTTGCCATCGGGCCACTTGGTGGGATGCGCCACAGTTTGCCGGAATCAGCCGTCACATAACCGTCGGTAGCCCAGAAACGGCATGTACCTCGCGTGTCGTAAACATCTCGCATGCCGGCTTGGCCGGCAGGAAACGGGCGTCGGACGATCGGCGCAGCCACCGCCGGGGGCCTCACCCGTTCGGCCTAGCCACACCCCGTCACCTGGCCCGCCGCCATCCGCCGGCCCACCGATGCGACCGGATGCCGCGCACCGCCGAATCGGCCCCTCGCCCCACCCGGCCGCTCGATAGGATGCGGACGGTGACGGGGCAGATGATCGACGAGCGGCCGGCCGGTGAAGCAGCCGGCCGCCGGGGGCGGCGGGGGATGGGCGTCATCGTCGGCGCTGTGCTGCTCAGCGCGCTCCTCGTGACCGCCGGTTTCCGCTGGTGAGACGACCGGTCAGTGCCGGCCGTTCTCCGCCGGGGTCACCGTGAGCCGATGCCGGCTCGGGTCGCCGCTGGAGAACGGCCAGAGCCGGTCGGCGTACGCGACCAGCTCCGACAGCTGCTCCCGGGTGAGCCCGGCCGAGGAGATCTCGGCGTGCACGTCGGCGCGGTAGCAGCCGTCGTCGTCGCGGCCCAGCTTCGCCTCCGCGGTCACCTGCACGGTGTGTGCCTCGTCGGTGATCTCGCCGGCCGCCTCCACCGCGGCGTGGTGCAGGCACGACGCGAACGCGGCGGCCAGGAGCTGCTCCGGCGTCAGGCCGGTGCAGTGCGGCGCCAGCGGCGACGCCAGGGCGGAGGAGAGACCGCCGTCGTCGGTGCGTACGTGACCACCCGCCGCGGTCGCCGTGGCCGACTCGGCCAGCCAGGAACTCGGATCCGGCATCGCGTTCCTCCCGTCACTCACCGGCAGGCGTTCCCGGCACCCGAGCGGCGAAACCGCGGCCGGGTGGGCAGTACGCTCAGCGGATCCCCCCGCTCGTGGCGGCGTCCACCGCCATCGCCTCGGTCACCTCGGCGGCGGCCCGGTCGGTCCACGGCGACACCTCCGGCACGCGCTGCCGGGGCAGCAGCACGGTCATCGGCACGTAGATGCGCGCGTCCACCGCCTCGGCCAGCAGCAGCGCGGCCATCGGGCTGGTCGGCCGCACGGCCGGATCGGAGTCGAGGCAGCGCTCGCAGAGCTGCGCCACCTCGGCCGGCAACCCGGGGATCTCCGGCAACGGGTGCGGCGGCCGGCGGCGGCGCGCGCCGAGCAGTTGGGTGGTGCTGTCGGCCTCGTACGGCAGCCGCCCGGTCAGGCAGTAGTAGAGCAGCACGCCGAGCGCGTACATGTCGGCGGCCGGCGTGGCCGGCTGCCGGTCGAGCTGCTCCGGGGCCAGATAGGCCGGGGTGCCCACCACGATCCCCGCCGGCGTGTGGTCCGGTGCGCCGGTCGGGGTGGCGATGCCGAAGTCGAGCACCTTCACGCCGGACGGTGTGAGGATCACGTTCGCCGGCTTCACGTCCCGGTGCACGATGCCGTGCCCGTGCGCGGCGGCCAGGGCGGCGCACACCTCGGCGCAGACCCGCACCGCGATGCGCCAGTCCAGCGGTCCGGCGCGCAGGTGCGCGGCGAGCGTCTCGCCCTCGGCCAGCTCCATCACGATGTACGGGACCGACCGCCCGTCCGGCAGCGTGGCGGTGCCGAAGTCGTGCACGCTGGCGACGTTCGGGTGCACCAGCCGGGCCGCCGAGCGGGCCTCGGCCTGGATGCGTTGCACCGAGCCGGCGTCGTCGTCGAGCCCGGGCGTGATCAGTTTGATCGCGACGGTCCGGTCCAGCACGCGGTCGTGGGCCCGCCATACCTCCGACATCCCGCCGAGGCCGGCTCGCTGTTCGAGCTCGTACCGCCCGCCCAGCGTCCTCATCGACCACTCCTCGTCCTCGTCCGGTTCCCCCGGGTTCCGCTACCCGGCGCCCGAGCTGTGCAAACCGCCCGGACCGGGCGGGCGTCCGGGGTAGCTTCGCGAGCGGGGGTGTCGACACCGGAGGGAGGCGAGCGGTGGCGCTGGCGCGGGTGCGGTTCGTCGGCGGGCCGGCCGACGGCCTGGTCCGGGAACTGCCGGCCGGGCCGGACGGGGCGCCACCGGCCCGTTGGATCATGCGCCGTCCCGACCAGCCGGCCGACAGCGTGGCCGACCACCTCTACGAACTCGGCGGGCAGGCCGGTACGGACGGCTGGACCATGCGCTTCGTGCGCACCGAGCCGTTCGGCGCGACCGAGTGAACCGGCTCGGGTAGCCCCGCCCGCTTCCCCGCGCGTCGCCGGCACAGCTGGTACACAGGATCGGGACAGCACCGGTACAGCGGGTGCGCCCACGATGGGGAGCATGGTCATGAACGGGCAGGCCGCGCAGGGCCGGATCGAGCTGCGCCGACCGGACGGCGAACCGGTGCGGGTGCTGGTGGTCGACGACGAACCGACCCTCACCGACCTGCTCTCGATGGCTCTGCGCTACGAGGGCTGGCAGGTCAGCACCGCCGGCAACGGCACGACGGCGATCAGCGCGGCCCGGCAGTTCCGGCCGGACGCGGTGGTGCTCGACGTGATGCTGCCCGACCTGGACGGCTTCCAGGTGCTGCGCCGCCTGCGCGAGCAGTCGCCCAGCGTGCCGGTGCTCTTCCTGACCGCCCGCGACGCGGTGGAGGAGCGGATCGCCGGGCTCACCGTCGGCGGTGACGACTACGTCACCAAGCCGTTCAGCCTGGAGGAGGTGATCGCCCGGCTGCGCGCACTGTTGCGCCGTTCCGGGTTCGCGGTGGCGGCCCGGGAGGAGGCGATCCTCGCCGTCGGCGACCTCAGCCTCGACGAGGACAGCCACGAGGTCCGCCGCGGCGACGACCTGATCACGCTCACCGCTACCGAGTTCGAGCTGCTGCGCTACCTGATGCGTAATCCACGCCGGGTGCTGAGCAAGGCGCAGATCCTGGACCGGGTGTGGAACTACGACTTCGGCGGCCAGGCCAACGTGGTCGAGTTGTACATCTCGTACCTGCGCAAGAAGATCGACGCCGGCCGGCCGCCCATGATCCACACGTTGCGCGGGGCCGGCTATGTCCTCAAACCCGCCCCGTGACCACGGCGGGCGGCTGCGCCGCCGGCTGGCCGGTTGGTCGCTGCGCCGCCGGCTGGTGCTCTCCGTGGTGGCGCTGCTGGCGCTGGTCAGCGTGGTCATCGGCGGGTTGACCACGGTCGCCCTGCGCCACTTCCTGATCAGGCAGGTCGACAACCAGCTCACCTTCGGCGACCGCCGGCCCGGCGATTTCGCGCGCTGGGCCCGACCGGACTCCTACCGGCTGGACCAGCCGGCACGGCCGGTCCAGCCGGTGCCGGAGGGGGCGCCGCCGCCACCGGGCGGTTTCCCGCCGGGCTCGATCGCGGTCCGGGTGCCGCCGTCCGGTGCCGCCGCCGGGCAGATCCGGACCGAGAGCGGCAGCGCCGAGGCGGCGTCCGCCGCCGAACTGGCCACGCTTGCCGCGTTGCGTCCCACCGACCGCCCCCGCACGATCGACGTCGGTGACCGGGGGGACTACCGGGCGATCGCCGTCAACTCGCCACGGGGTGACGGCGACGTGCTGGTGCTGGCCATCCCGCTGGCCCAGGTCGAGGAGACGGTCATGTGGATGGTCGTCGCCCAGGCCGGGGTGATCGGCGCCGGCCTGGTCGTCGCCGGCGGTCTCGGCGCGCTGATCGTGCGGGGCACGCTGCGTCCGCTGAACCGGGTCGCCGCCACCGCCGCCCGGGTCACCGAGCTGCCGCTGGACCGCGGCGAGGTGGCGCTGTCGGTCCGGGTCCCGGCCGCCGACACCGACCCCCGCACCGAGGTCGGGCAGGTCGGCGGCGCGCTCAACCGGATGCTGGGCCACGTCGCCGCCGCGCTCGCCGCGCGACAGGCCAGCGAGATGCGGGTACGCCAGTTCGTCGCCGACGCCAGCCACGAGCTGCGCACGCCGCTGGCCGCCATCCGCGGCTACGCCGAGGTGGCCCGGCGCGGCCGGCAGGAGGTACCGCCGGACGTGGCGCACGCGCTGCGTCGGGTCGAGTCGGAGAGCACCCGGATGACGAGTCTCGTCGACGACCTGCTGCTGCTGGCCCGGCTGGACTCCGGTCGCCCGCTCACCGCCGAGCCGGTCGACCTCACCGCCATGGCGGTGAACGCGGTGAGCGACGCGCACGTGGCCGGCCCGGAGCACCGCTGGCAGCTCGACCTGCCGGACGAGCCGCTCACCGTCGCCGGCGACGCGCACCGGCTGCACCAGGTGTTGGCGAACCTGCTCGCCAACGCGCGGGTGCACACCCCGCCCGGCACCACGGTGACCACCCGGCTGGCGGTGGCGCCGGGTGGGGTGCGACTCGGCGTCACCGACGACGGGCCGGGCATCCCGGCGGACCTGCAACCGGAGGTGTTCGAGCGGTTCGCCCGGGGCGACAGCTCCCGCTCCCGGGCCCACGGCAGCACCGGCCTGGGCCTGGCCATCGTCGCCGCCGTGGTGGAGGCGCACCACGGCCGGGTCGAGGTGGCCAGCCGGCCCGGCCGCACCGTGTTCACCGTCTGGCTGCCCGGATCCACAGCGCAGGCCTAGCCGGTTCACGGAGGCACGCCAGCGTGCCTGGCGAGGCTGGCCGGCATGGACAGAACTGAGAGCCTGCTGACTGGTCCGCCCGCGCCCGCCGGTCCGCCCGCGCCGGCCGCCGCGCCCGTACCCGAGCCGACGCCGGCGGGCGATCCGCGCTGGGCCCGCCCGGCCCTGCTGGGCCTGCTGGCGGCCACCGGAGTGCTCTACCTGTGCGGCCTGGGCGCCTCGGGCTGGGGCAACGCCTTCTACTCGGCGGCTGCACAGGCCGGGTCGGAGAGCTGGACGGCCTTCTTCTACGGCTCCTCGGACGCGGCCAACTCGATCACCGTGGACAAGACGCCCGCCTCGCTCTGGCTGATGGCGCTCTCGGTGCGCCTCTTCGGGCTGAGCAGCTGGTCGGTCCTGGCGCCGCAGGCGCTGCTCGGCGTCGCGTCGGTCGGCGTGCTCCACGCCGCGGTCCGCCGTTGGTACGGCCCGGCGGCCGGCCTGCTCGCCGGCGCGGTCCTCGCCTCGACGCCGGTGGCCACCCTGATGTTCCGCTTCAACAACCCTGACGCGCTGCTGGTGCTCCTGCTGCTGACCGCCGCGTACGCCACGGTGCGGGCGGTCGAGACCGCGAGCACCCGGTGGCTCGCGCTGGCCGGCGTGCTGGTCGGCTTCGGCTTCCTCACCAAGATGCTCCAGGCGTTCCTGGTGATCCCGGTGTTCGCCGGCGTCTACCTGCTGGCCGCGCCGACGGGCCTCGGGGCGGCGGATCCGCCAGTTGCTGCTGGCCGGGCTGGCGGTGCTGGTCTCCGCCGGCTGGTGGGTGGCGATCGTGGAGCTGGTCCCGGCGAGCGCCCGGCCGTACATCGGCGGCTCGCAGCACAACAGCATCCTGGAGCTGACCCTCGGCTACAACGGCCTGGGCCGGATCACCGGCGACGAGGTGGGCAGCGTCGGCGGGGCTGGGCGGCCGGGCGGCGCGGGCGGGCCGTTCTCCGGGCAGGCCGGCCTGCTGCGGATGTTCGACACCGAGGTCGGTGGGCAGATCTCCTGGCTGCTGCCGGCCGCGCTGATCCTGCTGGTGGCCGGCGGGTGGCTGGCCGGGCGGTCGGCGCGGACCGACCGGCGGCGGGCCGGCCTGCTGCTCTGGGGCGGCTGGCTGCTGGTCACCGGGTTGATCTTCAGCTTCATGTCCGGCATCTTCCACGCCTACTACACGGTCGCCCTGGCGCCGGCCGTCGGCGCGCTGGTCGGCATCGGGGCCACCCTGCTGTGGCGGGCCCGGCGCGCGCCCGGCCGGTGGCGCGGGCACGGCGCCACGCTGCTCCTGGCCGGCGCGCTGGCGGTGACCGCCTGGTGGTCGTGGCGCCTGCTCGGCCGCAGCCCGGACTGGCACCCGTGGCTGCGTACCGCCGTGCTGGCCGTCGGGCTGACCACCGCCGTGCTCCTGGCCCTCCTCGACGCCCCGATGACCAAGGGGTTCGGGCCGGCCCGGGCGGTTCGCGGTGACGCGGGCGCCGTGGTCACGCCGGCTCGGGGCGGGACGGCGGGCGGACGGTGGGCCCGGTGGGCGCCGGTGGGGGTGCTGACGCTCGGGGTCCTGACGGCGCTGGGCGGCCCGGCGGCGTACGCGCTGCAGACCGCCACCACCGCGCACCGCGGCTCGATCCCCAGTGCCGGCCCGTACGTGGCGGGCGGCTTCGGTCCGGGCGGCTTCCCCGGCGGGCGGATGCCGGGCGGCGCGGAGTTCCCCGGCGGGTTCCCGGGCTTTCCGGGCGCCGGCAACGGCCAGGTTCCGGGCGGCCGGAACGGAGCCTTCCCGGGCGGCGTCCTGCCGCCGGGCTTCCCGGACGGCACCGGCGCCGGTCGGAACGGAGCCTTCCCGGGCTTGCCCGACGGCTCCGGCACCGGCCAGGACGGCGGTTCCGGTCCGGGCGACGTCGGGCGGGACGCCGGGCGCGGGCAGCGCGGCGGCGGCATGGGCGGGCTGCTCGACGCCCGCGAGCCGAGCGCCGAGATGACGGCGCTGCTCAGGGCCGACGCCGCCGACTACACCTGGGTGGCGGCCACGGTCGGCTCGAACAACGCCTCCGGCTACCAGTTGGCCACCGGGGCGCCGGTGATGCCGATCGGCGGCTTCAACGGCAGCGACCCGTCGCCGACCCTGACGGCGTTCCAGCGGTACGTGGCCGACGGCCGGATCCACTACTTCCTCGGCGGGGGCGGTTTCCGGGCCGACGGCGGCAGCAGCGCCGCGGCCGAGATCGGCGCCTGGGTGGCCGAGACCTTCACCGCGACCACCGTCGACGGGGTGACCGTGTATGACCTGAGCAGCGGAAAGCAGGGCTGACCCATGATCACCATGCCGGAGCCCCGGGCCGCCGTGCACGCCCGGCCCACCGCCGAGAGCGCCGTGCTGGACGTGGTGGTCCCGGTCCACAACGAGGAGGTCGACCTCGGCCCCGGCGTGCGGCGGCTGCACGCCTACCTGACCGCGCAGTTCCCGTATCCCTTCCGGATCACGGTGGCCGACAACGCCAGCTCCGACGGCACCCGGGCGGTGGCCGAGGCGCTCGCCGCCGAACTGCCCGAGGTGGGGGTGCTGCACCTGGCGGAGAAGGGGCGCGGACGGGCGCTGCGGGCCGCCTGGTCGGCGTCGCCGGCGCCGGTGCTCGCCTACCTGGACGTGGACCTCAGCACCGACCTGGCGGCACTGCCACCGCTTGTCGCGCCGCTGCTGTCCGGCCACTCCGACCTGGCCATCGGCACCCGGTTGGCGCGCACCAGCCGGGTTGTCCGGGGCGCCAAACGGGAGGTGATCTCCCGGGGCTACAACCTGTTGCTGCGCGGCACGCTCGCGGTGCGCTTCTCCGACGCGCAGTGCGGCTTCAAGGCGATCCGCGCGGACGTGGCCGCCGAGCTGCTGCCCCTGGTCCAGGACACCGGTTGGTTCTTCGACACCGAGCTGCTGGTGCTGGCCCAACGGGCCGGGCTGCGGATCCACGAGGTGCCGGTGGACTGGATCGACGATCCGGACAGCCGGGTCGACGTCGTCGCCACCGCGCTGGCCGACCTGCGGGGCATCGGGCGGCTGGGCCGCGCGCTGGTCACCGGCGCGCTACCACTGGCCCGGCTGCGCGCGCAGCTCGGCCGGGGGCCGCTGCCGGCGCCGCCGGCACAGGTCCCGGCCGGGCTGCCCCGCCAGCTCGCCCGCTTCGCCGCGGTAGGGGTGGCCAGCACGCTCGCGTACCTGCTGCTCTTCCTGGCGGCCCGCGGCCCGCTCGGTGCGCAACCGGCGAACCTGTCGGCGTTGCTGCTGACCGCGGTGGCCAACACGGCGGCCAACCGGCGGCTCACGTTCGGCGTCACCGGCCGCCGGCACGCCGGGCGGCACCACCTCCAGGGGCTGCTCGCCTTCGCCCTCGGCCTGGCCCTGACCAGCGGCTCGCTGGCGCTCCTGCACGCGCTCACCGCCCCGCCGCGCGCGGCGGAGCTGGCGGTGCTGGTGGCGGCGAACCTCATCGCCACCGCCCTGCGTTTCCTCCTGCTCCGCCTGGCCCTGCACCACCACCCCTGACAGTGGCCCGTCGATCATGAAGTTGGCGGTGGCGACACGCCGGGGCAGGTGCGGCCAACCTCATGATCGACGGCGGGTGGCAGGGTGGCGGCGTGTACTCGGAACAGGCAGTGCGGGGGGCGGTGCGGTGGGCGAGTGTGTCGTCCGGGGCGGGGCCGGTCCGGGTGCTGCCGGACGGGTGCCTGGACCTGCTCTGGTCCAGCCGGGCCGGGCTGCTGGTCGCCGGGCCGGACCGCACCGCGCACCTGTCGCGCTCGGCGCCGGGGGAGCGGTGGATCGGGCTGCGGCTGCCACCGGGCGTCGGCCCGGCCGTGCTCGGGGTGCCCGCCGAGGAGCTGCGGGACCAACGCGTCCCGCTCGCCGACCTGTGGGGTCGCGCCGCCGGTGACCTGGCCGAGCGGGTCGAGGCGGCGACGGCGCGGCCAGGCTGGTCGGCGGGCGGCGCCACGGTCCTCCAGGAGGTGGCGCGGGCGCGGCTGCGGGCCGCCGGTGGGCCCGACCCGCTCGGCGCCCACGTCGCCGCCCGGCTCGCCACCGGCGCGACGGTGGCCGCGACCGCCGCCGAGGTCGGCCTCGGGGTGCGGGCCCTGCACCGGCGCAGCCGGCTCCTCTTCGGGTACGGCCCGAAGACGCTCGCCCGCATCCTGCGCATGCGCCGCGCGCTCGACCTGGCCCGTGGCGGCGCGCCGCTCGCCGAGGTGGCGGCGCGGACCGGGTACGCCGACCAGGCCCACCTCACCCGTGACGTGCGGGAACTGGCCGGGGTGCCGCCGACGCGGCTGCTCGCCCCGCCCGCCGGCTGAACCCGGCCGGTGAGCCGCCCGGCCGGTCAGCCGGGCGGCAGCGGTGCGAACAGGTCCACGCCGTTGCCGTCCGGGTCGCGCACGACCGCGTACCGCTGACCCCAGACCGCGTCCCACGGGGGCAGTTCCCCGTGGTGACCGGCCGCGGTCAGCTCGGCGTACCAGCGATCCACCTCGCCCGGGTCGGCGCAGCGGAAGGCGATGCTCATCCGCGAGTTGCCGCCGGCCGGGTCGAAGCCGGGCCGGAAACCGCGGATGGTCTCGACCGTGTCGAAGGCCAGCCGCACGCCGCCGGGCAGAGCGACCTCCACGTGCGGTGCGGCCTCGGCGCCGGCCGGGATCGGCAGGCCCAGGCGGCGATAGAAGTCGAGGGTCCTGGCCATGTCGGTGACGACCGTCCCGACGAGATCGAACTGCGGTGTCATGCCCATCACGCTAGGCGCACCTGGACCGGTCCGTCTTGAACGGATCGGACGGGCAGGAGTCCCGGGTGTACCCGCGCGGTGTCCGGTCGACAGCGTACGGTAGGGGACGAGTCCGTCTTTGAGCAATAAAGCTCGCGTACCGGACAAGGCACCTTGACCGGCGAAGGAAAGGAAAGCAGCCGTGACGCACCTGGCCTACCTGGACGCGGGATCCGGCAGTCTCATCGTGCAGGCGGTGGTCGGCGGGGTGGCCGGAGTGGCCGTGGCCGCCAAGCTCTACTGGCGCCGACTGGTGAGCCGGTTCCGTCGCCAGCCCACCGACCAGGGCTGACGGCGTGACGATCCCCGACACCGGCGTCCGCGCCGAACCCGGCTCCTTCCGCGATCCGGGCAACCGGGTCTTCCACCACGGGCCGGAGGTGCTGCGCGGGCTCGACGAACGCGCCGCCCGTGACTGGCGGGCGCTGTCCGCCAGCGACCTCTTCCGCGACCTCACCGCCGCCGGCCACCTCGTCGGCACCGAGGAGCTGACCCCGACGCCTGTCGACTCGCCCTGGGCCGCCGTGCTGCGGCACGACCGCATCCCGTTCGTCTCGCACCCCTACGAGTGGTCGTACGCGATGCTCCGCGACGCGGCGCTGCTGCACCTGGACGTGCTGCGGACCGCGCTGGAGGCCGGCTTCACCACCAAGGACGGCTCCGCCTACAACGTGCAGTGGCGCGGCACCCGCCCGGTGTTCATCGACGTCGGCTCGTTCGAGGCGCTGCGGGACGGCGAACCCTGGGCCGGCTACCGGCAGTTCTGCCAGACGTTGCTCTACCCGCTGCTGATCCAGGCCCACCTCGGGCTGGACTTCCAGCCGTTCCTGCGGGCCCGCGTCGACGGCGTCGAGCCGGAGCAGATGCGGCGGCTGTTCGCCGGGACCCGCCGCTGGCGCGCCGGCGTGCCCACCCACGTGCACTTGCACGGCGCCATGCAGACCCGCAACTCCGGCGCCAGCACCACCGAGGTCCGCGCCCAGCTACGCGCCGCCGGCTTCTCCCGCGAGCTGGCCCTGGCCACCGTCCGCGGGCTGACCCGGCTGGTCCGTCGCCTCCACCACGCGCCGGGCGACAGCCACTGGTCGGACTACCAGCGCACCTGCGCCTACTCGGTGCCCGACCGGCAGGCCAAGGAGGCCTTCGTCGAACGGGCGGTGGCCGCCGTCGGCCCCGGCTCGGCGCTGGACCTGGGCGCCAACGACGGCCGGTACGCCCGCATCGCGGCCCGGCACGCCGCGCACGTGGTCGCCGTCGAGCAGGACCCGGCCGTGGTCGACACGCTCTACCGCGCGCTACGCGACGAGGGGGAACGACGGATCCTGCCGTTGGTGATGGACCTGGCCGACCCGTCGCCCGGTGGTGGCTGGCGGGGCGTCGAGCGGGCCGCGTTCGCCGACCGGGCGCGCGCCGACGTGGTGCTCGCCCTGGCGGTGGCGCACCACCTGGCGATCGGGCGCAACGTGCCGCTGCCCGAGGTGCTCGACCAGCTCGTCGCGCTCACCGCGACCGGCGGCAGCCTGGTGGTGGAGTTCGTCCACCCGGACGACCCGATGGCCCGCCGGTTGCTGGCCAACAAGCCCGACGGGCTCTTCCCCGACTACCGGCGGGACGTCTTCGAGGCGCTGCTGGCCCGGCACGGTCGGGTGGTGGCCCGCGCCGAGCTGCCGTCCGGCACCCGCACGCTCTACCAGGTGGTGGTGGGTGACTGAGGGCACCCTCGCACCGGTGCCGGAGCGTACCGCCGCCACCGGCCGGCCCCGGCGCCGCCGCCGCTGGCGGGCCGAGGCGGCGCGGCTGGCCGAGGTGGTGGCGCTGGTCGGCCTCGTCGTCACCCAGCCGCTGCTGGACGTGCTCGGCCGCAGCCCCGACTTCTTCCTCTTCCACCGGGCCTCCCGGGGCGACGTGCTGCTCCTGGTCGCCCTGATCGCGCTGGCGCCCACGCTGCCGTTCGCGGCGCTCGGCGCGCTCGCCCTGCTCGGCGGACGGGTCACCCGGACCGTGGTGCACACGCTGCTGGTGGGACTGCTGCTCGCCGCGCTCGCGGTCCAGGTCGGCCGGCACCTGACGCCGCTTCGGGGCGTACCCCTGCTGCTGGTGGCCGGCGGGGCGGGCGCCGCCGCGGCGGCCGTGCACCGGCGGTGGCGAGCGCTGCGTCGGGTGCTGCGGGTGGCCGCGGTCGGCCCGGTGCTCTTCGTCGGGCTGTTCCTGTTCGCGTCGCCGGCCTCGGCGGTGGTGCTGCCGGAGGGGCACGGCGGCGCGGCCGGCGTGGCCGGGGCGGGCGCGCACCCGCCCGTGGTCATGATCGTGCTGGACGAGCTGCCGCTGGTGTCCCTGCTCGGCCCGGACGGGCGGATCGACGCCACCCGCTACCCGAACTTCGCCGCGCTGGCCGCCGGATCGACCTGGTACCGCAACGCCACCGGGGTCAGCGGCTGGACGCCCTACGCGCTGCCGGCCATGCTCAGCGGGCGCTACCCGCAGCGGGCCGTCGCGCCGCACTACTCGCAGTATCCGGACAACCTGTTCACCGCGCTCGGCGGCCTCTACCAGATCAAGGCCGAGGAGAGCATCACCCGGCTCTGCCCGCCCAGCCGCTGCGAGCAGGCGGCCAGCCCGCAACAGGGGATCGGGGTGCTGGCCCGGGAGAGCGGCAAGCTGCTGCGCCAGCTCACCGCACCGGTGGACAGCCGGATCGACCCGGAGGACTCCTACCGGGAGCAGACCGCGGCCGAGGCCGGGCTGGACGCCGCCGAGCCGGTGCCCGACGACCCGAAGTTCCGCTGGGACACGCTCGACGACAACCAACCCGCCCGGTTCGCCGCGTTCCTCGCCGGGCTGCACCCCGCCGACCGACCCACACTGCACTTCCTGCACCTGCTGATGCCGCACTCGCCGTGGGCGTACCTGCCCTCCGGCGCGCACTACGACGCGCCCGAGGACCTGCCCAACGACGGCGTCGGCTGGGTGGACCTGGCCCGCGCCCGGCACCTGGCCCAGCTCGGCTACACCGACCGGCTGATCGGCGAGACGTTGCGCACGCTGCGCGCCACCGGCCTCTACGACCAGGCGCTGGTGCTCCTCACCGCGGACCACGGGGTGAGCTTCCGGCGGGACTGGCAGGGGCGGGGGATGGGCGCCATCGACCACGCCGCCGACCAGGTGGCCTGGGTGCCGATGTTCGTCAAGGAGCCGGGCCAGCGCGCCGGCCGGGTGGACGACCGCAACTGGGAACACGTCGACCTGCTGCCCACGATCGCCGACGAAACCCACCTGCGGGTGCCGTGGCGGATGGACGGTGTCTCGGCGCAGGCCGCCCCACGGGAGCGGACCGACAAGCGCTTCTACGACCGGCCCGGGCAGCCGGTGACGATCACCGGTGGGCCGCCCGCGCCGGTGCCGCTGCCCGCCGTCGACCCGCTGGTCGGCACCCGGGTCGGCGCGGCGCCGACCGGCGGTTCCGCCACCGTGGCGAACCGGGCCGCGTTCGACGCGGTCGACCCGAGCCGCGGGCTGCCGGCGCTGGTCTGGGGCACCGTGCCCGACGGCGTGCCGGACGGCGCCCGGCTCGCGGTCGCGGTCAACGGCACGGTCGCCGCAGTGGTGCCGGTGGTGCCGCCGGACACCGGTGGGCGGCGGTTCGCCGCGTTCGTCGGCGACGACCGGCTCTTCGCCGCCGGGGCCAACCGCCTCGACCTCTACCGGGTCGACGCCGGCGGGGCGCTGCGACACCTCGACCTGTCCTGATCCACGCACCCGGCCGGTTTCCGACCCAGCAAGTCGGGAATGAGGTGACGCATACCTCACCCCCAAACCATGCCGAGCGTTGTCCACCGCACCGTGATTACGGTAGAAGCGAAGGCAATTCAACGAAGATCTTGCCGGCGAAGCGAGGAACAGATGACGGAAGTCAAGCTCGACCACCCCGGTGGGCAGCTGTCGATGCCGGTGCAGTCCGCGGTCGAGGGCCCCGCCGGGATCGGGGTGAGCAAACTGCTCAAGGAAACCGGGATGACCACGTACGACCCCGGTTTCGTCAACACCGCGTCCTGCTCGTCCGCGATCACCTACATCGACGGTGACGCGGGCATCCTGCGGTACCGCGGCTACCCGATCGACCAGCTGGCCGAGAAGTCCTCCTTCCTGGAGGTCTCCTACCTGCTGATCTACGGCGAGCTGCCGAGCCAGGCGCAGCTCGACGAGTTCAGCGAGCGGATCCGGCGGCACTCGCTGCTGCACGAGGAGATGCGCCGCTTCTTCGACGGCTTCCCCCGCGAGGCGCACCCGATGGCCGTGCTCTCCTCGGCCGTCAGCGCCATCTCGACCTTCTACCAGGACAGCCTCGACCCGTTCGACTCCGAGCACGTCGAGATGTCCATGGTGCGGCTGATGGCGAAGGTCCCCACCATCGCCTCCTACGCCTACAAGAAGTCGATCGGCCAGCCGCTGCTCTACCCGGACAACTCCCTCGGCTACGTCGAGAACTTCCTGCGGATGACCTTCGGCGTGCCCGCCGAGCAGTACGAGGTCGACCCGGTGGTCGCCCGGGTGCTGGACATGCTGTTCATCCTGCACGCCGACCACGAGCAGAACTGCTCCACCTCGACCGTGCGGTTGGTCGGCTCCAGCAACGCCAACCTGTTCGCCTCGGTCTCGGCCGGCGTGAACGCGCTGTTCGGCCCGCTGCACGGCGGCGCCAACCAGGCCGTGCTGGAGATGCTCCAGCAGATCCACGCCGACGGCGGCGACGTGCGCACCTTCGTGCAGAAGGTGAAGGACAAGCAGGACGGCGTCAAGCTGATGGGCTTCGGCCACCGGGTCTACAAGAACTACGACCCGCGGGCCGCGATCGTGAAGAAGGCCGCCCAGGACGTGCTCGGCCGGATGGCCAAGCCGGACCCGCTGCTCGACCTCGCGATGCAGCTCGAGGAGATCGCGCTGGCCGACGACTTCTTCGTCTCCCGGCGGCTCTACCCGAACGTGGACTTCTACACCGGCCTGATCTACAAGGCGATGGGCTTCCCGACCAAGATGTTCACGGTGCTGTTCGCGCTGGGCCGGCTTCCGGGCTGGATCGCCCAGTGGCGCGAGATGATCAACGACCCGGAGACCAAGATCGGCCGTCCGCGGCAGATCTACACCGGCGCCCCCGAGCGGGACTACCTCCCCGCCACCCAGCGCTGAGGTGCAAGGAGGGGCCCCTTGTTAACGCCTCCGGTAGAGGCGGGGCCCCTTGTTGACACCGGCTACGGAAAGGCCGCCGACCCGGATCGGGTCGGCGGCCTTTCGTGTGTGCGCCGGAGCGCCGGTGGTTAACAGGGGGCCCCTGCTATGCCTGAGGCGTTAACAGGGGGCCCCTCCTTACCGCAGGCTGGCGGCGGTGAGGAGGTTGCCGGGTGGGAGCGCCGGCAGGGTGTGGCCGGTGGCCATTCGCTGCTCGGCGCGGGCCGCGGTGAACGCCGGGTCGCCGGCGATGGCGGCGGCGTACGCGGCGGCGGTGCGCGACGCGATGGCCGACCAGCCGTACCTCTCGTGCACCAGGGCGCGGGCCCGGCGAGCCAGGGCGCGGGCCCGGTCGGTGTCGGCGAGCAGCGCGTGCACCGCCTCGGCGAGCCCGTCCGGGTCGTGCGGCGCGAAGGTCATCCCGGTGACGCCCGGCTCGACGATCTCGGCCAACCCGCCGGTGCGCGACACCGCCAGCGGCGCGCCCGCGGCGGCCCCCTCCAGGGCGACCATGCCGAACGGCTCGTAGATGCTGGGCACCGCGAAGCAGTCCGAGGCGGCCATCACCGCGGGCAGGTCGGTGCCGCCGAGGAACCCGGGCATGCTGACCGTGCCGCCCAGTCCGAGCCGGTGCACCTCGGCCTCCAGGTCGGCTCGGTACGGTCCGTCACCGACGATCACCGCGCGCAGCCCGGGATGCCGCTCGCGCAGCCGGGGCAGGGCGGCGAGCAGGTGCTGCACGCCCTTCTCGTAGACCAGCCGGCCGGCGAACGTGACGAGCGGGCCGTCGCCGGCGAAGCGGGCCCGGGCGGCGGCGACCGCCGAGGCGGGCACCCGCCAGCGGTGCGGCTCGACGCCGTTGGGGACCACGTCGACCCGGGACCGGTCCACGCCGAACAGCGCGCCCACCTCGTCGCGCATGTAGCCGGAGCAGACGATGACCCGGCCGGACTCGCCGGCCAGCCAGTGCTCGACGCCATGGATGGTGCGGTTCATCTCCGCCGGCAGCCAGCCCTGGTGCCGGCCGGCCTCGGTGGCGTGGATGGTGGTCACCAGCGGCACGTCCAGGTGCTCGCGCAGCGTCATCGCGGTGTGCGCGACCAGCCAGTCATGGGCGTGGATGACGTCGTACGAGCCGGTCTGGGCGGCGCGCAGCGCGGCCCGGGTGAGCGTGTGGTTGAAGGCCATGGTCCAGGCCAGCAGCGAGCCGGTGGCGAGCGGGAAGGTGACCGGGTCCTCGGCGGCGCGGACGATCCGCACGCCGTCGGCGTACTCCTCCAGCGGCGCGCCCTCGGCGTGCCGGGTGACGACGGTGACCTCGTGCCCGGCGGCGACCAGGGCGACGGAGAGCGCGTGCACGTGGCGGCCGAGGCCACCGACGAGCACCGGCGGGTACTCCCACGACAGCATCAGGATGCGCCGGCTGCGGGGCGCGGCGCCGGGCTGCGGCGGCGCGGTGGGGCGGGAGGTGAGGGTGGGCCGGTGGAGCCGGTCCGTCGCGGTGGCGGTCTGCGCGCCGACCCGCAGAGAGGTCACGTCGATCTCCGTCCATGCATGGGGGGACACGCCGGCATCGGTGGCGGCGGGGAGCAGCGGTGAGGGTTGGCCGAACGGCCGGGCGGGCACGCGGGCGCGTGTCCGCGCTTAAGGAAAAGCCATCCGGCGCGAACCCGCATCTCGAATCCGACGATCGTGACGGATGACACCCGAACGTTTTCGGTTACCGTCCGAACGGAGGGATTGGCGGCCGGTGGCGCGGGGCATCAACGGCGTGCGCGCCGGCCGCCCGTCCGGTGCGCACACGATCATGGGCCCGAAGGAGCGACATGCAGGTCTGGCCGGGCGACAGCTACCCCCTCGGCGCCACCTACGACGGGATGGGCACCAACTTCGCGATCTTCTCGGAGGTGGCGGAGCGGATCGAGCTCTGCCTGTTCGACGAGTGGGACATCGGCACCGAGCGGCGGGTCGAGCTGCGCGAGGTCGACGCGTACGTCTGGCACGCCTACCTGCCCGGTGTCGAGCCCGGCCAGCGCTACGGCTACCGGGTGCACGGCCCGTGGGACCCGGCGAACGGGCTGCGGTGCAACCCGCACAAGCTGCTGCTCGACCCGTACGCGAAGGCGGTCGACGGCGAGGTCGCGTGGGATCCGGCGGTCTACGACTACGAGGTGGGCGGCGACCCGGACCGGATGAACACCGCCGACTCGGCGCCGTTCATGCCGAAGTCGGTGGTGGTGAACCCGTACTTCGACTGGGGCAACGACAAGCCGCCGCGCACGCCCTACCACCACTCGGTGATTTACGAGGCGCACGTGCGCGGGCTGACCATGCGGCACCCGGACATCCCGGAGGAGCTGCGCGGCACGTACGCGGGGATGGCCTCGCCGGTGATGATCGAGCACTTCCGGCGGCTCGGGGTGACCGCCGTCGAGCTGATGCCGGTGCACGAGTTCGTGCACGACCACCGCCTGGCCGACCTGGGGTTGCGCAACTACTGGGGCTACAACACGATCGGCTTCTTCGCCCCGCACCACGGCTACTCCGCGTTGGGCCGGCTCGGCCAGCAGGTGCAGGAGTTCCGGGGCATGGTCAAGGCGCTGCACGCGGCCGGCATCGAGGTCATCCTGGACGTGGTCTACAACCACACCGCCGAGGGCAACCACCTCGGCCCGTCGCTGAGCTTCAAGGGCATCGACACGCCCAGCTACTACCGGTTGTCGGAGGAGGATCGGCGCTACTTCGTCGACTACACCGGCACCGGCAACAGCCTCAACGTGCGCAGCCCGCACTCGCTGCAACTGATCATGGATTCGCTGCGCTACTGGGTCACCGAGATGCACGTCGACGGCTTCCGCTTCGACCTGGCCGCCACGCTGGCCCGCGAGTTCTACGAGGTGGACCGCCTCTCCACGTTCTTCGAGGTGGTGCAGCAGGACCCGGTGGTCGGCCGGGTCAAGCTGATCGCCGAGCCGTGGGACGTCGGCCCGGGCGGCTACCAGGTGGGCAACTTCCCGCCGCAGTGGACCGAGTGGAACGGAAAATACCGCGACACCGTGCGCGACTTCTGGCGCGGCGAGCCGGCCACGCTCGCCGAGTTCGCGTCCCGCATCTCCGGCTCCGCCGACCTCTACCAGGACGACGGCCGCCGCCCGTTCCACAGCATCAACTTCGTCACCTGCCACGACGGCTTCACGCTCACCGACCTGGTCTCCTACAACGACAAGCACAACGAGGCCAACGGCGAGGACAACCGGGACGGGGAGAGCCACAACCGCTCGTGGAACTGCGGCGTCGAGGGCGACACCGACGACGCGGCCGTGCTGGCGCTGCGGGCCCGGCAGCGGCGCAACTTCCTGGCCACGCTGATCCTCTCCCAGGGCGTGCCGATGCTCGGGCACGGCGACGAGCTGGGCCGCACCCAGCGTGGCAACAACAACGCCTACTGCCAGGACAGCGAGCTGGCCTGGGTGGACTGGGAGCGCGCCGACACCGAGCTGCTCGGGTTCGTGCGGCGGCTGACCGACTTCCGCAACCGGCACCAGGTGTTCCGCCGCCGGCGGTTCTTCACCGGGCTGCCGGTCGGTGGCCGCGCCGCCGGCTCCGGCCTGCCCGACCTGGCCTGGTACACGCCGGACGGCCGGGAGATGACCGGCGAGGACTGGGGCAACGACTTCGGCCGTTCGGTGGCCCTGTTCGTCAACGGCGACGGCATTCCGGAGCGCGGCCAGCACGGCCAACGCCACCGGGACAGCTCCTTCCTGCTGTTGTTCAACGCGCACGACGCGCCGCTGGACTTCACGCTGCCCGGCGAGGAGTTCGGCCCCCGGTGGGAGCTGGTGATCAGCACCGCGGAACCGGACCCGGAGAAGACGACGGTGGTGGAGGCGGGCGGCACGGTCTGCGTACCGGACCGCGCGCTGCTGGTCCTGGAGAGGACGGCCTGACCCATGCCCGACACCCCCCGCTCGACCTACCGCGTGCAGGTGCGTCCCGGCTTCGACCTGGACGCCACCGCCGAACTCGCCGGCTACCTGTCCGCGCTCGGCGTCACGCACCTCTACACCGCGCCCCTGCTCACCGCCACCCCCGGCTCGCCGCACGGCTACGACGTGGTCGACCACCGCGCGGTCAACCCGGAGCTGGGCGGTGAGGCCGGCCGGCAGCGGCTGGTCCGGGCGCTGCGCGCGGCCGGGCTGGGCCTGGTCGTGGACATCGTGCCCAACCACGCCGGGGTGGCCCGCCCGGCGGCCAACCCGCCCTGGTGGGACGTGCTGCGCGCCGGCCGCGACTCGGCGTACGCGGGCTGGTTCGACATCGACTGGGACCGGGGTCGGCTGCTGCTGCCGGTGCTCGCCGACGCACCCGACGCGCTCGACGACCTCAAGCTGGTCGACGGGGAACTGCGCTACCACGAGCACCGCTTCCCGATCGCCGACGGCACCGGCGACGGGACGCCGCGGCAGGTGCACGACCGGCAGCACTACGAGCTGGTGAACTGGCGGCGCGGCGACGTCGAGCTGACGTACCGCCGGTTCTTCGCCGTCTCGGACCTGGCCGGGCTGCGGGTGGAGGACCCGGGCGTCTTCGACGCCACCCACGCGGAGATCCTGCGCTGGGTCGACGCCGGTGACGTCGACGGCATCCGGGTGGACCACCCGGACGGGCTGCGCGACCCGGCCGGCTACCTGGCCCGGTTGCGCGCCGCCGCGCCGCAGCGCTGGCTGGTGGTGGAGAAGATCCTGGAGTACGGCGAGGAGCTGCCGGACTGGCCGGTCGACGGCACCACCGGCTACGACGCGCTGGCCGCGGTGTGCGGGCTCTTCGTCGACCCGGACGCCGAACCGGACTTCACCGCGCTCGACGGCCGGGTCACCGGCCGGCACACCTCCTGGGCGGACCTGACCCACGCCACCAAGCTGGAGGCCGCCACCCGGCTGCTCGCCGCCGAGCTGACCCGCCTCGCCGCGCTCGTGCCGGAGCTGCCCGCCGAGCAGGTGCGCGCCGCGCTGGCCGAGCTGGCCGCGTGCTTCCCGGTCTACCGCGGCTACCCGCCCGAGGGCGCCCGGCACCTGGCCACCGCCCGCAGCGAGGCCGGCCGGCGCCGCCCCGACCTGGCCGGCGTGCTCGACCGGGTCACCGCCCGGCTGCGCGAGCCCGGTCACGAGCTGGCCGTCCGGTTCCCGCAACTGACCGGCGCGGTGATGGCCAAGGGCGTCGAGGACACCGCCTACTACCGGTGGAGCCGCTTCGTCGCGCTCAACGAGGTGGGCGGCAGCCCGGCGCACTTCGGCGTGCCGCCGGCCGAGCTGCACCGGTTCGCGACCGCCCGCCAGGTGCGCTGGCCGGCGAGCATGACCACGCTCTCCACCCACGACACGAAGCGCGGCGAGGACGTCCGGGCCCGGCTCGCGGTGCTCAGCGAGCTGCCCGGGCGCTGGGCCGAGCGGGTCACCGACTGGATGTCCCGGGCGCCGCTGGCCGACCCCGCCCTGGCCCACCTGCTCTGGCAGACCGCCGTCGGGGCCTGGCCGGTCGAGCGGGACCGGCTGCACGGGTACGCCGAGAAGGCGGCCCGGGAGGCGTCGGTCAGCACCAGCTGGGCCGACCCCGACCCCGCGTTCGAGCACGAGCTGCACGCCCTGGTCGACCGGATGTACGACGACCCGGAGCTGCGCGCCCAGATCACCGCGTTCGCCGCCGAGATCACCCCGGCCGGCTGGTCCAACGCGCTCGGGCAGAAGCTGGTCCAGCTCGCCATGCCCGGGGTGCCGGACACCTACCAGGGCACCGAGCTGTGGGAGAACTCCCTGGTCGACCCGGACAACCGGCGGCCGGTCGACTTCGCCGTACGCCGGGACGTGCTGGCCCGCCTCGATGCCGGCTGGCAGCCGGCGGTGGCCGCCGACGGCGCGGCCAAGCTGCTCGTGGTCTCCCGCACGCTGCGGCTGCGCCGCGACCACCCGGAGCTGTTCGGCGGCTACCGGCCGGTGCCGGCGCACGGCCCGGCGGGCGCGCACGCGGTGGCCTTCGACCGGGGCGGCGCGGTCGCGGTGGCGACCCGGTTGCCGCTGCGGCTGGCCCGCGACGGCGGGTGGCGCGACACGACCCTGTCACTTTCCGTTCATCGGATGACCGACGTGTTCACCGGCCGGGTCTACAGTGGTGCTGAGCTGCTCCTGGATGATCTGCTGAGCAGCTATCCCGTCGCCCTCCTCGCACCCACCGACTCTGTGGAGGCCGCCGCATGACCGAGTTCACGGTGTGGGCGCCCGAGGCCGCCCGGGTGCGGCTGCGCCTGCCCGACGTGGCCGACCACGACATGCGTCCCGGGCGGCACGGCTGGTGGCGGGTCGAGGCGCCCGCCGCCGGGCCGGGTACCGACTACGCGTTCCTGCTCGACGACGACGAGCAGCCGCTGCCCGACCCCCGCTCGGCCTGGCAGCCGGCCGGCGTGCACGGCCCCAGCCGGGTGTACGACCACGCCGCGTTCGGTTGGACCGACGCCGGCTGGACCGGCCGGCAACTGCCCGGCAGCGTGCTCTACGAGCTGCACGTCGGCACGTTCACCCCGCAGGGCACGTTCGACGCGGCCATCGCCAAGCTCGACCACCTGGTCGACCTCGGCGTCGACCTGGTCGAGCTGCTGCCGGTCAACGCGTTCAACGGCGAGCACAACTGGGGCTACGACGGGGTCTGCTGGTACGCCCCGCACGAACCCTACGGCGGGCCGGACGGGCTGAAACGGTTCGTCGACGCGGCCCACGGCAAGGGCCTGGGGGTGATCCTCGACGTCGTCTACAACCATTTCGGGCCCTCCGGGGCCTACGCGCCGCGCTTCGCGCCCTACCTGAGCGAGCAGAGCAACACCTGGGGCCGCACGGTCAACCTGGACGGCCCGCACTCCGACGGGGTCCGCCGCTACATCGTCGACAGCGTGCTCATGTGGCTGCGCGACTACCACGTCGACGGGCTGCGGCTGGACGCCGTGCACGCCATGCCGGACGGCCGCGCCACGCACTGGCTGCAGGAGGTGGCCGTCGAGGTGGAGGCGCTGTCGACGGCGCTGGGCCGGCCGCTGTCACTGATCGCCGAGTCCGACCTGAACGACCCGACGCTGATCACCGCCCGGGAGGCCGGCGGGTACGGCCTGCACGCCCAGTGGAACGACGACGCCCACCACGCGCTGCACACGCTGCTCACCGGCGAGCGGCAGGGCTACTACGCCGACTTCGGCTCGCTGGAGTGCCTCACCGACGTGCTCACCGGGGCGTTCTTCCACGCCGGCAGCTGGTCCAGCTTCCGGGGCCGCGGCCACGGCCGGCCGGTGGACCGCCAGCGCACGCCCGGGCACCGGTTCGTGGCCTACCTGCAGAACCACGACCAGATCGGCAACCGGGCCACCGGCGACCGGATCTCCGCCACGCTCTCGGCCGGGATGCTGCGGGTCGGCGCGACGCTGCTGATGACCGCGCCGTTCACCCCGATGCTGTTCATGGGGGAGGAGTGGGCCGCGACCACGCCGTGGCAGTTCTTCACCAGCCACCCGGAGCCCGAGCTGGCCGTCGCGGTCGCCACCGGCCGCCGGCGCGAGTTCGCCGCGCACGGTTGGGCCACCGACGACGTGCCCGACCCGCAGGACCCGCAGACGTTTTTGCGGTCCCGCCTCGACTGGGCGGAACTGGACAAGCCCGAACACCGCGAGATGTACGAGTTCCACCGCCGGCTGATCGCGCTGCGCAAGTCCCGGCTCGACCTGTCCGACCCCCGGCTGCACCGGGTCGAGGTGCGCCACGGCGACCAGTTCCTGGTGGTGCGGCGCGGGGACACGCTGGTGGCGGCCAACCTGGCCGACCGCCCGCAGCGGATCAACCTGCCCGGGGTGGTGCGGCGGGTGCTGCTGGCCACCTCCGAGGGGGTGACGGTGATGCGGGGCGGGATCGAGCTGCCGGGTCAGAGCGCGGCGGTCGTGTCGCTCTGACCCGCACGGGCCGGCCGGCATCCGTGGCGTCGCTGTCGCGCCTGGCTTCGGAGCGGATCGAGAGGCGCTGCGCCTCAGGCTGATCGCCCGCCAGGCGGCATACTGAGTATGCTTCCGGGCATGCCGCCCGCTCCGCGCACCCTGGCACTCGTCGCCCCCGTCGCCGGCTTCCTGCTCGGGTTCCTCGACTTCGTCTGGATCACGCGGGTGCCGTACCCGTTCGCCGAACTCGGCAACTCCACCGCCACCTGGGCGGTCGCCGCGTTCGCACTCGGCTGGTGGGTCCGGCGCGGGGCGCTGCGGGCCGCGGTGGCCGCCGTCGTCCTGCTGGTGGTCGCCGTGCCCAGCTACTACCTGGCGGCGGCGCTGCTCCAGGGCGACGACCCCGCTGTGATCGTCGCGCCCACCTCGCTGCTCTGGATGGCGTTCGGCGTGTTCGCGGGCGTGGTGTTCGGCGTCGCCGGCGTCTGGGCGCACACCCCCGGGTGGCGGCAGGTGGTGGCGACCGCGCTGCCGGTGGCCGTGTTCGTCGAGGAGGCGCTGCGCTTCGCCGGGAAGGCCCGCACCGGCTATCCGGGCGGGTGGTGGAACGTGGCCATCGACCTCGGGCTCGCCGCGCTGCTGCTGGAACTGGTCGGCCGCAGCCTGCGGGTACGTCTGCTCGCCGCAGCCGTGGCGCTCCCGCTGGCCGTCGTCGGCGCGTTCGTGTTCACCGCGGTCGGCGGCTGACCGGCCGCGCCGATCGACGCCGTGGGCGTCAGGGGATCGGCCACTCGTGCACGGGTCGGTTGCTGTGCATCAGGTCGACGTAATGGCGGAGCACCTCGCGCAGCGCGGCCGGCCGGTCCAGGTGGTCGGCGGACTCCAACCGGTGCAGCGTCTCCACCTGCCAGGTCGCGCCGTTGCGGCCGGTCAGGCAGCGCTGCTCGATGATGCCGAGCAGTCGATCCCGCTCGCCCGGGTCCAGGCCCCACCGGTCCAGCCCGTGATGGGCCAGCGGCAGCAGCCGGCGCAGCACCAGCTCCGTCACCGGCAGGTAGCCCAACGCCGGCCAGAACACCTGGGCGTCGATGCCGTGCCGCGCGCACGCGTTGAAGTTCTCCTCGGCGGCGCTGAACGACATCTGCGACCACAGCGGGCGGTCGGACTCCGCCAGCGCCCGGACCAGGCCGAAGTAGAACGCGCCGTTGGCGACCGTGTCCAGCACGGTCGGGCCGGCCGGCAGCACCCGGTTCTCCACCCGCAGGTGCGGGCGCCCGCGCAACACGTCGTAGACCGGCCGGTTCCAGCGGTAGATGGTGCCGTTGTGCAGCCGCAGCTCGGCGAGCTTCGGCACGCCGCCGCTGGCCAGCGTCGCCGCCGGGTCCTCCGGGTCGCAGACCGGCAGCAGCGCCGGGAAGTAGCGCACGTTCTCCTCGAACAGGTCGAACACCGAGGTGATCCAGCGCTCGCCGAACCACACCCGCGGGCGTACCCCCTGGGCCTTGATCTCCTCCGCCCGGGTGTCGGTGGCCTGCTGAAACAGTGGGACGCGGGTCTCGCGCCACAGCTCCCGGCCGAAGAACAACGGCGAGTTCGCGCCGAGCGCCACCTGGATGCCGGCGACCGCCTGGGCCGCGTTCCAGTAGTCGGCGAACTGCGGCGGGCTGACCTGCAGGTGGAACTGGGTGCTCGTGCAGGCCGCCTCCGGCGTGATGCTGTCGGCGGTGGTGGCCAGCCGTTCCACCCCGCTGATCGAGATCGGCAGGTCCTCACCGCGGGCGGCGAGGATCTGCTCGTTGAGCAGCGCGTAGCGCGGGTTGGTGGAGAGGGTCTCGGCGGTCAGGTGCTCCGGGCGCAGCGTCGGCAGGATACCGATCATCACCATGTGCGCGCCGACCGTGCGGGCATTCTGCTCGGCGGCGTTCAGACTGGCCCGCACGTGCTCCTCGAACTGGGCGGTGCCGGTGCCGGCGAGCCGGCGCGGCGCCACGTTGATCTCCACGTTGAACCGGCCCAGCTCGGTCTGGAACGACTCGTCGGCGATCGCCTCCAGCGCGTCCGCGTTGCGCATCGCCGGGTCGAAGCCCTCGTCGACCAGGTTGAGCTCGATCTCCAGCCCGGTCATCGGCCGTTCCACGTCGAACCGGGACTCGCGCAGCATCTCGGCGAAGACGTCCAGGCACCGCCGCACCTTCTCGCGGTAGCGGGCGCGATCCTCCCGGCTGAAGGTGCGCACGCCGACATCCTCGCCCATGGTCACCACCCTGTCACCGTTGGTTCCCCCAACCTCGCACGGAGCGGCCGGTCAGGAAAGGCCCGAAGGACCTTTCCTCTACCCAGAACCGCGTCCGCTCACCCTGCGGATGTAAGGAAGGGCCCCTTGTTAACGCATTCCGCATAGCAGGGGCCCCCTTTTAACACCTGGTCAGCGCGCGGCCGGCTAGCATGGGCCGCCGGCCGAAGGGGGAGTGTTCATGCGCGACGGGTGGATCCGGGCGTTCGTGGTGGCCGCGATCGCCGAGGCGTGCTCGTGGGCGGCGCTGCTCGCCGGCATGGCGGTCAAGTACGGGCCGCCGCGCGACGAGATCGGCGTGCAGGTGTTCGGCCCGATCCACGGCGCGCTCTTCGTGGCGTACGGGCTGCTGGTCCTCGTGGTGGCCCGGCGCCGCCGCTGGTCGCCGGCGCGGACCGGGCTGGCGCTGGCCAGCGCCGTGCCGCCGTTCGCCACCGTGCTGTTCGAACGCTGGGCCCGCCGTCGCGGCCTCCTCGACACCCCCGCCGCCGCGCCCGCCGAGCGCACGCTCACCGGCGTCGGTGGTTAACAGGGGGCCCGGCCTCTACCGGAGGCGTTAACCGGGGGCCCCTCCTTTCACGTCAGGGCGGAGCAGGCGGCGACCGCGAGCACGAGCAGCGCGCCGAACACCGCCTGCAGCAGCAGCGCCGGGCCCAGGTGCGACCAGAGCGTCGCGGTACGCGGGGTGAGCAGCTGCCCGGTGGTCAGGTTGACGATCCGCTCGATCCGCGGCGGCAGGTCGGCGTCGCGCTGCGGGCGCAGCGTGAGCTGGACGTGGTCGCCGGGGTGCAGCGCGCTCTGCGGCAGGTGGCCGTGCAGCTCCACCTCGACCAGGCGGTCGGTGGCGTCGCGGACCCGGACCGGCGTGACCAGGAACTCGGGCCCCTTCTTCAGGTCCTTGAAGCTGCGCTTCGCGCCCCCGCCGCCGCTGCTGAGCAACGCGCGGACCACCCGCAGCAGCAGCCCCACCACCCCCGCGGCGGTCAGCACCGCGACCAGCACCGGCTGGCCCACCCGCACCTCCCGGGCGTAGCCCTCCATCAGCCGGACCAGGCGGCCGGTGACGACGCGTCCGGTCGGACGGGCGACGCGTCGGGTGTGCAGGTCCGTGTCCATGTTCACCACCGAGGGTTCCGTTGCGTGCACATATGGTATCGGCCATTCCGGTTGAACGACGTGAATGAACGGCGGTCACGCCGTGGTCCGGGGGGCAGGTGAACTCGGCCGGGGTGCGGGTATGCGTGCGGCCGAGCTGGAAAGGGGTCGAGCATGCAGCTGTCCTTCCTGCGCCCGCTCTACGACCGTCCCGGGCCCTGGTGCTCGGTCTACCTGGACGCCTCCCGGGACACCCACGACTCCCGCCCGCAGGTCGACCTGCGCTGGCGGACGCTCAAGGGCGACCTGCTGGCCCAGGGCGCCGACCAGGTCACCGTCGAGGCGGTGGAGGAGGTGGTCCGCCGGCACCAGCCGATGCCCGGCGACTACGGCATCGCCGTGTTCGCCAACCGGGGCCGGGTGGTGCTCACCGAGTACCTCTCCGCGCCGCCGCTGCGCGACCTGGCCACCTGGGCGGCGCTGCCGCACACCATGCCGCTGGTCGCCCAGCGCGGCGAGCAGGTGGCCTGGGTGCGGGTGCTGGCCGACCGCACCGGCGCGGAGGCGATGGCGGTCAGCGCCGGCGGAGTGCCCCGGCGGGCCCAGGTGACGGGCGGGCAGAGCCGGCAGCTGCGCCGCGTGCAGCCGGGCGGCTGGTCGCAGTCGCGCTACCAGCGCGCCGCCGTGGAGGCGTGGCACCAGAACGCCGGCGACGCCGCCGCGGCCACCGCCGACCTGGCCGAACGGGTCGGCGCGGACGTGGTCGTGGTGGCCGGGGACGTCCGGGCCACCGGGATGATCGCCGCCCAGCTTCCCGAGCGGTGGCAGGACGTGCTGGTGCGCACCGACGCCGGCGCCCGCGACGTGGGCGCGGAGGACACCCTGATGGACGACATCACGGTGCAGACCGTCGCCGAGGTCGCCGACCGGCGGATCGCCGCCGCGCTCGACCGCTTCGGCGTGCAGGAGGACGTCGGCGCCGGGCTGGAGGCGGTGGTCGCCGCGCTGCAACGCAACCAGGTCGACACCATGCTCATCGTGGACGACCCGTCCGCCGACGGCGAGCTGTGGGTCGGCCCCGAGCCGACCGAGATCGCCACCGACCCGGCGCAGCTGGCGGGCATGTCGGTGGCCGACCCGCAGCGGGTACGCGCCGACGCCGCGCTGCTGCGCGCGCTGATCGGCACCGACGCGGACCTGACCGTGCTCGCGCCGGAGGAGGCGCCGGAGCTGACCGACGGGGTAGGCGCGGTGCTGCGCTACGTCGACGCCGGCACCCCGGGGCGGGGCGATGGCTGACCGTACCGTCGCCGACCTGGTGGTCGAACGCCTGCGGGCCTGGCGGGTGCCGCGGGTGTTCGGCTATCCCGGCGCGGCGCTCGCCCCGCTGGTGGCCGCGCTCGACGACGCGGGCGGGGACCCGGCGTTCGTGCCGGCGCGGCACGAGGAGACCGCCGCCTACATGGCCACCGGCCACGCCAAGTTCACCGGCGGCATCGGAGTGTGCCTGGCCACCCAGGGCCCCAGCGCGGTGCACCTGCTCAACGGCCTCTACGACGCCAAGCTGGACAGCAAGCCGGTGGTGGCGATCATCGGCGAGGACGTCAGCGGCCCGCTCGGCGGGGCGCACGAGGAGATCGGCCTGAGCCGGCTGTTCGGCGACGTGTGCAACCAGTTCGTCCGCTACGGCCGCGGCCCGGACCAGGTGCCGACGCTGCTGGACCAGGCGTTGCGTACCGCGGCGGCGACGCGCAGCCCGACCTGCGTGGTGCTGCCGAGGGCGCTGCAGGTGGCCGCCGTGCCGGACCTGCTGCCGCAGGTCGCCGGCGTGCTCACCGCCACGCCCGGCGAGCCGCTGGCGCGGGTGCTGCCGCACGAGGCCGACCTGGACGCGGCCGCCGCGCTGCTCGGCGGCGGGCGGCGGGTGGCGCTGCTTGTCGGTCAGGGGGCGCACGGCGCGGCCGGGGAGATCGTCGCGCTCGCCGACCGGCTCGACGCGGGTGTGGCCACGTCGCTGCTCGGCAAGCCGGTGCTCGACGAGCGGTTGCCGTTCCACGCCGGCGTGCTCGGCGAGGTCGGCACCACCGCCGCCGCGCAGCTCATGGGCGGCTGCGACACGCTGGTGATGATCGGCACGAACGACCCGTGGACGGACTGGTTCCCGCTGCCGGGGCAGGTCCGCACCATCCAGATCGACATCGACGGCCGGCGCATCGGCACCCGGTACCCGGTCGACGTGCCGCTGGTCGGCGACGCGGTCGAGACGCTGCGGGCGCTGCTGGCCCGGCTGCCGGAGCGGCCCAACCCCCGGTGGCGGGCGGTGGTGCAGAGCGCGGTGCGACGGTGGCGGACGGCCGCCACCGACCGTGCCGCCACCCCGGCCGAACCGCTCAACCCGCAGGCGGTGCTGCGCGAACTGTCCGCCCGGCTGCCGCGCCGCGCCTCGGTCGCCGTCGACGTCGGCTCGGTCGTTTACTGGTACGCGCGGCACCTGGAACTGCCGCCGGGTGTGCAGGCCCGGCTCTGCGGCACGCTCGGTTCGATGGGCTGCGCCCTGCCGTACGCGGTGGCCGCCAAGCTGGCCCGCCCGGACCAGCCGGTGCTCGCGCTGCTCGGCGACGGGGCTATGCAGCTCAACGGCCTGGCCGAGTTGATCACCGTGGCGCACCACTGGTCCCTTTGGCCCGATCCCCGGCTGGTCGTGCTGGTGCTGAACAACCGGGACCAGTCCGGCGTGGGCGCCGGCCGCGCACCCGGCGCTCCGGTCGGCCGGCGAGCCGACGTGCCGTACGCCGGGTGGGCGAGGCTGCTCGGCCTGCACGGGGTCCGGGTGGACCGGCCGGACCTCGTCGGCGCGGCGTGGGACGAGGCGCTCGCGGCGGACCGGCCTACGGTGCTGGAGGCGGTGGTCGACCCGACCGTCCCGCTGGACGTGCCCGAGCCGGCGTTGGCCGACCTGCGTGGCCTGGTGGCCGAGGGTGACGCGGCCCGGCTGGTCCGGGAGCGGGTGATCCAGACCGAGGCCATCGCGGCGGAGGACCTCGTTTAGCCGGATCCCGCCGGGGCACTGCGACCAGGCATTCACCGTCCCGGGAGGTCCCGCTTGTCCAGCACCGATCGTCGTCACGGCCCCGCACCGCTCCCGGCGGCGCGCGGGCCGGTCTCGGCCGCGCTGCTCACCGCGCTGGGCGGGTCGCCCGGCGAGTTGCCGGCGGGGCTGGACGGCGCATTCGCCACGGCAACCGCGCCGCTGACCGACGAGGACCTCCAGCTCACCCTCTTCCTCTGCTACGAGCTGCACTACCGCGGTTGGCGGGACGTGCCGGCGGAGTGGGAGTGGGAGCCGTCCCTGCTGGCGCTGCGCGCCCGGGCCGAGCGCCCGTTCGCCGCGGCGTTGCGGCGGCTCGCCGGCCCGGTGCCGGCGGTGCTGCCCACGGCGCTGCCGGCGGCGCTTACCGCGTTGGTGGCCGCGGACGACGGCCCCCCGCTCGCGGCCACCCTGCAACGCCGGGCCGACCTGGCGCAGTTTCGCGAGTTCGTCACCCACCGCTCGATCTACCACCTGCGTGAGGCCGACCCGCACAGCTGGGCGCTGCCCCGCCTCGGTGGGCCGGCGAAGGCGGCGCTGGTGGAGATCCAGATGGACGAGTACGGCAACGGGCGGCTGGACCGGATGCACGCCGAGCTGTTCCGCACCACGATGGACCGGCTCGGCCTGGACACCGGTTACGCCGCCCACCTGGACCGGGTGCCGGCGGTGACGCTGGCGGTCAACAACCTGATGTCGTTGTTCGGGCTGCACCGGCGGCTGCGCGGGGCGCTGCTCGGGCACCTGGCCGCGTACGAGATGACCTCGTCGTTGCCGAACCGCCGCTACGGCAACGGGCTGCGTCGGCTCGGCTTCGACGCGGTCGCCACACGCTTCTACGACGAGCACGTCGAGGCCGACGCGGTGCACGAGCAGATCGCCGCGTACGACCTGTGCGGCGGGCTGGTCCGGGCGGAGCCGGCGCTGGCCGGGGATGTGCTGTTCGGGGCGGCGGCCGGGCTGGCCCTGGACCGCCTCTTCGCCGGCCACGTCCTGTCCGCCTGGGCGGCGGGCCGGTCGTCGCTGCGCTCGCCCGATCGCTCACTCGCCGCCGCGTGAGGGTGTCGCCGCACCAGCGCCGCCCGCGGGGGTGCGGCGTGAAGCGGGGCGCGTTCCTCTACCGAAGGCGTTAATAGGGGGCCCCTCCTTAACTCCGGAAGCCCGCGACCTTGTGGGTGCCGTCGCAGAAGGGCTTGATCGCGCTCTTGCCGCACCGGCACAGCGCCACCGTGCCCCGGCGCCGCTCGATCGGCTCGCCGTCCGGGGTGACCAGCGCGAAGTCGCCGCGCACCAGCAGCGGTCCGTCCCGGTACGGGGTGATGGTCGCCGCCGGGGTGCTCTCGTCGTCGGGCATGCGCGGTGCAGTGCCCGTCCCGCCGAGGGCCAAACCCGCACCGCCGTGCCGTTGCGTCCGCGACGGCGGTTCAGCGGCGCGACGGCACCCGAGCGGGCGTTGGTCCGCGGCGTGGGGAGATGCCCCGTTTAGACCCAAGCGGGACGGGAAGCCGGGCCGCGTGGTGAGCGAACGAGGCAGCCGGCGGGCGCCGGCGGGGGACGCCGGCCTGCCCGGCGACCGGGTGGTGGCGGTGGGCAGCGCCGCCCGTACCCTGGTGGCCGCGACGGCCCGGGCGCTGCGCGGCGACGACTGCGGCGACCTCGGCCGTCCGGGTGCGCTGGCCCGGCTCACCGGGGCGCCCGATCCGGTGCGCCGCGCCGCCGCGAGCCGCGCCGCCGGCCGGGCCGCGCTCACCGTCGCCCAGGTGGCCCGCGTGGACGCCGAACGGGTGGCCGGCTGGTTCGTCGGGCAGTACCCGGACCGGCGCTGGCCGGGTGTGGTGCTCGGCTCGCCGCACGGCGCGGCGGCCCACCTCGCGGTGGCACTGGGCGTGCCCTGGCTGCCCGCCGGCTTCGAACTGGCCGCACAGTGGGGCCGCGGCGCGGTGGACCGGCCCGACGCCGCGCTCGACCACGGGGCGGCGCTGGCCGGGCGGCTGCTCGCCGGCAACCCGCGGGTGCACGTGCGGCAGGTGCACTGCCCGGCCAGCCGAGGCGTGACGGCGGGCGCCGCGGTGACGCTCACGGCCCGCTGGCGGACGCTGCCCGGTGCGTACGCGCGGTTCCTGGCCGACCGGCTGGAGCCGGCGGCGCCGGTGCTGCTGTTGCACGACGCGCGCACATGGCCGGTGCGCGACGCCGGTGACGGGCACAGCTTCCAGGCCGGGTGTCCGGGCAGCGGCCTCGACCCGGTCGACTTCCACCCGGACGCCCGGACGCTGCGGCACGTGTTGCGCGCGGCCGGCGGCGACGAGACGCGCTGGCGCGCGCCGGAGGTCACGGTGTCGGCGGCGTTCGCCGAGCACGGCGTCGAGGCCGGGTTCGAGCACGGCGCTCGGGAGTGGGGCGAGGGGCACGGACACCCGCTGCACCGGGTGGTCGTGCCGCAGCCGGACGCCCTGAGCGCGGCCACCGCCGACCTGTACCGGCGCTGGTTGCGCCGGGCCGGCAAGACCGGGGACCGGCTGGTGGTGGAGTGCGGCCGGCTGCTCGACCCGGGGCAGGTGCTGCGGGCCGGCCTGGTGCCCTACTGGTGCGAGAACGCCACCCGCCGCCGGGTGGAGGGCGTCGAGTGGTGGCTCGCCGGCAGCGAGCCGTTCAGCTCGGTGGACGTGCTGCCCGAGCCGCCCGGGCTGCGCTCGCCCGCGCTCGCCGGACTGCCCCAGTGGCTGGCGGTGGCCGGGTTCGGCCGCCGGCGGCGGGCCCTGGACCGGGGCACGGCGCGCGGCTACCCGGTCACCTCGGTCCCGACCCGACGTGCCACGGAGGTGTTGCGCAACCAGCCCTGCGACCTGCCCGCGCCGCCGCCGCTGGCGATGGGCGAGGCCCTGGCCGCGCTCCGGGACGCCGGCGCCCACCAGGGCCTACTGGTCTGCTGACCGGCGGTCGACACCCGGCGGACCTGGGTTCGCCGGGCAACCTGGCGAAACATCCTCGCGATCCGACGGTCCGTGATTGAGTACCTACGGAGCGGGAAGAACGCTCGCCGCGCAACGGCCCACAACGCCGCGCGGCGGGCGGCCACCGCCTTCGACGTAATCCGTCACGTAACCCAACTTCCTCACCCGGTGCGTGGCCCGACCACGCGCACGACCGGTTTTCCGACCGGGCGGGGGACCCTTCGGCGAGGGAGGCGCGGATGTTCGGACAGACCGCCACACCCACACCACCGACCACCGATCGGGGCCTGGAGGACCTCGACGCGGCGGCGCTCGCGTACGCGGCCCGGATCGAGGGGCTGCCACCCGAGCGGCGGCAGGAGGCGCGCGACGATCTGGTCCGCTTCGCGCTGCCGTTCGCCGGCCGGCTGGCCCGCCGGTACCGGGGCCGCGGGGAACCGCTCGAGGATCTGGAGCAGGTGGCCCGGCTCGGCCTGGTCAACGCCGTCGACCGGTACGACCCGGAGCGCGGCTCGTTCACCGCGTACGCCGCGATCACCATCGTCGGCGAGATCAAACGACACTTCCGTGACCGCACCTGGGGCGTGCACGTGCCGCGCCGGCTGCGCGACCTGATCCTCGAGGTGGGCCAGGCGACGGCGACATTGACCAGCGAGCTGTCCCGCGCTCCCTCGGTGGCCGAGTTGGCCGAGCGACTGGAGACGCCGGAGGAGGAGATCCTCGCCGCGCTGGAGTCGGCCGCCGGCTACAGCCCCGCGTCGCTCAACGCGCCGGTCGGCGGGGAGAGCTCGGCCGAGTTCGGCGACCTGGTCGGCGAGTCCGACAACGCGCTGGAGTCCGTCGACGACCGGGTCACGGTCAGCGGCCTGCTGCACCGGCTGCCCTGGCGGGAGCGGCGGATCCTGGCCATGCGCTTCTACGGCAACCAGACCCAGGCGGAGATCGCCGCCCGGTTCGGCATCTCGCAGATGCACGTGTCCCGACTGCTGTCGCGGGCGCTGACCTGGCTGCGTCAGGCGATGCTCGCCGAGGCGCCGCCGCCGTGGCAGAACAACGCCGCCGAGGCCGAACCGGCCAAGGCCCGGGTCTCGGTGCGGCGCACCGGCGACCGGGTGGTCGTGGAGGTGGGCGGCGAGGTCGACCGGGCCGGCGCGGACCAGTTGCGCCGGGCGGTGCTGGAGGCGGTCACCGGGCAACCCCGCGAGGTGGTGGTCGATCTGGTCGGCGCGGGCGGTTTCGACGCCGGTGGCATCGCCGCGCTGATGGCCGGCCGCGACGCCGCCGCCCGCACCGGGGTGCCGCTGCGGCTGACCCGGGTGCAGCCGGCGGTGCGCCGTTCGCTCACCGCCGCCGGCCTGCCCGCGGCCGACTGAGCCGCCCGCCACCGCCACACCGCCATCGCCTCCCGCGCGCCATCGCCTCCCGCGCGCCACCGCGCCGGCCCGCCACCGTTGGCGGGTCGGCGCGCGGCGCGCGGGTGTTAAGCGGGGCCCCCTGCTCTACCGAATGCGTTAACCGGGGGCCCTTCCTTACTGCTCGTCGCCGTGGCCGCGCGGGTGCCGCCAGCGGTCGTTCGGCTGTTCCTCGCGCTCGGCGCCGAGGATGGTCCCCTCCGGCTCGTCGGTCTCCTCGAAGCTCGGCCGGCGCACCTCCTCCGGCTCCGGCACGTCCACCGGACGGGCGCCGGACTGCGGCGCGGGGTGGTACGCGACCGCCTCGCGGGCGCCGTGCGCGCCCTCGGCGGCGGGTGACTCCGGCGTGCGGGGGACGTGGTGGAGTTCCTCGCTGAAGCGCTGCGGCGGCTTGGTGGTGCGTTGCGGCAGGTCGCGGCCGAGGTCGGCGACGAGCGGGCCGTACTTGGCGTCGAACGCGGGCCGCTCGGAGCGGATCCGTGGCATCCGGTCGAAGTTGCGCAGCGGCGGTGGGCAGGTGGTGGCCCACTCCAGCGAGTTGCCGAAGCCCCACGGGTCGTCCACGGTGACCATCGCACCGTAGCGCCAGGACTTCCAGACGTTGTAGATGAAGAACAGGGTGGACGCGCCGAGGATGAACGACCCGACGGTGGAGATCTCGTTCAGGCCGGTGAAGCCGTCGCTGGGCAGGTAGTCGGCGTAGCGGCGGGGCATGCCCTCGGCGCCCAGCCAGTGCTGCACGAGGAACGTGGCGTGGAAGCCGACGAACATGGTCCAGAAGTGCATCTTGCCCAGCCGCTCGTCGAGCATCCGCCCGGTCATCTTCGGGAACCAGAAGTAGACGCCGCCGAACGCGGCGAACACGATGGTGCCGAACAGCACGTAGTGGAAGTGCGCCACCACGAAGTACGAGTCGGTGACGTGGAAGTCGACAGGCGGGCTGGCCAGCAGCACCCCGGTCAGGCCGCCGAGCAGGAACGTGACCAGGAAGCCGATGGCGAACAGCATCGGCGTCTCGAAGGTGATCTGCCCCTTCCACATGGTGCCGATCCAGTTGAAGAACTTCACTCCGGTGGGCACCGCGATCAGATAGCTGAGTACGCTGAAGAACGGCAGCAGCACCTGCCCGGTGCCGAACATGTGGTGCGCCCAGACGCTCATCGACAGCACCGTGATCGCGATGGTGGCGAGCACCAGCCCGGTGTAGCCGAAGATCGGCTTGCGGGAGAACACCGGGATGATCTCGGTGATGATGCCGAAGAACGGCAGCGCGACGATGTAGACCTCGGGGTGCCCGAAGAACCAGAACAGGTGCTGCCACAGCATCGGCCCGCCGGTGGCCGGGTCGTAGACGTGCGAGTGCAGGATCCGGTCCGAGGCGAGCGCGAACAACGCGGCGGCCAGCAGCGGGAACACGAAGATCACCAGGACGCTGGTGAGCAGCAGGTTCCAGGTGAAGATCGGCATCCGGAACAGCGTCATCCCGGGTGCCCGCAGGGTCAGGATCGTGGTGATCAGGTTGACCGCGCCGAGGATGGTGCCCAGCCCGGACAGCGCCAGGCCGACCACCCACATGTTGGCGCCGACCCCGGGTGAGTGCGGGGCCGTGCTCAACGGCGTGTAGGCCGTCCAGCCGAAGTCCGCCGCGCCCTGCGGGGTGACGAAGGCGGCCACCACCATCGTGCCGCCGAACAGGTAGAGCCAGTAGGCGAACGCGTTGAGCCGGGGGAAGGCCACGTCGGGGGCGCCGATCTGCAGCGGCACGACGTAGTTGCCGAACGCGAAGACCAGCGGGGTGGCGAACAG
This sequence comes from Micromonospora sp. NPDC050980, assembly GCF_040653835.1. NCBI lineage: Bacteria > Bacillati > Actinomycetota > Actinomycetes > Micromonosporales > Micromonosporaceae > Micromonospora > Micromonospora sp. NPDC050980. The sequence goes on along the minus strand of NZ_JBFAGS010000005.1, from coordinate 183,318 downwards.
CAGCAACATGATCGTGCCGTGCACGGTGAACATCTGGTTGTACTGCTCGGGGGAGAGGAACTGCATCCCGGGCCGGGCCAGCTCGGCCCGGATCACCAGCGCCAGCACACCGCCGACCAGGAAGAAGAGGAACGACGTGCCCAGATAGAGCAGGCCGATCACCTTGGCGTCGGTGGTCCGCAGCAGCCGCCACAGCGAGTTGCCGTGCACCGCCTCCCGGACCGGGCCGGGATATCCGCCGAACCGGGCCGGCGCGAGGATCGCGGGCCCCCGGTCGTGTGCCGGATCCGTGACTACCCGCTTGGGCATGGCATCTCACCCCGTGTGACGACAGACAGGACGGGCACGCGTACCCGTCCCCTCTGCCATGAAACCAGGCGAGAGCGGAGAATTCGGTCAGTTCGCCGGGAGCATGGCCCAAACCACCTTGCCCGCGCCGACCGGCATGCTGCCCCAACGCTGGGTCAACTCCCGCACCAACATCAACCCCCGGCCCCCCTCGGCCGCCAGGTCGCGGCCGGCCGCGGCCCGCGCGTCGGCCGGGCTGCCGTCCATCACCGCCACCCGCAGGTACGGCCGGCGCAGCGTCAGCGTCACGTGCATGGGGGTGCCGGCGTGCCGGACCACGTTGCCGACCAGCTCGCTGAGCACCAGCGACGCCGGGCCGACCAGCTCCGGCACGTTCCACCGCCCGCAGGCGTCGGTGACCAGCTCGCGGGCCCGCCGGCAGGCCCCGGCGACCGGCTCCAGCCGCGCCCGCAGCCGCGGCGACGCCGCCGTGCCGGCCAGCGCGGCGGCCTCCGCGCAGTCCCGGCGCACCGGCACCACCCGGCAGGCGGTGGTCTCGTTCAGCCAGGCCGCCGCCGCCTGCGGCGGGGCGGAGAGCACCAGCGGCACCGCCGGCCAGTCGTCGGCCCGCCGGCTTGCCGCGGCGAACACGGACAGCGCCAGCGGCTCGACGACGTGCACCTCCTCCAGGTCGACCACGAGCGCGTCCGGCTGCGCGGCCAGGCACCGGTCGAGCACCTCGTGCACCGCGCGCGTGGTGCCCAGGTCGAGCGCCCCGGCCAACCGCACGACCGTGACCGCTGACTCGTCGCGGACCTCGCACCTGATCCGGGTCGACATCGGGCCCTCGTTTCCAACTCGTCGGGGAGGACTACCGACGTACCCGGGTGCCGGAGCACCGAAACCGGGTGCCCGGCGCGTCGCGCCGCAGGTGAGCGGGCGTCGTGCCCGCGTGCCTCAGCGGCGGCGCCCGCGGCGGCCGGCGACCAGTCCCAGGGCCAGCATGACGACGCCCAGCAGCAGGTGCAGCCAGGTGTCGGCCCGGTTGACCGCCAGCACGTTCGCCTCGCTGCGCCGGTCGACGGCCAGGCCGTGGAGCCAGAGCACCAGATAGACCGCGCCGGCGCCGAGCAGGAACGCACGGGCGCCGGCGACCGTGCGGGCCAGCGCCAGGCCGACCGTGCCGAGCACCACGTGCACGACGTTGTGCAGCGCCGAGACCTGGAACACCCCGAGCAGCCGGGCGCCGGAGCCGGGCCCGGCGAACCGCAGCTCCGCGTACGAGCTGGTGATGCCGGGCACGAAGCCCAGCAGGCCGAGCAGCAGCAGGAGCACGGCGAACCCGGAGGCGGCCCGGCGAACCGGCGCGCGGCCGGCGGCCGGGTTGCGTCGCGCCCGGGAGTGCGCCATCGAGTTCGTCACGCCGGCCTCCTCGCCACCGCGGGGACCGCCGGTTTCCCCGGCCCGCCGCCGACAAACTCCGGTGCCCGGCGAGCCCGCACGTCGGCCGGCCCGGAACGGGCACCGGCCCGGCCCGGCCGCGCGAGGCGACCGGGCCGGGAAGCGGCGGTCAGGCGAGCGGCATCGGCGTCGTGGCGCCCCGGCGGACCCGGTCGTACAGCTCGACGTACCGCTGTGCCATCCGGGCCGGGGTGAACCGTTCGGCGGCCTCGCGCCGGCACTCGCCCGGCTCCAGCAGGCCGGCGGTCAGCACCAGCTCGCCCAGCTCCTCCTCGTCGGTGGCGAGCAGGCCGGTGCGGCCGTGCGCGATCAGCTCCGGCAGGCAGCCGCGGGCGGTGGCCAGCACCGGCGTGCCCAGCGACAACGACTCCACCACCGCCGTGCCGCCCGGCTCCTCCCAGCGCAGCGGGAACAGCGACGCGCGGGCCGAGGCGACCAGGTCGTCGCGTTCCGGCCCGGCCACCGTGCCCACCCAGCGCACCAGGTCACCGTCGACGTACGGGGCGACCTGCTCGTAGAAGAACCGCACGTCCGGGTTCTGGCGGGCGTCGTCGCCGGCCGCGGCCAGGTCCTCCGGCCGGTGGTACGGGCCGACCGGGCCGGCCAGCACCAGCGGGAAGCCGACGGTGCGGGCCAGCCGGGCGCCCAGATCCTGCCCCTTGCCCGGGTTGATCCGACCGAGGATCACCAGATGGTCACCCTTCGCCACCGCCGGGCGGCGGTCCGCGTCGACCGCGAGCGGGGTGGACAGGTGCACGTGGCCGACCGAGTGCTCGCGCAGCGCGCGCGGCGCCCGGGCCAGCTGCGCGGCCGACACCCCGTTGACCCGGACCCGGTCACCGCCGTCCAGACCGCCGTACAGCTCCGGGTGCTTGGCCAGGTCCCAGTGCAGCGTGTGCAGCACCGGCGGCGCGTCCGGGCCCATCGCGGCGAGGGTGGCCAGGCCGACCGCCTCCACGTGGTCGTGCACCAGGTCGACGTCGTCGCGGCGGTGCAGCTCCCGCACCACCTCGGCCAGGTGCGCCTGGGACACGCCGCAGACCTGGTTGTACGGCCGTTGCAAGGCGTGGAACTGACCGTCCGGGAAGACCGCGATCCGCTCGTCGACCGGCAGCGTGCTGCTGCCCACCGAGGCGAGCACCACCCGTACGCCCAACCGGCGCAGCTCGGGCACCAGCGTGGCGACCACGTTCTCGATCCCGCCGTAGCCCGGCGGCGGCACGGACAGCCATGGCCCGGCGTTCATCAGCACGGTGAGCGTCATGCGCTGCCCTCTTCCTCGGCGGGGTGCCTCACGCGGCGACGCGCCGGCGGGGGACGCGGTGGCGCAGCTCGGCCAGCGGTGGCCGTTCCTCGACCGAGACGTCGTTGACCACGATCTCCCGGTCCAAGTTGGGCAGCGCCTCCGAGCCACCCCGGCGGAACTGGGTGAGCAGCGGCGTCGGCGCCGTCCCGGGCGCGGCCCACCCGCGCCGTTGCAGCCGGGACCAGGCGGTCAGCATGATCTGCGCCGACATCCGGCCGAGCGCGGCGGTGTCCTGGTGCCGGTGCTTGCGCTCACCCAGGTCGACCTGGGCCAGCGCGTCCAGCCCGACCGAGTCCAGCAGGTCGATGAGCATCGCCGTCTCGACGCCGTAGCCGGTGACGAACGGCACCCGCTCCAGCACCTCGCGGCGACCCGCGTACTCGCCGGCGAGCGGCTGCACGAAGCCGGCCAGTTCCGGCCAGAACAGGTTGAGCAGCGGCCGGGCCATCAGCTCCGTCACCCGCCCGCCGCCGTCGGGCTCGACGCTGCTCGCGCCGACCAGCGGGCGGTGGTAGAAGCCCTTGACGAACGCCACGCTCGGGTCGGTGAGCAGCGGCCCGAGCAGGCCGGTGACGAAGTGCGGCCGGAACTCGCGCAGGTCGGCGTCGAGGAACGCGACCACGTCGCCCCCGGCGGCGGCCAGCCCGGCCCAGAGCGCGTCACCCTTGCCGGTCAGCCGCGGCAGCCCGCGCGTCATCGCGTCCTGCCCCACCACCTCGGCGCCGGCCGCGCGCGCCACCTGCGCGGTCCGGTCGGTGGACCGTGAGTCCACCACGATCAGCTCGTCCACCAGCGGCACCCGGTCCATCAGGTGCTCGCGGACGGTCGACACGATCGCGCCGACCGTGGCCTCCTCGTTACGCGCCGGCAGCACCACGCTGACCCGGGCGGCCCCCTTGGCCCGCACCAGCCGCGCGGCCGGCCAGTCGTCGGCCGTGCTGGTGCGGTACGTGGCCCACGCCTCCACCACCGGTGAGACGGTCGAATCTGATTCCCGCACGGGCACCCCCATCAGTGGCGGAATCGCGGGCTCCTCTTTTCCCGGTTCCGGACCCGCGCTAACCGGATCCTGCCCAACCGGGTGATCACGCGGATGAACGTCACGTTGCGCCGGAGGACGTGTTTGCCGCGCCGCCGGCCGGGGGAGTGCTCTGCGCAGCGTCGCAGTCACGGTGAGAGGGCGGTCGGATGCGGGTGGGACTGGTCGGGGCCGGCGGGGTGGCGCAACGCCACGCCCGTGTGCTCACGGGCTTCGAGGACGTGCACCTGCTGGGCGTGACCGACGTCGCGCCGGGTGCGGCGCGGGCGCTCGCCGACACGTACGGCGGCCGGGTCTTCCCCGGCGTGGCCGAGCTGCTCGCCGCCGGCCCGGACGCGGTGTACGTGTGCGTGCCGCCGTTCGCCCACGGCCCGGCCGAGGAGGCGGTGATCGCCGCCGGGGTGCCGATGTTCGTGGAGAAGCCGGTGGCGGTCGACCTGGATACGGCCGAGCGGATCGCCGCCCTGGTGCAGCGGGCCGGGCTGCGCACCGGCGTCGGGCACCACTGGCGCTACCTGCACGTGGTGCAGGAGGCGCGGCGGTTGCTCGCCGACCGTCCGGTGCGGATGGTCAACGGCGCCTGGCTGGACAAGGTGCCCCCGGTCACCTGGTGGGCGCGGCGGGACCGCTCCGGCGGCCCGGTGGTGGAGCAGGCCGCGCACGTGCTCGACCTCATCCGGCTACTGGTCGGCGAGGTCGCCGAGGTGACCGCGTACGGCGACGGCGCGCCGCCGCCGGTCGACGGCGCCGACATCGACTCGGTGACCGCCGCGACGCTGCGGTTCGCCTCCGGGGCGGTCGGCACGCTCGCCGCCGCCTGCGTGCTCACCTGGAAGCATCGGGCCGGCCTGGAGATCCTCGCCGACGGGCTGGCGTTGTCGCTGGCCGAGGACGGCCTGACCGTCCGCGACGCCGACGGCGAGCGGCACCTGCCCGCGGACCCGGACGCCGCCCGGGTCGCCGTGGACGGGGCCTTCGTCGACGCGGTGCGCGGCGTCGGCGACGACGTGCGGGTCCCGTACGCCGAGGCGCTGCGCACCCAGCGGCTCGCGCTCGCGGTGGCCGAGTCGGCGCGGACCGGTCGGCCGGTGGCGCTGCCGACCGGCCCGGCGGCCCGGCTCACCGCCGCCGTGGCGGACGTGGGGATGACCACGGATGCGTGAGCGGGTGGTGGTGGTCCGCGGACCCGGCCGGGTCGAGCTGGTCGAGCAGGATGCGGCCGAGCTGCGCGACGGCACGTTCCGGGTGCAGACGCTCTACAGCGGGGTCTCCGCCGGCACCGAGTTGAGCTTCGTCAAGGGCACCAACCCCTATCTGCACGTCACCTGGGACGCCGCCCTCGGGCTGTTCCGGCCGGGCGGGGCGAGCACCCCGTACCCGGTGACCCGCCTGGGCTACATGCAGGTCGGCCGGGTGGTGGAGAGCCGCACCCCGGCGGTCGCGGTGGGCGCGCTCGGCGCGATGACGTACGGCCACCGCAGCGGCTGGGTCGCCGACCCGGTGGCCGAACGGTTCGTGCCACTGCCCGACGACCTCGACCCGCTGCTCGGCGTCTACGTCGCGCACATGGGCCCGATCTGCGCCAACGGGCTGCTGCACGCCGCGGCGGACCTGTGCGGCGCCGACGTGCGTACCCTCGGCGACGGCGTCCGGGGACGGCGGGTGGCGGTCGTCGGCGGCGGCGTGGTCGCGCTGCTCACCGCGCTGTTCGCCCGCCGCCACGGCGCCGCCTCGGTGGTCGTGGTGGACCCGACCCCGGCGCGGCGGCGGGTGGCCGAGGCGCTCGGCCTGGAGACGCTCGACCCGGAGGCGGACGACCCGGCCGTGGTGCTCAAGACCCGGTGGAACCACGCCGCCGGCGACCGGGGTGCGGACGTGGTCTTCCAGTGCCGGGGCCAGGACTGGGCGTTGCAGCTCGCGCTGCGCCTGCTCCGCCCGCAGGGCACGGTGATCGACCTGGCCTTCTACCAGGGCGGCGCGGACGCGGTCCGGCTCGGCGAGGAGTTCCACCACAACGGCTTGACGCTGCGCTGCGCCCAGATCGGGCGGGTGCCGCGCGGGCTCGCCCCGACCTGGGACCGGGAGCGGCTCTCCGCCGAGACGGTGGAGCTGCTGCGCCAGGACGGCGAGCAGATCCGCACGCATCTGGTCACGGCGGTGGCCCCGCTGGACGAGGCGCCGGCCCTGCTCACCGACCTGGCCGAGCGACGCCGCGGCGAGCTCCAGGTGGTCCTGACCGGCTGAGCCGGCACGGCGACCGGCCGTGGCGGTGCGCCGCCGGGCTACCGTTCGGTCCATGACCGCCGAAGCCGGCCCGACGCCGGGGCTCGCCGCTCTGCTGCCCTACCTGCGCGTCCACCGCGGCACCCTGGTCGCGGTGGGCGCGCTGTCGCTCACCGGGTCCGCCGCCGCGCTCGCCCAGCCACTGCTCACCCGCGGCGTGCTGGATCGGATCACCGCCGACCGCCCGGCCGCCGCGCTGGTGGTCGCGCTGGTCGCCCTGGTGGTGGCCGGCGCGCTGCTCGGCGGGCTCCGCGACTATCTGCTGCAACGCACCGCCGAAGGGCTCGTCCTGGGCGTCCGCCGGCGGCTCGCGGGGCACCTGCTGCGGCTGCCGATCGTGGAGTACGACAGGCGTCGCACCGGCGACCTGCTGTCCCGGGTGGGCGCGGACACCACGTTGCTGCGGGCGGTGGTCACGTCCGGCCTCTTCGAGACCGTCACCGGCGCGGTGATGGTGGTCGGGGCCGGCACCGCGATGCTGCTGCTGGACCCGCTGCTGTTCGGGGTGACCCTGGCCGCGGTCGCGGTCGGCGTGGTCTTCGCGGTCACCGTCGCCCGCCGGGTGCGGGGGTTGGCCCGGCACGCCCAGGAACGGGTCGGCGAGATGACCTCGGCGGTCGAACGGGCGATCTCCGCCGCCCGGACCATCCGGGCCAGCCGGGCCGCGGACCGGGAGACCGGCACCGTGGTGGCGAGCGCGAGCGCGGCGTACCGGGCCGGGCTGGGGGTGGCCCGGGCCGAGGCGGTGGTGGGCCCGGCCAGCACGGTCACCGTGCAGGGCGCGTTCCTGCTGGTGCTGGCCGTGGGCGGGGCGCGGGTGGCGTCCGGGGCGATCAGCGTGGGCGACCTGGTCGCCTTCGTCATGTTCCTGTTCTTCCTGGTGCTGCCGCTGGGCCAGGCGGTGCACGCGTACACCCAGTTGCAGAGCGGCCTGGGCGCGCTGGCCCGGATCGAGGAGATCCTCGCGGTGCCGGACGAGGCCGCCGGCGACCGCCCCGGCGCGGCGGTCCCGCCGCCGGGAGGGGTGCCGGCGCGGGTCGAGTTCGACCGGGTCGGCTTCGGCTATCCCGGCGGCCCGCCGGTGCTGCGCGAGGTGAGTTTCACCGTGCCGGCCGGCACCCGGACCGCCCTGGTCGGCCCCTCCGGCGCCGGCAAGTCCACCCTGCTGGCGCTGGTCGAGCGCTTCTACGAGGTGGACGAGGGCGCGGTGCGCCTGGACGGCGTGGACGTGCGGGAGTTGCCCCGCGACGCGCTGCGGGCCCGGCTCGGCTACGTCGAGCAGGAGGCGCCGGTGCTCGCCGGCACGCTGCGCGACAACCTCCTCATCACCGCGCCCGAGGCCACCGACGACCGGCTGCGCGCGGTGCTCGACGAGGTCAACCTGGGCCACCTGGCCGACCGGACCGCCGACGGGCTGGACGTGCAGGTGGGGGAGGGTGGCGTGCTGCTCTCCGGCGGCGAGCGGCAGCGGTTGGCCATCGCCCGGGCGTTGCTCGCCGGGCCGCCGGTGCTGCTGCTCGACGAGCCGACCAGCAACCTCGACGCGCGCAACGAGGCGGCGTTGCGCCGGGCGATCGACGCGGTGGCGGTGCGCCGCACCCTGGTGATCGTGGCGCACCGCCTCTCGACGGTGGTGGACGCCGACCAGATCGTGGTGCTCGACGGCGGCCGGGTGGTGGCGGTCGGCACGCACGACGAGCTGACCACCACCAGTCCGCTCTACCGCGAGCTGGCCACGCACCAACTTCTGGTGGCCTGATCCGTTCGGGGCGGGGGTCACAATCGGCTGCGGTTCGCGTACCGTTGCGGCTCATGGGTGTGTCGCAACGGATGAAGACCAGGTTCCGCCGGTTCCTCCAGCGCCCGGGGACGACGGTCGACCTGGCCCCGCTGGAGAAGCTGCTGCCGGCGATCGAGGCTCGGGAGGCCGAGCTGGAGCAGCTCTCCGACGCCGAGCTGACCGAGGCCGCCGGCCGGGCCGAGAAGTACGAGGAGATCTGCGCCGTCGGGCGGGAGGCGGCCCGTCGCGGGCTCGACCAGCGCCCCTACGACGTGCAGCTGCTCGGTGCCATGGCGCTGCTCTCCGGCAAGGTGGCCGAGATGGCCACCGGTGAGGGCAAGACGCTCACCGCGACCGTGGCCGCGTACGGGCACGTGCGGCTGGGCAACGGGCCGGTGCACGTGCTCACCGTCAACGACTACCTGGCCCGCCGCGACGCGGAGTGGATGGAGCCGGTCTACACCCTGCTCGGGCTCACCGTCGGGTGGGTCAACGAGGCCTCCACGCCGCAGGAGCGGCGCGCCGCCTACGGCTGCGACGTCACCTACGTCTCGGTCAGCGAGGCCGGCTTCGACTACCTGCGCGACCAGCTCGCCACCGACCTCGCCGACCGGGTGCAGCCGCCGCTGAAGACCGCGATCGTGGACGAGGCCGATTCCATCCTCATCGACGAGGCGCGGGTGCCGATGGTGCTCGCCGGCGCGGTGCCGGGCGAGCAGGACCCGGTGCACGCCGCCGCCGCGTTGGTGCGCGGGCTGCGCAAGGGCAAGCACTACACCGTCGCCGAGGACGGGCGCAGCGTCGCCTTCACCTCTCTCGGCCTGGCCACGGTGGAGGCCAAGCTGGGCGGCATCGACCTCTACGACGCCGAGCACGTCGGGCAGCTCTCCGCGGTGAACGTGGCGCTGCACGCGCACGCGCTGCTGCACCGCGACGTCGACTACATCGTCCGGGACGACTCGGTCGAGCTGATCGACGAGATGCGCGGCCGGGTGGCCCAGCGCCGGCGCTGGCCGGACGGGCTGCAGGCCGCGGTCGAGGCGAAGGAGGGGCTGGACGCCACCGCCGAGGGCGAGGTGCTGGGCACCGTCACCGTCCAGGCCTTCATCGCGCTCTACCCGACGGTGTGCGGGATGACCGCGACCGCGGTGCTCGTCGGCGACCAGCTCCGCGAGTTCTTCGGCCTGGAGGTGGCGGTGATCCCGCCGAACACCCCGTGCGTGCGGGAGGACGAGCCGGACCGGATCTACGCCACCCGCGCCGAGAAGGAGGAGGCGCTGGTCGACGAGATCACCCGCTGCCACGAGGCGGGGCGCCCGGTGCTGGTGGGCACGCTCGACGTGAAGGAGTCCGAGGGGCTGGCCACCGCGTTGCAGGCCGCCGGCGTGTCGTGCGTGGTGCTCAACGCCAAGAACGACGACGAGGAGGCGGGGATCATCGCCGAGGCCGGCGCGTACGGCGCGGTGACGGTCTCCACCCAGATGGCCGGCCGGGGCGTGGACATCCGTCTCGGCGGCAGCGACCAGGCCGACCGGGAGCGGGTGGCCGAGCTGGGTGGCCTCTACGTGATCGGCAGCGGCCGGCACGACAGCCGCCGGGTCGACGACCAGTTGCGGGGGCGGGCCGGCCGGCAGGGCGACCCGGGCGGGTCGGTCTTCTTCGTCAGCCTGGAGGACGACCTGGTCGTCCGGCACGCCGGCGACACGGTGCCGGCCTCGCCCCGGATGAACGCCGACGGCCTGGTCACCGACGCGCAGGTCGACTACGCGGTGGAGCACGCCCAGCGGGTCGCCGAGGGTGTCAACCACGAGATCCACCGCAACACCTGGCGCTACAGCCACGTGATCGAGCAGCAGCGCAAGGCCCTGGCGGAGCGGCGGGAGCGGCTGCTGACCACCGACATCGCGGCGCTGATGCTGCTGGAGCGGGTGCCGGAGAAGGCCAACGAGATGGACGAGGATCTGCTCGCCGACGTGGCCCGCAAGATCGCGCTCTACCACCTGGACCGGCTCTGGGCCGAGCACCTGGCCGAGCTGTCCGAGGTGCGCGAGGGGGTGCACCTGCGGGCGCTGGGCCGCCTCGACCCGCTGGACGAGTTCCACCGCAGCGCGGTGCCGGCGTTCAACGCGTTGATGCCCGAGATCGAGACGCGGACCATCGCCACGTTCGAGGAGACCGAGTTCGACGAGGGTTGGCAGCCGGACGCGTCGAAGCTGGTGCGGCCGAGCGCCACCTGGACCTATCTGGTGCACGACAACCCGTTCGGCTCCGAGCTGGACCGGTTGATCGCGTCGGTGGGCCGGCGGCTGATCTCCGGTTCCCGCTGACCCGGAACGCGGGGCCCCTTCCGGTCGACCGGCCGGAAGGGGCCCTTTTGCGCGGTTTCGACGCCCGTCCGGCAGGGTAGTAGGCGCAGGCCCGGCCAGAGAGAGGACGGACATGGGACAGGCAACGGCGCCGGACGGGGACACCGGATGGACGGGCCCGGGTGCGGCGGGGGCTCCGCCGCGGTGAACCTGGACGCCTGCCGGCCCAGGGCCGACGAGCTGGGCGTGCTGGAGACCGCCGCCCTGCTGCGCGAGCTGACCGCCGGCCTGATCGCCGTCGCCGACTTCGACGAGGCGCTGGACCGGCTGGTCCGGATCGCCCGTGACGCGGTGCCCGGCGTGGGCTGCTGTGGCTTCACCGCACTGCGGGCCGGCGAGCCGGCCGGCGTGGCGGCGTCCGACCCGCACCGGGCCGAGCTCGACGACCTGCGGCACGGCCCGGACACGCCGGCCCTGAGCGCCATCCGCCGCCGCGAGATGGTCATCGCGGGCGGGTTGGCGGACGAGATGCGCTGGCCGGCCTGGCGTGCCCGGGCCCGCGCGCTGGGCGTGCACGGCGTGATCTCCGCGCCGGTCGACGTGGACGAGCAGGTGATCGGTGCGATCAACCTGTACACGCAGGTGCCGGAGGCGCTCACGCCGAGCCACCAGCTCACCGCGATGTTGCTGGCCGAGCACGCCGGGCTGCTGCTCGCCGCGGTCCGCGACCGGGAGCGCGCGAGCGCCCGCGCCGACCGACTCGACGGCGCGCTGCTCGCCGAGGGGGTGGTCGGCCAGGCGGTCGGGGTGATCATGGCGCAGCGCGGCTGCGCCGCCCCGGAGGCCCTCGACGTGCTCCGCACCGCCGCCTCCTCGTTGGACATACCGCTGCGCGAGGTGGCCGAGCGGCTCGTGCTCACCGTCTCCCGGCCCCGGGACAACTGACCGACAGTCGTTTCGCGTCGCGGGGCGTCGGGTAGCACCCTGGACTGGTGAGCTGCGCCGACGTGGGGAGAACGCGATGGAGAGCCGACTTCGGGTGCAGGGGCACCCGATCCAACCGATGCTGGTGACGTTTCCGTTCGGGCTCTTCGTCAGCGCCGCCGTGTTCGACCTGGCCGACGTCCTCGGCGGCCCGGCCTTCCTCGGCGAGGTGGGCTACTGGACGGCGATCGCCGCGTTGGTCGCGGCCGGGCTGGCCACCGTCGCCGGGCTGGTCGACCTGTGGGACGTGCGGATCGGTCACGCCAACCGGACCGCCATCACGTTTCACCTGGTCAACGCCGTGATGGCGGCGATGTTCCTGCTCACCTGCCTGATCCGGGCGCACGCGCCGCAGCGCGGCGCGACGGGCGGCCAGCTCGCCACCGAACTGGTCGCGCTGGCGGTGGGCGCGGTAGGCGTGGCCCTGGGCGCGCGGCTGATCCAGCAGGACGACCGCGGCCGCGCCGCGGAGCCGACCGGGCTGGACACCTCCGACGGGATTCCCGGCGCGACCGTCGAGATCGCCCGTCCCCGGCCGTTCTGACCACCGTCGAGCACGCGCTGATCACCGTGTGCCGGCGGACGCCGGGCGTGTCGCGGCGGGGCGGGCAGGTGAGGCGCAACCGGTATACCTCCTGGTCATATTCATGACCAGGAGGTATACCACTGTGGAGTCATGTGCTTCCTGACGCGGACACGCTGCGTGACCGCCAAGGCGAACACCTCCTCGTTGGTCGGCGTCGATCCCGCTGCGCCGGCAGGCATGGCCGGCCGCGCCGGCACGTGCGCGGAAATCGCGTTGCCGGACGGCGCGGTCCGGCGGCAGGCTCGGCCCATGGGCACCGATCGCGGGTTCGACGAGCTGGTCGCCGAGGCCGAGGCCGCGCCGGTCGAGGGGTGGGGTTTCTCCTGGCTGGCCGGGCGGGCCACGGAGGAGCGCCCGCCGTGGGGCTACGCGCGCCTGGTCGGGGCCCGGCTGGCGGCCGTCGCCGCCGCCCTGGACATCGACACCGGCGGCGGCGAGGTGCTGGCCGAGGCGCCGGCGCCGCCACCGCTGCTGGTCGCCACCGAGGCCTGGCCGCCGAACGTGCCGCTGGCCCGGCGCAACCTGCGCCGGGTCGGTGGTCACGTCGTCCGGGTCGGTGAACGCCCGCCGCTGCCGTTCCGCGCCGCCGCGTTCGACCTGGTGGTGAGCCGGCACCCGGTGGACACCTGGTGGGGCGAGGTGGCCCGGGTGCTGCGGCCCGGCGGCAGCTATCTCTCCCAGCAGATCGGCCCGGGCACGGTGCGCGAACTCAGCGAGGCGATCCTCGGGCCGCTGCCGCCGCCGCAGCACCGCCACCCGGAGCACGCGGTCGCCGCCGCCGAGGCCGCCGGCCTGACCGTGGTGGACCTGCGGACCGCCACCCTGCGTACCGTCTTCCACGACATCGGCGCGGTGGTCTGGTTCCTGCGCAAGGTGGTCTGGACCGTGCCCGATTTCACCGTCGACCGCTACCGCACGGAGCTGCGCCGGCTGGACGCGCGGATCCGGGCCGACGGCCGGTTCGTGGCCCACGCCCGGCGGTTCCTCATCGAGGCGCGTCGCCGGTGACCGGCCGGTGCGCGGCGGCGTGGTGCGCGGCCAGCACGTCGGCGCCGAAGTCACCGGCCGGGCGACGCAGCACGGTGTGCGCGTGGTTGCCGTCGTCGGTGGTGTTGTCGTACTCGATCAGCAGGTCGTCGCCCTGCACCCGGTAGTAGTGCCGCCGGCCCGGCTCGACCGGGCCGGCCCAGGCGAAGTGCAGCTCGCCGCCGTGCAGCCGGTCGGCCTCCCGGGCGGCCAGCTCGGCCGGGAGCCGATCGAGATAGAGCCCGACCAGCCGGTCGAGCAGCGCGCGACCGCTCGGCCCGAGCCGACCTCGCGGTACGCCGGGCGGGTCGAGCCGGCCGGGCGCGGTGCCGCGGGTGGCGCTGATGATGTCGGCCGGTGCCTCCCCGGCGATGATCGCGGCGGCGCGCCCGACTGGGCCGAGCGCGTCCAGCAGTTCGCGGGCGAGGTCCTCCTCGGGGCCCAACGGCCGGGATACCGGCCGGCCGGCGTGCCGGACCGTGGCCGGATTCGCGCCGAGGAAGATCGGGGCGGGGGAGACCCGGTCGTCGACGACGGTCATGCTGACCGACAGGTGGTGCCCCTCGAACCGCCACGCCCAGCGGTCGTCGCGGGCCGGGTCGCCGAAGACCGCCACCCAGTAGTCGCCGCTGTGCCGGCCGCGCCGCCAGCCCTCCGCCCGGTCCAGCACCTCCTCCAGCGCCACCACGGCCATCGCCTGCGCGTACGCGGCCGGGCTCAGCGCGGTGGCGAGCAGCCGGTGGGCGGCCTTGCGGGCGGTGACGTCGAGGTCGGCGAGCGCGACACCCGGCCGGGGCCGGGGCCGGTACTCCAGCCACCGGCGGGCCGGCTCGTCGTCGAAGTCGTGCCGCGCGTGCCGGCGGGCCGGGTCGTCGAGCGCCGCCAGCAGCGCCGTGGCCGCGGCGCGCATCCGTTCGGGTACGGGATCCTCCACCGACCTTGTATACGCCATGCGCGCCGGCCGGTGGCCCTCACTCGCGACCGAGCAGCGCCAACATTTCGGGCAGCGTGAAGAAGCGGGCGGTCTCGACCGCCGAGGGGCCGCCGTGGTCCGGGTCGGCGCCGGCGTCGAGCAGCGCCCGGACCGCCGCCGCGTTCTGCCGGAACACGGCCGCCGCCAGCGCGGTCTGCCCGCGGTCGTTGACCCGGGCCGGGTCGGCGCCGCGGGCGAGCAACGCGGACACGGTCTCCGGGTGGGCGTGGTAGGCGGCCAGGATCAGCAGCGTGTCGCCCTTGGCGTTGGTGAGGTTGACCGGCAGTCCGGCGTCCACGTTGGCCGCCAGTTCCGCCGTGGCGCCGGCCCGGGCCAGGTCGAACATCCGGTGGGCGAAGTCGATGGTCGCGGCGTCGAGTTCGTCGGGCACCCGCCCAGGTTATGGCGTCCCGGCGCGCCGCGCCTGGTAGCTGGCCCAGCCGGCACGGGAGGCGGGTATGGACGAATCGTGCTCACGGTCCGCTGGCCGTCGGTGCCGGGTTACCGGGTGGACCCGCCGGTGCTGCGCGGCGCCCGCGATTGTGAACCGGCCGGGGACCCCCCCGTAACGCCTCGTCCGGCCGCTCTGCTGTAATCAACGAGCCTCGTACGCAGAGCGAGCAGCCGGCTCCGATGCGTTCGTCAATTGTCACATTCATGCAACGCAGCGGCCCCTTGACCCTCACGCGAGCGCCGGGAAGCATCGATGAAGCGGCGTCCCGGGCCGTGGGGAGATACCCGGACCAGCCAAGGAGGACCATGTCGGTCAGCCCCGCCTCGTCGCGCGCCGGATGGCATACGTCCCAACCCACGGTCCCCGGCCGTCCGCCCGGCGGCCAGCGTCGCCCCGCCAACACGGCCGCCCCGATGCTCACGGTCACCCTGAACATCCCGCTGGCCTGCGAGGAGTCGCTGACGCCGGCCGCGCGCCGGCTCCTCGACGCCGCTCGCGAGTTGCTCGAGGGCGGCGACGCGGTGGTCAGCGCGGGCGCCGTCGCGGCGGAACGCCGTCCCGAGGTGCCGGCCGGGCGCGCGCCGGCGCGACCGCTCGCCTCGACCATCCCGAGCCTGCACATCCTGGCCTCGTCCCGGTCGGTGCTGCGCGACGGCGAGCCGCTGCCGCTGACCCGCCTGGAATTCGACCTGCTGCTGCACCTGGTCGCCCACCCGCGCCGGGTGTTCACCCGGCTGCAACTGCTCAACGCGGTCTGGGGGTACGAACACGCCGGCGTCCGCACCGTCGACGTGCACGTCCGCCGGCTGCGCGGGAAGGTCGGCGTGGACGTCCCACTGGTCACCACCGTCTACGGCGTCGGCTACCGGCTCGCCGACGACGCCCGGGTGACCATCGACCGCAGCGGCTGACCACCCGCCACCCTGCGCCAGCCGCCCCTCGTCGCCGCCCGTGACCAGCCCGCCGGACGGAGCCCCGACCGCCCGGACGCGAGCACGAGGTGAGCCGGCGCCGCCGGCCGGGCAGGATGGTCGGATGCGTGTCCGCCCGATCAGCCCCGACCGGCTCGTCGCCGAACTGGCCGCGCGCCTCGTCGACGCCGAGGCGCCCGGCCGACTGCGGGTGGCGGTCGACGGGCCGCCGGCCGCCGCGCCGGACGCCCTGGCCGCCGCCCTCGTCGACCCGCTGCGCGCCGCCGGTCGGCCGGCGCTGCACGTGCGGGCCGCGGACTTCCTGCGCCCCGCCTCGGTCCGCCTGGAACCGGGCCGCACCAACCCGGACGCCTACTACGAGGGGTGGCTCGACGAGCCCGGACTGCGCCGGGAGGTGCTCGACCCGGCCGGGCCGGACGGCAGCGGCCGGCTGCTGCCGTCCCTGTGGGACGCCGGCGCCGACCGAGCCAGCCGGGCCGGCTACCGGGACCTGCCGCCCGGCGGCGTGGTTCTGGTCAGCGGCGCGCTGCTGCTCGGCGGCACGCTGCCGTTCGACGTCACCGTCCACCTGGTGCTCTCCCCGGCGGCGCTGGCCCGGCGCACCGACCCGGCGTGGCGCTGGACCCTGCCGGCCTTCGCCCGCTACGCCGACGAGGTCGATCCGGCCTCCTTCGCCGACGTGGTGGTCCGTGCCGACGACCCCCGCCGTCCGGCCCTCGTGGAACCGGTCTGACCAGGCGACTCGAACTCACCGGAAACTGACAGGGCAGCTCCGGTTTGGCCCGCCGGAGGCAAGGGTAATCGCCCGGCTCACAGAGCACGGGTGATCTCACCCGCGCCCCCGATGTCCCGGACCGGGTCCTCCGGCGCTCGTCGCCCGAGGATCCGGTGTCAGGCCGCAGGAAAGGCAGGCAGCGATGCTCGTCCACGACACGACGGCCACGGGCCGCTCCCAGGCTGAGATCGACCAGATCCGGCAGTCCCTGCGGTCCCGCTACGACGAGCTGACCGCGGAGTACGACCACACCGTCGCGCAGAGCCAGGTGCTGCGACTGGTCGAGGTCGGCGACACCGCCGGCGACGATCAGGCCGACAGCGGCACCAAGACCGCCGAGCGGGACACCGCGCAGTCCCTGCTGCGCACCATCCTGGACCGGCGGGCCCAGTTCGAGCGTGCGTTGACCCGGCTCGACGAGGGCACGTACGGCTACTGCGAGGGCTGCGCCGCGCCGATCCCGGTCGAGCGGCTGGAGATCTTCCCGTCCGCCACCTCCTGCGTGGCCTGCAAGCAGACCCGGGAGCGGCGGGCGGCCTGAGTCGCCCGCCCGCCTCGCCGGTCGGTCCCATGGGTGAGATCAACGTGGGCACCGCGTCGTGGACCGACCGGACCCTGCTCGACTCCGGCTGGTATCCGGCGGATGCCGACACCCCGCAGCGACGGCTGTCCTACTACGCCCGGCGGTTCCCGCTGGTCGAGGTGGACGCCACCTACTACTCGCCGCCGGCCGAGCGCACCGCCCGGCTGTGGGTGGAGCGCACGCCGCCCGGGTTCACCTTCAACGTCAAGGCGTTCAGCCTGCTGACCGGTCACCCGACCCGGGTCTCCGCGCTCTACCGGGACCTGCGGCCGGAGACGGACAAGCGCACCGTCTACCCGGGCGACCTGCCGGCGCAGTCGTACGAGGAGGTGTGGACCCGCTTCCTGTCCGCGCTCGACCCGCTGGTCTCCGCCGGCAAGCTCGGCGCGCTGCTGTTCCAGTTCCCGCCCTGGTTCACCATCAGGCGCGACAACAAGCAGTATCTGCTCGAGGTGGCGCGGCGGTGCGCCCCGCTGCGCCCGGCCTTCGAGTTCCGGCACGCCTCCTGGTTCGACGGCGACAACGCCGACGAGACGCTCGACTTCCTGCGCGGGCACGAGCTGCCGTTCGTCTGCGTGGACATGCCGCAGGGCCACCGGTCGTCGGTGCCCCCGGTGCTGGCCGCCACCGCGGACCTCGCGGTCGTCCGGTTCCACGGGCACAGCGACAAGTGGACCAGCAAGGACATCCACGAGAAGTTCGGCTACGACTACTCCGACCGCGAGCTGCGCGACTGGGCGCCGAAGCTGCGCGAGCTGGCCGGTCAGGCCGAGCGCACCCACGTGCTGATGAACAACTGCTATCGGGACTACGCGCAGCGCAACGCCACCACGCTCATCGACCTGCTGCAACGGTGAGCGCGGCTCACCCGCACCGGGTGAGGCCGGTTCACCCCGGCACCGCGCAGCATGGACGGCGCGCGCGGACGCACCGGCCCGCGCGCGGCGACGAGGAGGTGGGTCATGACGGTACGGGTGGTGGCGGATCGACGCCGCGGCGGCGTCCTGCACGTGGTCGGCAACTCCGAGGTGCCACGGGAGCGGGGCGGGCGACCCGGGCGGTTCAGCCCGACCCGGCTGTGGCGGGGGCCCAGCGGCCCGCCGCGACGCGCCGACGACCGACGCTGGGAAACCGACGCCCGGGGGTGAGCCGGATGGCTGAACAGTTGATGTCCGCGTTCGAGTCCTCGCTGGACAAGACGAACGTGATCCTCAAGGAGATCGAGTCGGCGTACGGCTGGCCGGCCGAGCGGCGCAACCAGTCGTACGCGGCGCTGCGGACCGTCCTGCACCTGCTGCGCGACCGGATGCCGGTGGGCGAGAGCGCCGAGTTCGCCCAGCAGTTGCCGGTCCTGCTGCGCGGCATCTACTTCGACGGCTGGCAGCCGGCGAACGTGCCGATCAAGCTCAACCGCGACGACTTCCTCTACGAGGTCCGCCAGGGCTTCCCGTACGACGTGGAGGGCGGCCCGCAGCGGGTGACGCAGGTGGTGCTGGACACCTTGCGCCGGCACGTCACGCAGGGCGAATGGCAGGACGTGAAGGCGAACATGCCGCAGGGTCTCGGTCAGCTCATTCCCTGACCGGCCCCGCCCCGGCCCGTCCCGCATCGGCGGGGCGGGCCGGCGGCGTCCGGGAAACCGGCAGCCCGGCCCGCCGGGCCAGCCCGGCGAACGCGACCGCGTCGACGACCGCCGCGCCACCCGGGTCGTTGTTGAAGTAGACGTACGCCGGCTCGCCGGCGCCGAACGCGGCGGCCAACCGGTCCACCCAGCCGGCCAGCGCGGCCCGGCCATAGCGGGGCCAGGGGCGGGCCCGACCCTCGTGCAACCGCAGGTAGCCGAAGTCGGTGGTGCGCCACAACGGGGTGATCGGCCGGCTGCGCCGGTCGGCCCAGACCAGCGCGGCCCGGTGCCGCTCCAGCACCCGCCGGGTGTCGTCGGCCCACCAGGACGGATGCCGCGGCTCCACGGCCACCCGCACGTCGGCCGGGAACCGGCGCAGCACCGCGGCCAGTGCCGCCGGGTCGGCCCGCAGCGTCGGCGGGAGCTGCACCAGCACCGGCCCCAGCCGGTCGCCGAGCCCGGACGCCCGGTCGAGGAAGCGGGCCACCGGCTCGGCCGGCTCCCGCAGCCGCTTCACGTGGGTCAGGTAGCGGCTCATCTTCACCGCCACGCAGAAGTCGCCGGGAGTGCGCTCCCGCCAGGCGACGAACGTGTCCCGCTCGGGCAGGCGGTAGAACGCGTTGTTCACCTCGACCGTGGCGAAGCCCGCGGCGAAGTGCTCCAACCAGCGCCGCTGCGGCAGGCCGGCCGGATAGAACCGGTCCCGCCAGTCCCGGTACTGCCAGCCCGACGTGCCGACCAGGAACATCGCCACCCCTCAGGAACTCCTCGGCGTCGACGGTTGGCTGCGCCACGTGCCTGCGTCCGCGCGCGTCTCCTCCCGCCATCCTGGCACCGACCGGGTCCGGCCGCCTTCCGGGCGCGAACCGTCGGTGCGCGCCGGTCCGGGCGTCTACGGTGGGGTTAGAGAAGATCGGGCGTGGGGTACCACCCGCTGAAGACGGACCCCGGGAACACGCGGGGCGGCACACCGAGGGAGCACCCATGGCATTGAACGACGACGACATCCAGACCAGCGGCGGCGGCGGCCTGGAGGGCCCGGCCGACGGCGGTGCCACCCCGGGTCAGCACGACGGCGGCGCGGACGGCGGCGCGGAGGGCCCGGCCGACGGCGGCGCGACCGCGGGTCAGCACGACGGCGGCGCGGAAGGTCCGGCTGACGGCGGCGCGACGCCGGGTCAGCACGACGGCGGCGCGGACGGCGGCGCGGAGGGCCCGGCCGACGGCGGCGCGACGCCGGGTCAGCACGACGGCGGCGCCGATGGCAGCGCCTGACCGATGACCGTCACGCACGTCGACCCGCCGGGTGGCCAGGGCCACCCGGCGGGTCCGTCTCCCGCCGACGCCGCGCTGGCCCGGTGTGTGGCCGTCGAACCGGCCAAGTTCGTCGCCGACCACTGGGGGCGCAGCCCGCTGCTGTCCCGGGCCGCCGAACTGCCCAACCCGGACGGCTTCACCGACCTGTTCAGCCCCGCCGACGCCGACGACCTGCTCAGCCGCCGCGGCCTGCGTACCCCGTTCCTGCGGGTGGCCAAGGACGGCCAGCTCGTGCCGGCGGCGCGGTACACCGGCGGCGGCGGCGCCGGCGCCGAGATCGGCGACCAGGTGCTCGACGAGAGGGTCCTGGCGCTCTACGCCGACGGCGCCACGCTCGTGCTCCAGGGCCTGCACCGCACCTGGCCGGCGCTTGTGGACCTGGCCCGTGACCTGGGCGCGGCGCTGGCCCAGCCGCTGCAGATCAACGCCTACCTGACCCCCGCCGGCAGCCAGGGCTTCGCCACCCACTACGACACCCACGACGTGTTCGTGCTCCAGGTCGACGGCCGCAAGCGCTGGCGCATCCACCCGCCGGTGCTCACCGACCCGCTGGAGCGCCAGCCGTGGGGCGGCCGGGCCGACGAGGTCTCCGCCACCGCCGAGGGCCGGCCCGCGCTGGACGTGGTGCTCGCGCCCGGCGACGCGCTCTACCTGCCGCGCGGCTGGCTGCACAGCGCCCAGGCGCAGGAGTCCAGCTCGCTGCACCTGACCGTGGGCATCCGGGCGCTCACCCGCCACGCCCTGGTGGAGGAGTTGACCGCCCTCGCCGCCGAGGACGCCCGGCTGCGCGCCGGCCTGCCGTTCGGGCTGGACCTGGCCGACCCGGAGGCGATCGAGCCGGAACTCACCGAGACGGTCGAGGCGCTGCGCGACTGGCTGCTGCGGGCCGACCCGGCGGCGGTGGCCGCGCGGCTTCGGTCCCGGGTGTGGCCGGCGGCCCGGCCGGCGCCGATCCGGCCGCTGGCCCAGGCCGACGCGCTGTCCCGGCTCGACGCCGACAGCCGGGTCGCGCTGCGCGACGGCCTGCGCTGGCAGCTCACTCCGGCCGGCGCCGACGCGGTCGCGCTGCGCCTGGTCGACCGCACGCTCACCGTGCCCGGCTCCTGCGAGCCGGCGCTGCGCGTGCTGCTCGCCGGCCGGGTGACCCGCGTCGGTGACCTGCCCGGCCTCGACGACGACGCCGACCGGCTGGTCCTCGCCCGCCGCCTGCTCAAGGAGGCGGTGCTGGTCCCGGCGTGACCGGTCGGGGCCGGCTCAGCGCGTGTAGGTGGCCGCCAGCAGGAGCAGGGTGGTCGCCAGCCCGCTGCCGGCCACCAGGATCATCGGGCGCGGCGTCAGCACCGCGTGCCGGCGGTCGGCCAGCAGCCGGGCCGGCGCCAGGCCGACGAGCGGCCCGAGCAGCGTCACCACCAGCGCCAGCACCGGCAGGCCGACCGCCAGGTCACCGCCGGAGCCGGCGCCCAGCGTCCGCGCGCCGATCCCCAGCAGGTACGCCACCAGCGCGCCGCCGATCCCGCAGGCGATCAGCAGCGGGTTCACCGAACCGGGCAGCTCGCCCGGCTGCCCGGTGCGCTCCAGCAGCTCGCGCACGCCGCGCAGCAGCGGCACCGGGTCGCCGACGGCGTCGCGCACCGGGCCGGGCGGGTCGCCGAGTCGCCGGGCGCCGCCGCCGAGCCGGTCCCGCAGCCCAGCCCACAGGTGGGTGACCTCGCCGTCCACCCGCTCCACCATCCGCTGCGCCTCGACCAGCTCCGTCTCGGCGCGGCGGACCTGGTCGGCCGCCTCGGCCACCGCCCGCTCGGCGGCGGCCACCTGCTGGGCGTACCAGGTGTGCGCCTCGGACCGCTGGGCGGCCACCCGGGCGGTCAGCTCGGCGAGGCGGCGGATCTGGTCGGCGTACGTCTGCGTGGAAACCGGTTCGTTCATCGGGAGGGACCATAGGGGATGATCACCTGTCCGGTGCGGTGCACCGCGCGGTCGAAGTAGAGGCCCCGCCACGGCCGGGGATACCAGTCCGGCCCGCCGCTGCCCGGATAGAGCGACGAGCCCAGCTCACCGCCCTGCACGTCGAGTGCCACCCAGGCGCCGATCTGGTCCGTGCGGGCCCCGGCGCCACCCAGGTCGGCCCGCATCCGGGCCACCCCCCGCCACCAGGCCAGCACGTGGGTGCGCCGCTCCGGCCCGTCGTGCAGGATCCGGCGCAACTGCTCCAGTCCGGTGCGGGTGCCGGCCTTGCCGGCCAGCGCCCCGGCCGCCGCGTCCACCGCGTACAGCAGCAGGAAGTGCGGCGTACGCGGGGTGCCCGGCGCGGCCAGCCCGTCGCCCACCTCCGCCATCAGCTCGGACACCGTCTCCTCGTCGTACCAGGAGGCGTCGCCGGGCAGGTCCTCGTAGAGCGCGCGGGCGGCCGGGTCGGCGTCCGGGTCGAGGCAGGCCAGGGAGAAGCGGGCGGTGCCCGGGGGATACTGCCGGGCCAGCGAGCGGGCGGCGGCGTCGAGCACCGCGCACGCCTCGTCCACCCGGGTGCCCAACACGGCCAGGTTCCGCCCCGGCGCCCGCGGCAGCCGCAGCGCCGCCGAGCGGGACTGCACGTCGATGATCTCGCCGAGCAGCGCCACCGGGTTGCGGGGTACACCCTGCTCGGGGGCGGTCAGGGCGCGGAAGTCCGGCGCCTCGGCGAGCCGGGGGATCGCGTCGCCGTCGAAGAGTCGGGCCGGAGCGGCGTCCTGCGGGCGCATCCGCCACAGCCGGTGCTGAAGCTCGCTCCACGTCTCCCAGTCGCTGGCCGACGGGATGCGGGCCACCTCGTTCCCCTCGGCCAGGCCGGACTCGGCGTTGACCACCGCGTGGTGGCGCGGCAACGACTGCGCGGCGTCGTTGCGTTCGGCCAGGATGCGCAGCGCCTTCGGCAGCGCGACGCGCAGCGTGAACTGGGCGACAAGCGCGGGCCGGCCCCACAGCGCCTCGATGCCGCGCACGTCCTGCGAGGCGAGCACCAGGTGGATGCCCTGGGAGCGACCTCGCCGGGCCAAGTCCTCCAGCAGGTCGGCGGCCTCCCGGGCCACCACGTCGCGGCCGGCGAGCAGCGCCTGGAACTCGTCGACCACCGCGACGATGCGCGGCCAGTGCCCGGCCGGGTCCACGGCGCGCAGCTCGGCCAGCTTGGTGACCTCGTGCCGCTTCGCCGCGTCGGCCCGCCGGCGCAGCTCCTCGGCGAGGAACCTCAGCAGGGCCAGGCCGAACTCGCGGTCGGTGTTGACGTTGATCCCGACCAGCCGCATGTGCGGCAGCCAGCTCGGGTCGCGCCGGCCCTTGGCGAACCGGGCGAAGGACACCCCCTCCTTGAAGTCGAGCAGATAGAACTCCAGCTCGGCGGGGGAGTAGCGGGCGGCGAGCGCGCCGATCCAGGCGAAGATCAGATTGGTCTTGCCGGTGCCGGACGGGCCACCGATCAACGCGTGCGGCGGATAATCGCCGAGGCTGAGCAGCACCTGCCGCCCGTGCGGGCCCTCGCCGATCGGCGCGCTCAGGCCGTGTGCCGAGTCCTCCCGCCAGTATTCGTCGGGCGCCGGGAGCAGGTCGGTGAACGGTGTCGGCGGTGGTCCGGCGGCGACCCGGGAGGCGACCGCGCGGCAGGTCTCGGTGACCAGGGCGGGCGGCGGCGGGTCGTCGAGCACCACCGGCAGCCCGGCGATCCGGGCGTCGTCCTCCTCGACCACGATCCGGGTGACGGTCCGGTCGTCGGGCAGGTCGATGCCCCGGACCACCAGGTGCACGCCGCACGCGGCCCCGGTGCGCACCACCCGGTCGAGCTGGCCGCGCTCGTGCCGGGACAGCTCGTCGCCGCCGAGCAGCACCGCCACCCGCCACGGCTCGGGCCGGCGCCCGGTCGCGGCGGCCAGCTCGCGCAGCGACGCGTACTCGCCGGCCAGCACCGTGGCGTTGATCCGGCGGATCTGCTCCACCAGGTCGTCCAGCAGCCGGCCCAGGCCGCCGGGTCCGACGAAGGTGAGCAGGCCGGCGGTGCCGAGCGGGGCGAACCCGGCCAGCCCGCCACCCAGGTGCTCCGGGTCGTAGCCGTACAGCCGCACCGCGCCGGGGTCGGCGCGGCCGACGGAACGCAGCAGCAGCGCGGGCACCACCGAGGCCAGGCCCTCCCGGTCGCCGCCGGCCAGGTGCGCGTGCCCGGCGTCGAGGAGCGGCACCAGCGCCGGCACCGGTTCGGCGCCGGCGATGCGTACCGTGCCGATCCGGACCGCGCCCGGTGGCTCGGCCCGCCCGGCGGGCGTCGCCTGCCAGCGGTCCCAGGGCTCGGAGGCCGCGCCCGGCGCCTCCCGCCCCGCCGCCTCCGCGGCGCGGCGCGCCAGCTCGGCGAGACGAGCGGTGTGGCGGGCGTCGATCTCGGCGAGCCGCCGGTCGCGCGCCGCGCCGACCCGGTCCGGCACCGCCGCGGCGGCCCGGCGGGTCCGCTCCAGCCGCTGCCGGCCTTCGAGCAGATCGGCGTCGGCGGTGGCGAGCCGGGTGCGGGTGACGCCGAGGGCCTCGGAGAGCATCCCCCGCACGCGCGTCACCAGTTGGGCGCGGACGTCAGCCACGCGACGGCTCCCGTTCCTCGGTGTCCTTCGGCAGGTCCCGGCCGAGCCGGTCGAGCAGCACGCCGGTGAGCACGCCGGCGGTCACCGCCGGGTCGGCCGCGTGCGGCTGCTCCGGCCCGTCGTCGCGGCGGGGCGGAGGCATCCGGCAGACCCGGGTGAGCAGCGTGTCCAGCACCGGCGGCGGCAGCCCCGGCAGCAGGTCGCGGACCCGCCCGTCCAGCTCACGGCGCAGCCGGGTCAGGTCGTCCGCGCGGGGCGGGTGGCCGAGCAGTTCCCCGGCGAGGTCGCGCAGCATCGGCGGAGCGATCGCGGCCAGCCCCAGCCCCACGTCGGCGTGCGCCCGGCGCAACTCGGCGTGCAGCCGGTCCCGGTCGCCGGCCCGGATCCCGACCACCACCCGGCGCAGCAGCTCGCGGGAGTTCTCGACCCGCTCGTCCGGCTCGTCCGGCGTGCCCTCCCGGCCGCCGGTCAGCTCCGCCACCCGGACCGCCCACCAGCGCCGCACCGCGGGCGGCTCGTCGGCTCCGGCGGCCCCGCCCGGCGTCGGCGGCGCCTCGCCGCGTGGCGTGTCGTGCCGCGGCCGTCGCTCACCCGGTGGCGCGGTGGGGGCGCCGTCGGCGGCCAGCCCGATCGCGGTCAGGTACGCGGTGAGCTGCTCCTGCGCCACCCGCAGCGCGTAGCCGGCGGTCTCGGCGTGCTCGGTGGCCGCGGTCAGCTCCGGCACACCCATCGGGTCGGCCGACTCCTGGCGCACCCAGCGCAGCCGTTCCTCGGCCTGGCCGAGCTTCTCCAGCGCGGCGGCGAGCTGCGCCAGCGGCAGCTCCTCGGCGGCGGCGCGGACCTGCGCGCCGATGTCCTCGACGATGGACACGGCCGGCCCCTCAGAGCGTCGCGACGTAGAGCTGCGCCTGCTCCACCGCCACCAGTGTCGCGGCGAGGCACTCCTCCAGCTCCTGGCTGGCCTGGGTCAGCGAGGCCTGCGCCGCCTCGACCGTCTCGTGGCCGCTGCCCTCCAGCGCGCCGGCCAGCGTCTGCTGCGCCTCGGCCAGCTTCTCGCCGGCCGCCTGCACCGCTATCTGGCCGTCACCGATCTGCTGGAGAGCGACATCGATGGCAGCCTTCAGCTCGGCGACGCTCGCCACGGGGACCTCCTGGGGGCAGGGGAGATCTCCATTACAACCCATCCCGGCGGGTGGACGAACATCCACCCTCGCGTCGTTCCTGCCCGGGTGTCCGATTACGGCCCTGACGTGCGCGAAGGCCACCCCGAGGTGGTCGGCGCGGTCCCGCCGGCGGTCAACCCGGTCCCGTCGATCGGACGGCGCGCGTCAGCGATCCAGCCAGCGCGGGCCGCGTACCTCCGCGCCCAGCGCCGTCACCCGGGCCCGCAGCTCCCGGTCCGCGGTGACGACCACCCGCCGCCGGCCCGGCGCGGCGGCGACCAGCTCGACCACCGTGTCGTCGCCCGAGCCGGGCGCGGACACCACGTCGACGTCGGGCGCCGACGCCACGTGCCGGGCCGCGCCCTCCACCACCAGCACCACCTGCACCGGCGGCGGCAGCTCCGGCGGCACGCCGGCACCGGCCAGCGGCGCCAGCGCGTCGCGTAGCCGGACCGCCGCCCCGGCCCGGTCCCGCCACCAGCCGTCCGGGCGGGACCCGACCACGTTCGCGGCGTCGACGACCAGCAGCGGCAGGCTCTCCATGCCTCCAGCCTGCCATCGGCGTCGCGTTTGTCACGCACCCCGCCGGGTAGCCACCGCCGACCGCGCCGCGCCGTGTCGCGTCCCGGTCGTGCCGACCGACTGCGGAGGACGAAGATGATGGGACCCGGTGACTTCGGCAACGACCCGTGGGACGAGTTCCTGGCCCGCTACTTCGGCCGGGGCGAGGGGGGCCGCCGGCCGGCCCACCGGGTCGACATCACCCGCCTGATGACCGCCGACGCCCGGGAGATGCTCGCCGACGCGGCCCGGCGGGCCGCCCAGAAACACAGCAACGACCTGGACACCGACCACCTGCTCTGGGCGGCGTTGCAGCGCGCGCCGCTGCGGGACCTGGTCCGCCGCGCCGGCGCCGACCCGGACGCGCTCGTGAACGCGCTCGGCGGGCGGGCCGAGGGTGCACCCGGCGGCGACGTGCCGCCGAACCTGTCGCTCACCCCGGCCGCCAAGCGGGCGCTGCTCGACGCCCACCAGCTCTCCCGGGCCATGGGCGCCAACTACATCGGCCCCGAGCACATCCTGATGGCGTTGCCGCTGAACCCCGAGTCGCCCGCCGGCCGGATGCTCGCCGCCGGCCGGATCCAGCCGGAGTCGTTGCAGGCGGCCAGCGCCGAGCGCGGCGCCGCGAACGGCCCGCGCCCGGACCACGGCACGCCCACCCTGGACCAGTACGGACAGGACCTGACCGAGCTGGCCAGGATGGACCAGATCGACCCGGTGATCGGGCGCGCCGACGAGATCGAGCAGGCGGTGGAGATCCTGTCCCGGCGGACCAAGAACAACCCGGTGCTGATCGGGGAGGCCGGTGTCGGCAAGACCGCCATCGTGGAGGGGCTGGCGGAGCGGATCTGCGACGGCGACGTGCCGCAGACGCTGATCGGCAAGCGGGTCATCCAGCTCGACCTGTCCGGCCTGGTCGCCGGCACCCGCTACCGGGGCGACTTCGAGGAACGCCTGAAGAAGGTGATCGACGAGATCCGGACCCACCGCGACGAGCTGATCATCTTCCTGGACGAGATCCACACCCTGGTCGGCGCGGGCGGCGCCGGCAGCGAGGGCGGGATGGACGCCTCCAACATGCTCAAGCCGGCGCTCGCCCGCGGCGAGCTGCGGGTGATCGGCGCGACCACGCTCGACGAATACCGGCGCAGCATCGAGAAGGACGCCGCGCTGGCCCGCCGGTTCCAGCCGGTGCTGGTGCCCGAGCCGACCGTCGAGGACACCGTCGCCATCCTGCGCGGCCTGCGTGACCGCTACGAGGCGCACCACCAGGTCCGGTTCACCGACGAAGCGGTGGTCGCCGCCGCCGAACTCTCCGACCGCTACGTCACCGACCGGTTCCTGCCGGACAAGGCGATCGACCTGATCGACCAGGCCGGCGCCCGGGTGCGGCTGCGCACCCGCACCCCCGACGCGGACGTGCGCGACCTGGAGCAGCAGCTCGACGAGGTGCGGCGGGACAAGGAACAAGCGGTCTCCGACGAGCAGTACGAACGGGCGTCCGCGCTGCGCGACCGGCTCGCCGAGCTGGAGGACCAGATCCGCCGCGCCCGCGGCGACGAGGGACCCAACCACGTGCCCGAGGTCGGGCCGAAGGAGATCGCCGAGGTGGTGTCCCGGGCCACCGGGATTCCGGTCACCCAGCTCACCGAGGAGGAACGCGACCGCCTGCTGCGCCTGGAGGGGCACCTGCACGAGAGGGTGATCGGGCAGGACGACGCGGTCGGCGCGGTGTCCGAGGCGGTGCGCCGCTCGCGTACCGGGCTGGCCGACCCGAACCGGCCGATGGGCAGCTTCCTGTTCCTCGGCCCCACCGGCGTCGGCAAGACCGAGCTGGCCCGCGCGCTCGCCGAGGCGCTGTTCGGCGAGGCGGACCGGATGGTCCGGGTGGACATGAGCGAGTTCCAGGAGCGGCACACGGTCAGCCGGCTGGTCGGCGCCCCGCCCGGCTACGTCGGCTACGAGGAGGCCGGTCAGCTCACCGAGGCGGTCCGCCGCCGCCCGTACGCGGTGGTGCTGCTGGACGAGATCGAGAAGGCGCACCCTGATGTGTTCAACATCCTGCTCCAGGTGCTCGACGACGGCCGGCTCACCGACAGTCAGGGCCGGACCGTGAACTTCAAGAACACCGTCCTGATCATGACGAGCAACCTCGGCTCGGAGCTGATCACCGGCGCCCAGCGCACCGTCGGGTTCGCCAGCGGCGATCCCGACCGGCAGGAGTCCACCGAGCTGCGGGAGCGGCTGATGCGCCGGCTCCAGGAGAACTTCCGCCCCGAGTTCCTCAACCGGGTGGACGAGATCATCATCTTCCAGCGGCTGGAGGCCGAGCAGCTACGCGAGATCACCGGCCTGCTGCTG
Source organism: Micromonospora sp. NPDC050980 (assembly GCF_040653835.1). NCBI lineage: Bacteria > Bacillati > Actinomycetota > Actinomycetes > Micromonosporales > Micromonosporaceae > Micromonospora > Micromonospora sp. NPDC050980. Next base: position 154,921 of record NZ_JBFAGS010000005.1, on the reverse strand, counting down.
GAGGAGACCCGCCGCCGGCTGCACGCCCAGGACATCCAGGTCGAGATCAGCGCCGCCGGCGTCGACTGGCTCGCCGAGCACGGCTACCAGCCGGAGTTCGGCGCCCGCCCGCTGCGTCGGGTGATCCAGCGCGAGGTCGACAACCGGCTGTCGAGGATGCTGCTGGAGAACGAGATCTCACCGGGGCAGAAGGTCACCGTGGACACCCGCGACGGCCAGCTCGTCTTCGACGTGTCCGCCGGCGAGCGCGGATACACCGCCGCCACCACGTCCCATCCCCGGTGAACGGGACGGCCACCCTCGGTGGGCCGGCCCGGCCCGCCGCGCACGGATCGGAGGGCGGACATGACCGAACCCGAGGAGACCCGGGAGGACGCCGCGGCCGGCGAACCGATCGAGGCGCCGCCGACGGCCAACCCGTCCCGGGTCCGGGTGCCGCCGGAAGGTCTCACCCAGCAGACACCGCACGGCGAGGGCGATCCGGAGGAGTCCGGACTGCCGCCGGGAGAGGAGGCGTGATGGTACGCGAGGCGCGACTCGACCCCGAGGTCGAGGTGATCTGGGACGACTTCCACGCCGAGGTGAACGTGCCCTCCGAGCAGCTACGGCAGTGGCTGCTGACCCGTGGCTCGGGGGAGGAGGCGTTCGGCCCCGGCCCCGACCTCGACCTGCCGGAGCCGGGCCGGCAGATCCTCGCCGTGCTGCGCAAGCGCAAGGTCGACCTCACCGGGGAGGACATCGAGGTGATGCGCGACGCGATCACCCGCATCCGGGAGCTCACCGCCGACCGGCCGGACCGGGGCGCCGCCGACGACGAGTGGCGGCACGCGTTGCTCGACCTGGGCCACGACGTGCTGGTGGAACGCTGAGCCGACGCCGCGGTGCCCGGGCGGACGCCCGCCCGGGCGCCTCCGGGCTAGTCGGTCTCCATGCTGGGCAGTCGCAGGCCGGCGGCGTCGGCCGCGGCCTGCCGGTCCGCCCGGGCCCGTTCCTCCCGGCTGAGCAGGTTGGCGTACTCGGTGACGTCCGCCGGGTCCGGCACCTCGGGCAGGCGGCGCAGGAACGCCTCGGTGTCGGCGGCGGCGGCGGTGTGCGCGGCGGCCGCCTGACGCAGCAGCTCCCGCTGGTCGGCGGCCGGATACAGATCAGTCATGCCGCGGTGATACCCGCGTTCAGGCGGTTCGCACCCCGTCCCGCGGCGTGCGGTTGCACCCCGAAGTCCGGGTGGGCCAGCAGCCAGGCCAGATAGTCGGGATGGTTGGCCAGCGCGTCGGCGTACGCCGCCACCGCCGTTTCCAGCACCGGCTCCGCCACCGCCGCCGCCGGCGCCTGCGGGTGCCAGCCCAACAGCAGCCGCCAGCGCAGCGGGGCGCCGGCCAGCCGGCGGGTGACCAGACCGACCACCGGGCGGAAGGTGGCCTGGCACAACGCCACCGCCGCGCCCGCGTCGACCAGATCCTCCGCGGCCCGCACGTCCGCCTCGTACACCTTGCGGGGGGTGAAGCCGGCACGGGCGCAGGCGGCGGCGAAGCAGTCGCCGAAGCAGCCGTCGCCCGGCGCCGCCACCCACTGCTCGCGCCGCAGGTCGACCAGGTCGATCTCGTCCCGGTCGGCCAGCGGGTGGCTCTGCGGCAGCAGCACGAAGACCGGGTCCACGGCCACCTCCCGCCAGCTCAACCCGAACGCCGGCGTCGGCGCGGCGTCGCCGCACACCCCGGCGAGGGCGAAGTCCAGCCGGCCGCCGGCCACCATCTGCGCCAGCTCGTCCACCGACCAGGACGCGTACGTGGAGATCTGCGCGTCGGCGCGCTCGGCGGCCAGCCGGTGCACCAGCCGGCCGAGGATCGGGCTGTTCACCCCGCCGAAGCGGTAGCGGCGCAGCGGGTCGCCCGCGCCGGCCAGCCGGGCCGCCTCGTCCTGCAGCCCCTTCATCGCCGGCAGCAGCACGCGGGCCCGGTCCAGCACCAGCTCCCCGAGGGCGGTGGGCCGCGCGCCGCGGCGGTCCCGCTCGAACAACGGCCCGCCGAGCACCCGCTCGATCCGCTGGAGCTGGGCGGTCAGCGCCGGCTGGGCCAGACCGAGCATCGAGGCCGCCTTGGTCACGCTCCCCGTCTCGGCGATCGCGCAGACCACCCGCAGGTGTCGCAGCTCCAGATTCATAGGGTGACGGTAGGACCACGAACGGGTGTCCGGGAAGGGGCGGAACGGCTCAGGCGTCCCGACGGTGCTCCAGGTCGGCCAGCCGGGTACGCCGCCCGGTGACCGCGTCGCGCACCTTGTCCAGCACCCCCACCGCCGGTTCGACGATCTTGTTCCAGGGCGGGGTGGCCGGGGTGCCCGGGTGCGGCCGGGTCGGCGCCGCCTCCTCCGCGATCTCCCACCGGTTGCCCAACCGGATCAGCTCGGCGTCGGTGGCCACCTCGCGCAGCGGCGTGACCAGCGCGGCGACCCGGCTCACGTGCCGGCGGACCCGTTCGGCCACGTCGGCGACCACCGCGTCGTCCGGACCGGACAGTTGCTTCAACGCGGTGAGCAGGGCCGCGTCCGCCTCGATCTCCCGGGCGACCAGCCCGGCGCTCTCCGGCACCGCGGCGCGGGCGGCCGGGAAGAGGTACTGCTCCTCGGCGGACAGGTGCCGCGACACCGCGGCGGTCAGCACGTCGAGCACCCGCCGGCGGCCGGCCGGATCGAGCCCCGGCTCGGTCACCCGGTCGGCCAGCTCCAGCAGGGTGCGGTGCTCCGCGTCCACCAGATCGGCCAGGCTCCGCCCGCCCGGCCGGTACGCGTCGTCGGCGGCGGGCGGCAGCGGCGGCAGGGGGACGGTCATGGTGCCCTCCTCGTGGTGGCCGGAATCGATGTTCGGCGTTACCCGCCCGCGCGTTTTGCGAAACCGGCCCGCACCGCGCCGGCCGCCGCGCGCCGTCCGGCTGGTATAAGGAACCGATGACGACGTCCGCCTCACCCGAACCCGTCGACGAGGTCGTGGACCTCTGCCGGGACCTGCTGCGCATCGACACCACGAACACCGGGGACAACGACACCAGCGCGGGGGAGCGGCGCGCCGCGGAGTACGTCGCGGAGAAGCTCGCCGAGGTCGGCGTCGACGCCGAGATCCACGAGTCGGCGCCCGGCCGGGCGAACCTGGTGGCCCGGATTCCCGGCGCCGAGCCGGGCCGCGACGCCCTGCTCGTGCACGGCCACCTCGACGTGGTGCCCGCCGACCCGGACGAGTGGTCGGTGCACCCGTTCTCCGGCGAGGTCCGCGACGGCTACCTGTGGGGCCGCGGCGCGATCGACATGAAGGACTTCGACGCCATGGTGCTGGCCGTGGTGCGCCACTGGCGGCGCACCGGCGTCCGGCCCCGGCGCGACGTGGTGCTCGCCTTCACCGCCGACGAGGAGGCCGGCAGCGACTACGGCGCGCACTTCCTGGCCCAGCGCCACCGAGGGCTGTTCGACGGCTGCACCGAGGCGATCGGCGAGGTGGGCGGCTTCTCCTACTCGGTCGACGAGTCCCGCCGGCTCTATCTGATCGAGACCGCCGAGAAGGGCATCGACTGGCTGCGCCTGCACGCCAGGGGCCGACCCGGGCACGGCTCGATGGTGCACGACGACAACGCGGTGACCGCGCTCGCCGAGGCCGTCGCCCGGATCGGCCGGCACCGCTTCCCGGTGGTCATGACCGACACCGTGCGGGCGTTTCTGGCCGAGGTCGCCGACGTGCTCGGCATCGAGATCGACCCGGACGACCCGGAGACGGCGATCGCCAAGCTCGGCCCGATCGCCAACATCATCGGCGCGACGATCCGCAACACCGCAAACCCGACCCGGCTGGCCGCCGGCTACAAGGACAACGTCATCCCCGGTCGGGCCACCGCCACCATCGACTGCCGCAGCCTGCCCGGGCAGAGCGAGGAGCTGGAACGGCAACTGCGCGAGCTAATCGGCCCGGACATCGCCATCGAGTACGTCCAGCGCCAGCCGGCCCTGGAGACCACGTTCGACGGCGACCTGGTGGACCAGATGTCGGCCGCGCTGCGCGCCGAGGACCCGGGCGCGCACCCGGTGCCCTACATGCTCTCCGGTGGCACCGACGCCAAGGCGTTCTCCGCACTCGGCATCCGCTGCTTCGGCTTCGCGCCGCTGCGGCTGCCCGCCGACCTCAATTTCTCCGGCCTGTTCCACGGCATCGACGAGCGCGTCCCGCTGGACGGACTACAGTTCGGCGTGCGGGTTCTCGACCGCTTCCTCCGCAACTGCTGACCGCGCCCGCCGCGGCGCCGCCCGCGCGGACCTCCCCCATCGCGAAGGGACTGCCTCACATGACCGACCAGCACGCTGAGCTGGACGCCGCCCTCGAGCAGGTGATCGACGCCGCCCGCGCCCACCTGGCCGCCGTCCGGGCCGCGCAGGGCCGGATCGACGACGACGCCGTGTGGCAGGCGTACGTCGCGTTGAACAACGCCTCGTTCGCCTACGACGAGCAGCTGCTCGACGCGTTCGGCGAGGTGACGCCCTGGGACATCGAGTCGATCGACCCGGAGGAGGCGGACGAGCGGTTCGGCGCGGTCGAGGGCGGTGAGCCCACCGACCCGCACCCGCGGGTGATCTCGGTGCGGCAGCGGCGCGACTACCGCGTGCCCAGCGTCGCCGCGCTGCTGCGGGTGGCCGAGGCGGCCCGTCGGGAGGGCACTCCGGAGGACGACGAGCCGGCACCGGTGGAGGGCGTCGGCGAGGCGGTGCTGGAACTGCTCCAGAGCGGTGACGGCTCGCTCTCCGCGCTCGACGTGCCCGAGCTGGAGCCGCTCGACGGCGTGGTCATGGTCAGCGAGGTCGGCACCCCGGTCGACCTGGAGTCGTTCGACGACGACGACCCGGTCGGCCCGTTCCAGCCGGCCGTCGACGACCGGCTGGTCGGCCGCCTCGACGAGCACCCGTTCCTGGAACTCGACGACGAGCACGACCACGCGCACTAGGACATGGCCGCCCCGGGGCCGCACCGCGCGGCGCGGCCCCGGGGCGAACCGGCCGTCAGTACGACAGGCCCGGCTGCGGCTTGTTCACCACGCGGCGGCGCAGCATCACCTGCCGCGTGCCGTCCCGGTAGAGCCGCACCCGGGCCAACTCCCAGCCGGAGAACTCCGCCTGGATCGCCAGCTGCGCCGCGGCGGTCAACCGGTCGACGTTCGAAGGCAACCGCAGCGGCGCGTATTCGTAGTCCATGGCTCCATGCTGCCCAGCTGGCGGGCCCTCCGCCACCCCCCGGGCCTGCGTCGTGCCCGGCCCTGCGTCGTGCCCGGTCAGCCGTCGCGCTCCGGGTAGCCGACCGGCACGGCGGAGACGTCGTCAAGCGCCGTGACGATCTCGTCCGGCAGGGTCATCCGCTCCACCTGGAGCGCGCCCAGGAGCTGCCCGACGGTGCGGGCGCCGAGGATCGGCGCGGTCACCCCGGGCCGGTCGCGGACCCAGGCCAGCGCCACCTCCAGTGGCGACACGCCGAGCCCGCCCGCGGCGATGGCCACCGCCTCCACGATGCTGGAGCAGCGGGGCTCCAGGTAGGTGCCGACGAAGCGCTCGAAGTGCGGCGACACCGCGCGCGAGTCGGCCGGGCGGCCGTTGCGGTATTTGCCGGTGAGCACGCCGCGGCCCAGCGGCGACCAGGGCAGCACACCCAGCCCCATCCCGGCGCAGGCCGGCAACACCTCGCGCTCGACGCCGCGTTCCAGCAACGAGTACTCCACCTGGGCGGCGACCACCGGCGCGCGTCCCGGCCAGGCGGTCTGCCAGGCGGCGGCCCGGGCGGTCTGCCAGCCGGCGAAGTTCGACACCCCCACGTACCGGGCCTTCCCGCTGGACACGGCGTGGTCCAGCGCGGTGAGCGTCTCCTCCAGCGGCGTGTCCGGGTCGTAGCCGTGCACCTGCCACAGGTCGACGTGGTCGGTGCCGAGCCGGCGCAACGAGGCGTCCAGCGTGCGCAGCAGGTGCCCGCGCGAACCGTCGCGGCGGCGTCCGCTGCCCGGCCGCAGGCCCGCCTTGGTGGCGATGAGCAGCTCGTCGCGGTCGACCAGGCTGCCCAACAGGGAGCCGATCACCGACTCCGCGTCGCCGTCGGCGTACACGTCGGCGGTGTCGACGAGGTTGCCGCCCGCGTCGAGGTAGCTCTTCAGCTGGGCGGCCGCGTCGTCGGCGTCGGTGTCCCGTCCCCAGGTCATGGTGCCGAGCGCGAGCCGCGAAACCGCCAGCCCGCTTCGGCCGAGCGGTCGCTGTTGCATGGGTGAACCTTATTTCGATCCTGGCGTCACGGACATCCTCGGCGTAGTCAAGTTCCCGCGCGACCGCAGGCAGGTGTGACGTGTTCGGGGCGAGCCGGTCGTCGGCGGTGGCACCGCCATTGCGTAACCTGATGCGACCTGTGGTGCGGACGGTGGGAGGATCAGTGCGACTCGGGCTCAACCTCGGATACCAGACGGCCTGGAGCACGCCGGCCGACCACCTGGCGTTCGCCCAGGAGGCGGACCGACTCGGCTACTCCGTGGTGTGGGCCGCGGAGGCGTACGGCTCCGACTCGCCGAGCATGCTCGCCTGGATGGCGGGGCAGACGCAGCGGATCGACCTCGGCTCCGCCGTGATGCAGATCCCCGCCCGCACCCCGGCGATGACCGCGATGACCGCCGCGACCATCGACGCGCTCTCCGGTGGCCGGTTCCGGCTCGGCCTCGGCGTGTCCGGTCCGCAGGTCTCCGAGGGCTGGCACGGGGTCCGGTTCGCCAAGCCGCTGTCGCGCACCCGGGAGTACGTCGACATCGTCAAGCTCGCGGTGGCCCGCAAGGAGGTCGCGTACGACGGCGCACACCACACGCTGCCGCTGCCGGACGGCCCGGGCAAGGCGCTGCGGCTGAGCTTTCACCCGCCGCGCGAACACATCCCGATCTACCTGGCCGCCGTCGGTCCGAAGAACCTGGAGCTGGCCGGCGAGATCGCCGACGGCTGGCTGGCCGTCTTCTACGCCCCCGAGTTCGCCGAGGAGCAGCTCGCCGCGATCCGGGCCGGGCGGGCCACCGCCGGCAAGGAGCTGGCCGGCTTCGACGTGGTGCCGTCGGTGCCGGTGGTGATCGGCGACGACGTCGCCACCTGCGCCGAGCTGGTCCGCTGGTACGCCGCCCTGTACGTGGGCGGGATGGGCAGCCGGAAGCAGAACTTCTACAACCAGCTCGCCACCCGGATGGGCTACGGCGACGCGGCCCGCGAGGTGCAGGAGCTCTACCTGGCCAAGCGGCAGCGCGACGCGGCCGCCGCGGTGCCGATGGAGTTCATCGACCGCACCTCGCTGCTCGGTCCGAAGGAGCGCATCGCCGAGCGGATGCGGGAGTACGCCGCCGCCGGGGTGACCACCCTGTCGGTGACGCTGTTCGTGGCCGACCGGGACAGCGGGGTGCGGACGCTGCGCAGCGTCGCCGAGGCCCTCGACCTGTCCGGGGTCGGCGAGTGACCTGGGTCGAAGCCATCGTCCTGGGCGTCGTCCAGGGGCTGACCGAGTTCCTCCCCGTGTCGTCGTCCGGGCACCTGCGGATCACCTCGGCCATCTTCTTCGGCCGCGACGCGGGCGCGTCGTTCACCGCGGTGACACAGCTCGGCACCGAGGCCGCCGTGCTGATCTACTTCGCCAAGGACATCTGGCGGATCGTGCGCACCTGGTGCCTCGGCCTGGTGGACCGTTCGGTGCGGTCCAGCCTCGACTACCGGATGGGCTGGTACGTCATCGTCGGCACGATCCCGATCGGGATCCTCGGGCTGCTCTTCAAGGACCAGATCCGCACCGCCGGCCGGAACCTCTACCTGATCTCCTTCACGCTGATCTTCTTCGCCCTGGTGCTCGCCTTCGCCGAGTACTGGGGGCGGCAGACCCGCACGCTGGAGAACTTCCGGATGCGCGACGGCATCGCGATGGGCCTCGGGCAGGCCATGGCGCTCATCCCCGGTGTCTCCCGCTCGGGCGGCACGCTGACCGTCGGCCTGTTGCTCAACCTCACCCGGGAGACGGCGGCGCGCTACTCGTTCCTGCTGGCCATCCCGGCGGTGGTGATCTCCGGCGTGTTCAGCCTGCCGGACGTCTTCGAGCCGTCCGCGCCGGGCACCGCCGCGCCGAGCGTGGCGCAGATGGTGGTGGCCACGCTTGTCGCGTTCGCCATCGGCTACGCGGCCATCGCCTGGCTGCTGCGCTACGTGGCGCACCACACGCTCTACCTCTTCGTGCTCTACCGGGTGGCGCTCGGCACGCTCGTGCTGTGCCTGCTGCTCACCGGCACGATCAGCGCCACCTGATCGGCCGGGGCACGACGAAGGCCGGCACCCGGTGACCGGGTGCCGGCCTTCGCGTCGTCAGCTGTTCCAGTGCTGGGCGACGAGGTCTGCCGCCTGCTGCTCCCACTGGGCGTAGGCGTCGGGGTAGGCGCTGACCTGCACGGTCTGCGCGGCCTGGGTCAGCGGCATGTCCTGCCAGCCGTCGACCTGCGTGAGGCCCTTGAGGAAGGCGAGGGTGGAGTGTTCGGGGTCGGTGATCTGCTCCGGGGTGCCCCAGCCGCTCGACGGGCGCTGCTGGAACAGGCCCAGCGAGTCGTGGTCGTTGCGGTCGCCGAGGTGGCCGAGGTTCTCCAGCTTCGACTCCTGCAGGCTGGTGGCGATCGAGACGACGGCGGCGCGTTCGTCCATGCCGGCCTTCTTGGTGGCGGCGATGATCGCCTTGACGTTGGCGGTCTGCTCGTCGTTGAGGTCGATGCGCGACTGCGCGCCCTGCACGCCGTGCGGGATCAGCGCGGCGGTGTCGAGTCGGGTCTGCACGGCCACCGTGCTCTCGCGCGGGGCGGGGGTGCTGTCGTGGTTGAGCGGGCCGGCGGCGAGGCCACCGGCGACGGTCAGACCGGCGATACCGAGGATGCTCTTGCGCAGCATGGTGTTCATGGGGGGCTCCGTTCGGGGGTCGACACACCCGGGGGTGGGTGTGCGAGCACCGTCAGGCGCTCAGGAAGGTCTCGGGGGGGAAGCGGTCCGTCCGGCTCACGGGGCGGGGGCCTCGTCGTGGCGGCGGAACCATGTACAACGACCGGCGACCCGCCGCCATTCCCCGGATCCGCGATCCGGTGGCGGGCGTTTCCGCTGCTCAGCCGTGCACCGGGTGTAACGCCCCCGCCCCCGGGCCCATTCCACCGGGCGGGGGTCCCCGACCACCCCGAACCGGACAAACGTTCCCACTCACCGTTCCTCGCCCAGAAATATTGGATATCACCGCAAGCCCGGCTCGCGCCCGCACCGTCACCCCACCACCACATACGCACATCACGTTCCACCCGCGCCACGGCGAGGCCGTGAGTGGAGCCCGATGGGTGTCTCGGGGCGCCGCACACACCCATCACGTTCCACCCACGGCCACGAGGGGGCGTGGGCGGAACGCCGTGGGTGCTCGCCCGTCGCCCATGGTGGCTGGAGCTGTCGTGCGGTGGTGCGGGACGGTCGACGAAGGGGGACGGCCTAGGGTGGTCAGCGTGGCGACCCTTCTGCTTCTGCGACACGGCCGGACCACCGCGAACGCCGACGGTGGCCTGGCCGGCCGGCAACCGGTCGAGCTGGACGACACCGGCCGGGCCCAGGCCACGGCGGTCGGCGCCCGGCTCGCCGGGCTGCCGTTGGCGGCGGTGGTGACCAGCCCGCTGATCCGGTGCCGGCAGACCCTGGAGTTGGCGTTGCCGCGAGCCGAGCCGGTGGTCGAGGACGGGTTGATCGAGTGCGGTTACGGCGCCTGGGAGGGGCAGGCGCTGAAGAAGCTGGCGAAGGAGCCGCTCTGGCCCGTGGTCCAGCAGCACCCGAGCGCCGCCGCCTTCCCGCAGGGGGAGTCGATGGCGGCGATGTCCGCGCGGGCGGTCGCGGCGGTGCGGGCGTGGGACGCGCGGGTGACCGCCGAGCACGGGCCGGAGGCGGTCTGGCTGGCGTGCAGCCACGGCGACGTGATCAAGGCCATCGTGGCCGACGCGCTCGGCGTACACCTGGATCTTTTCCAGCGGATCGTGGCCGACCCGGCGTCGGTGACGGCGATCCGTTACACGCCGCTGCGACCGTTCCTGGTCCGGCTCAACGACACCGGGGGTGACCTGTCGGCGCTGGTCCCGCCGCCGCGGCGGCGGCGCCGGCGGGCGGCGCGCGCCACCGAGTCGGACGCCGCGGTCGGCGGTGGCGCGGGAGCAGGGGGGTCGTGACCGCCTCGGACGGGCCCGGCGCGGCGCGTTGCGCTCTGGGCGGATTCGGCGTCGGTGGGCTGCGCGGTGCTTCCGTGCGCCGGATAGGGTCGTGGGTATGACGCACCAGGTGCACGCGTTCGAGCCGCCGGAGCGGTTCGTCGCCGGAACGGTCGGCCCGCCGGGGGAGCGCACGTTCTTCCTCCAGGCGCGTGGCGGCGGCCGGCTGGTCAGCGTCGCGCTGGAGAAGGTCCAGGTGTCGCTGCTCGCCGAGAAACTGGAGGAGCTGCTCTCCGAGGCGCAACGCCGGTTCGGGGTGAAGCTGCCGGAGTCGGCTCCGGTGGCCGTCGGCGACAACGAGCCGCTCGACACCCCGGTCGACGAAGAGTTCCGGGTCGGCACGCTGGGCCTGGCCTTCGACGTGGACACCGCCACCGTCGTGATCGAGGCGATCGCCGTGGGCGAGGCGGAGGTGGAGGTCGAGCTGGGCGACGCCGACGACGACGAGGTGGAGATCGACGAGGAGCCGGACGAGCCGGACGACGACCTCGACCGGCTCCGGGTGCGGCTGACCCCGGAGGCGACCCGCGAGTTCATCGAACGCGCCAAGCGGGTCGTCAACGCCGGCCGGCCACCCTGCCCGCTCTGCGGCCAGCCGCTCGACCCGGCCGGTCACCTCTGCCCCCGGCACAACGGCTATCACCGGTGACCTCGTCGGAACTGCAGCCCCGACAGGGCGGCGTCGAGGCGCTGCGGCTGCTCGCCGACGGTGAGCTCACCCTCGAGGGGCGGCTGGTCGACGCCTCCAACGCCACGTTGCGTGCCGAGATCACCCTCGGCGAGGTCAGCGCGCACTGTGTCTACAAGCCGGTGCGCGGGGAGCGCCCGCTCTGGGACTTCCCGGACGGCACGCTCGCCGGCCGGGAGGTGGCCGCCTATCTGGTCTCCCGGGCCACCGGGTGGGACCTGGTGCCGCCGACCGTGCTGCGCGACGGCCCGTTCGGCCCCGGCTCCTGCCAGCTCTGGATCGACGAGCCGGCCGACGCCGAGCCGCTGGTGGGCTTCGTGCCCGCCGAGTCGGTGCCGCCGCGCTGGTTCCCGGTCGCCGCGGCGCGCGACGACGACGGCGCGGCGTACGCGCTGGCGCACGCCGACGACCCTCGGTTGGCCCGGCTGGCCGTCCTCGACGCGGTGATCAACAACGCCGACCGCAAGGGCGGGCACGTGCTGGTCGGCGCGGACGACCGCATCTACGGCGTGGACCACGGCGTCAGCTTCCACGTGGAGGAGAAGCTGCGCACGGTGCTCTGGGGCTGGGCCGGCCGACTGCTCCCGCCGGACGCGGTCGAGATGCTCGACGACCTGGCCGCCCGGTTCGCCGGTGCGCTCGGTGCGGCGCTGGCCGAGCACCTCACCCTGGGCGAGGTCGCCGCGGTGGCGGCCCGGGTGGACCGGCTGCGCGACTCCGGCCGGTTCCCGCTGCCCCCCGAGGAGTGGCCGGCCATGCCGTGGCCACCCATGTGAACCGCTGTCACGTTGATCACCCGCGGGGTACCACCCGCGTGCCTGACGGATCGTTAGGCTGGCGGTCATGGAGTCTTGGGCGGGACACGAGGTGCCACGGCTGCCGGGTGAGGGCGCGCCACTGAGGTTGTACGACTCGGCGCGACAGGGACAACACCCGTCCCGGCCCCACGGTGTCGCCTCGATGTACGTCTGCGGCATCACCCCGTACGACGCCACCCACCTCGGCCACGCCGCCACCATGATCACTTTTGACCTGGTGCAGCGGATGTGGCGCGACGCCGGACTGACCGTGTCCTACGTGCAGAACGTGACCGACATCGACGACCCGCTGCTGGAGCGCGCCGAGCGCGACGGCGAGGACTGGAAGGTCCTGGCCATGCGGGAGACCGCGCTGTTCCGCGAGGACATGGAGGCGCTGCGGATGATCCCGCCGGCGCACTACGTCGGCGCGGTCGAGTCGATCCCGGACATCGCCGACAAGGTGTCGGTGCTGCTCAAGGACGGTGCGGCGTACCGGCTCGACGACGGGACCGGCGATGTCTACTTCGACATCTCCGCCGCCCCCGCGTTCGGCTACGAGTCCAACCTGTCCCGGGCCGAGATGCTGGAGATCTTCCCGGAGCGTGGCGGCGATCCGGACCGTGCCGGCAAGCGGGACCCGCTCGACCCGCTGCTGTGGCGCGGCGCCCGCGCGGGTGAGCCCTCCTGGCCCGGCGGCGAGCTGGGCCCGGGCCGCCCCGGCTGGCACATCGAGTGCACGGTCATCGCGTTGCACCTGCTCGGCGACCGGATCTGCGTGCAGGGCGGCGGCAACGACCTGCTCTTCCCGCACCACGAGTGCTCCGCGGCGCACGCCGAGCGGCTGACCGGCGAGGCGCCGTTCGCCGACCACTACGTGCACGCCGGCATGATCGGTCTGGACGGCGAGAAGATGTCCAAGTCCAAGGGCAACCTGGTGTTCGTCTCCCGGCTGCGGGCCGACCGGGTGGATCCGATGGCGGTCCGGCTGGCCCTGCTCGCCGGCCACTACCGCGCCGACCGGTCCTGGACCGACGAGCTGCTCACCGCGGCGCTGCGGCGGCTGGACCGCTGGCGGCGGGCCGCCGCCGCGCCGGGGGGCCCGTCGGGAGCGGTGCTGCTGGCCGAGGTACGCGAGCGGCTCGCCGACGACCTGGACACGCCGGGCGCGCTGGCGGCGGCCGACGCCTGGGCCGAGCGGACCCTCGACGGCGACGCCGCCGACCCGGCCGCCCCCGCGCTGTTCGCCGACACGCTGGACGCCCTCCTCGGCATCCGGCTGTAAGGCCGGGCCCCCTGTTAACGCCTTCGGTATAGGCGGGGCCCCTTCTTCACACCTCCCGACCGACCGGCGCAGCGCGGCCCGGCGCAGCGCGGCCCGGCAGAGCCTCAGCGGGCCAAGGCCCGGCGCAGCCCTGGCGGGCGGGGGCGGGGGGGCGGATCAGCCCAGCACGAGGCCCGGGTCCGGGCCCGGCGCGGGGGACGGCGCGGGGATCTTGTATTCCTCGGTCAGCGTGGTCATCGGGCCCGGCCAGGTGGCCTGGGCGACCTCGATCGGCTTGCGCCGCTCGTCGTACGCGACGTGCAGCAGGTGCAGCACCGGGGTGTCCGGGCGGATCTGGAGGATCTCCGCCTCCTCCCGGCTGGGCTGGCGGGCGCTGATCGTGTCCGTCGCGGTGGCGTATCGGCGGCCGGTCGCCTCCTCGGCCTCCTGGTAGAGCGGCCGGCCGAACGCCTCGGCCCGCTCCAGCGAGGTGCCGGCGGTGTCGGCGGGCAGGAACCAGGAGGCGCCGACCTCGACCGGGGAGTCGTCGGTGCGGACCAGGTGCCGCCGGCAGAGCAGTTCGGTGCCGTCGGTGACGCCGAACACGTCGGCGACCTCGGGCGGGGCGGCGGCGCGACCGACCGAGACGAGCTGCTGGCGATACCGGGCGGCCAGGTCGGTGTGGTAGCCGCGGAAGCCGCCGTAGCGACCCCGGGAGAGGCGGTTGAGTCGGCGTCGGGTGCCCCGGACGTACGTACCGGAGCCGGGTTTGGTGATCAGGATGCCCTCGACCCGTAGCTGGTCGACGGCGCGCTGCACGGTCTGCTTGGCGACGCCGAACATCTCGGCGATGGCCGGGATGGACGGCAGCCGCTCGCCCGGACCCCAGTCGCCGCGGCGCACCTGGGCCTTGAGCTGCGCGGCGATCTGCCGGTGCGGGAACTCGGCCGCACCCGGGTTGATCTGCATACCCGCCTCCTCATGACAGCTAGGTTCCTAGGATGCCCTAGCGGGTGTGCCGGCGCCACCCCGGACACGAAGAAGCCGGGCCCCGACCGGGCCCGGCTTCGACGAGGAGAGCTACCAGGAACCGGCGGTCGGGCCGGCGGAACCGCCCCGACGGCGCAGGTACTTCTCGAACTCCTGGGCGATCTCGTCCCCGGTCAACGGGGTGATGCCCGCGTCGCCGACACGTTCCTCCAGCTCACGCACGTATTCACCGAGTTCGGCGTCCTGCTCGGCGGCGCTGCGCACCCGCTGCTCCCACTCCGCCGCCTCCTCGGCCAGGTCGGCCATCGGCACCGGCAGGTCGAGCACCTCCTCGACGCGGTGCAGCAGCGCCAGCGTGGCCTTCGGGCAGGGTGGGTTGTTCGCGTAGTGCGGCACGTGCACCCAGAACGACACCGCGTCCACCTCGGCGCGGGTGCACGCGTCGTGCAGCACCCCGACGATGCCGGTCGGACCGTCGTAGCGGGTCGGGGTGAGCTGGTAGCGCTTGGCCGCGTCGGCGTCCGACGCGCTGCCGCTGATCGGCAGCGGCCGGGTGTAGGGCACGTCGGCCAGCAACGCGCCGAGCAGCACCACCCGCTCGACCTCCAGGCTGTGGCAGATCTCCAGCACCTGCTCGCAGAAGGTGCGCCAACGCATGCTCGGTTCGATGCCGCGGATCAGCACCACGTCCCGCTCGGTGCCCTCCGGACTGGCCACCATGAAGCGGGTGGTCGGCCACTCGACCCGCCGGGTCTCCCCATCGGCCATCGTGATTGTCGGCCGGCTCACCTGGAAGTCGTAGAAGTCCTCCGGGTCCAGCTCGGTCACCTGCCGGGACTGCCAGACCTGTTCCAGATGCTCCACGGCGGCGGTGGAGGCGTCCGCGGCGTCGTTCCAGCCCTCGAAGGCCGCGATGGCGACCGGTGAGCGCAGTACCGGCAGCCCGTCGAACTCGGTCACGCCGTCACCTCACCCTGCTCGTCGGGAGCGGCGCCGCCCCGTCGCACGGTCGCGTCCCTGATGTCCTTCACGTCCGCCAGCCTACGTGCCGCCGTCGGAGCCGGCCCGTCGGCCGCGCCGGTCACCCGGCCCGACCAGCCGGTCGAACCGGATGAAGGGTACGCGGTGATCCGGCCGACACTATGTGAGAAGGCACGATTGCGCGCAACGATCGTCACCCGGGCGGATTAACCTGACCGTGTGCCTACTTCGTTGCGCGACCTGCTGGCGGACCGGATCCTCATCGCCGACGGGGCGATGGGGACGATGCTCCACGCGGCCGACCTCACCCTGGACGACTTCGACGGTCTCGAGGGCTGCAACGAGATCCTCAACGTCACCCGGCCGGACGTGGTCCGCGGCGTGCACGACGCCTACCTGGCCGCCGGCGCCGACTGCGTGGAGACCAACACGTTCGGCGCCAACCTGCCCAACCTCGCCGAGTACGGCATCGCCGGGCGCATCCGGGAGCTGTCCGAGGCCGCCGCGCGGATCGCCCGGGAGGCCGCCGACGCGCACGCGACGCCGGAGCGTCCCCGGTTCGTGCTCGGCTCGATGGGGCCGGGCACCAAGCTGCCGACCCTGGGCCACGCGGGCTACGCCTCGCTGCGCGACGCGTACCAGGAGAACGCCGCCGGTCTGATCGCCGGCGGCGCGGACGCGCTGATCGTCGAGACCTGCCAGGACCTGCTCCAGGTCAAGGCGGCGGTGGTCGGTTCGAAGCGGGCCCGCGACGCCGCCGGCCGGGACGTCCCGATCATCTGCCAGGTGGCCATGGAGACCACCGGCACGATGCTGCTGGGCAGCGAGATCGGCGCGGCGCTGACCGCGATCGAGCCGCTCGGGGTCGACCTGATCGGGCTCAACTGCTCCACCGGCCCGGCCGAGATGGGCGAGCACCTGCGCTACCTGTCCCGGCACTCGCGCATCCCGGTGTCGGTGATGCCGAACGCCGGCCTGCCGGTGCTGACCGCCGACGGCGCCTACTTCCCGCTCGGCCCGCAGGAGATGGCCGACGCGCTGGAGCAGTTCGTCGACGACTACGGCGTCGGGCTGATCGGCGGCTGCTGCGGCACCACGCCGGAGCACATCCGGGTGCTGGTGCAGCGGCTCGGCGGTCGCCGTCCGGCGGCCCGGCAGCCCGAGCCGGAGGCCGGTGTCTCCTCGGTCTACCACCACGTGCCGTTCGCCCAGGACGCCAGCGTGCTGATGGTGGGGGAGCGCACCAACGCCAACGGCTCGAAGGCGTTCCGTGAGGCGATGCTGGCCGCCGACTGGCAGGCCTGCGTGGAGACCGCCCGCAACCAGGCCCGGGACGGCTCGCACCTGCTCGACCTCTGCGTCGACTACGTCGGCCGGGACGGCACGCAGGACATGCGCGAACTGGCCGGCCGGTTCGCCACCGCGTCCACTCTGCCGATCGTGCTCGACTCCACCGAGCCGGCGGTGATCGAGGCCGGGCTGGAGATGCTCGGCGGCCGATGCGTGGTCAACTCGGTCAACTTCGAGGACGGCGACGGCCCCGACTCCCGCTACGCGCGGATCATGCCGGTGGTGAAGGAACACGGCGCCGCCGTTGTGGCGCTGCTCATCGACGAGGAGGGCCAGGCCCGCACCCGGGAGTGGAAGGTGCGGGTGGCCGGCCGGTTGATCGACGACCTGACCGGCCGGTGGGGGCTGCGCCGCGAGGACGTCCTCATCGACGCGTTGACGTTCCCGATCGCCACCGGGCAGGAGGAGACGCGCCGCGACGGCATCGAGACCATCGAGGCGATCCGGGAGATCGCCGCCCGCTACCCGGGGGTCAACTTCACCGCCGGCATCTCCAACGTGTCGTTCGGGCTCAACCCGGCGGCCCGGCAGGTGCTCAACTCGGTGTTCCTGCACGAGTGCGTCCAGGCCGGCCTCACCTCGGCGATCGTGCACGCCAGCAAGATCCTGCCGATGTCGAAGATCCCGGACGAGCAGCGCGAGGTGGCGCTGGACCTGGTCTACGACCGCCGCCGCGAGGGCTACGACCCGGTGCAGCGGTTCATCGAGGTCTTCGAGGGCGTCGACGCGGCGTCGGCGCGAGCCACCCGGGCCGAGGAGTTGGCCGCGTTGCCGCTGGAGGAGCGGCTCAAGCGGCGGATCATCGACGGGGAGCGCAACGGCCTGGAGGCCGACCTGGAGTCCGCGATGGCCGAGGGCCGCGCGCCGCTGTCCATCATCAACGATCTGCTGCTGGACGGCATGAAGGTGGTCGGTGAGCTGTTCGGCTCGGGGCAGATGCAGTTGCCGTTCGTGCTCCAGTCCGCCGAGGTGATGAAGACCGCGGTGGCCTACCTGGAGCCGCACATGGAGAAGGCCGACGATGAGGGAAAGGGTCGAATTGTGCTGGCCACGGTCAAGGGCGACGTGCACGACATCGGCAAGAACCTGGTCGACATCATCCTGTCCAACAACGGCTACGACGTGGTCAACATCGGCATCAAGCAGCCGATCGCCGCGATCCTCGACGCGGCCGAGGAGCACCGGGCCGACGCGATCGGCATGTCCGGGCTGCTGGTCAAGAGCACGGTCATCATGAAGGAGAATCTGGCCGAGATGGCCACGCGCGGCGTCGCGGAGCGCTGGCCGGTGCTGCTCGGCGGGGCGGCGCTGACCCGGGCGTACGTGGAGGACGACCTGCGCTCGATCTATCCCGGTCAGGTGCACTACGCCCGCGACGCGTTCGAGGGGCTGTCCCTGATGGACCGCGTGATGGCCGCCAAGCGCGGCGGCGCGCCGGTGGTCGACCCGGAGCGGGAGGCCGCGCTGGCCGCTCGCCGGGAGCGCCGGGAGCGGCAGCGCGCCCAGGTCCGCGAGGTGCTGCCCGAGCTGGATGACGCCTCGGTCCGCTCCGACGTGGCGGTGGAGGTGGAGGTGCCCACCCCGCCGTTCCTCGGCACTCGGGTGGTGAAGGGTGTGCCGCTGGCCGACTACGCGGCGTTGCTCGACGAGCGGGCCACGTTCCTCGGCCAGTGGGGGCTGCGCGGGGCCCGCGGCGGCACCGGCCCGTCATACGAGGAACTGGTGGAGACCGAGGGCCGGCCCCGGCTGCGCTACTGGCTGGACCGCCTGATCTCCGACAAGGTGTTGGAGGCGGCCGTGGTGTACGGCTACTTCCCGGCGTATTCGGAGGGCAACGACCTGGTGGTGCTGGACGAGAACGGGCACAGCGAGCGGGCCCGGTTCTCGTTCCCCCGGCAGCGGCAGGAGCGCCGGCTGTGCCTGGCCGACTTCTTCCGGCCCCGGGGCGAGCAACTCGACGTGGTGGCGTTGCAGTTGGTCACCGTGGGGCAGCCGATCAGCGAATACACGGCGAAGATGTTCGCGGCCAACGAATACCGCGACTACCTGGAGGTGCACGGCCTGTCGGTGCAGCTCACCGAGGCGCTCGCCGAGTACTGGCACCGGCGGATCCGCGCCGAGCTGGTCCTTCCCGACGGGGGGACGGTCGCCGACGACGACCCGGCCGACCTGGCCGGTCTGCTGCGCACCGACTACCGGGGTTGCCGGTACGCGTTCGGTTACCCGGCCTGCCCCGACCTGGAGGACCGGGCGAAGATCGTCGGGTTGTTGGGCGCGGAGCGCATCGGGGTGCAGTTGTCGGAGGAGTTCCAGCTCGTGCCGGAGCAGGCCACCGACGCGATCGTGGTCCACCACCCGGAGGCCAACTACTTCAACGCCAAGTAGCCCGTCCGCGCCGCCCGCACGTCCGACCGGGCCCGCAGGGCGCCCACCGCGGCCAGGGTCTCGCCGGCCCGCCCGCGCAGGCGCTGCCGGGTCCAGTCGCCGGTGGAGGCCCCGGAACCGGCCTTGTCGTAGGCGAGGCTGGCGAGACCGGCGGCGGCCGGCCGGATCTGCCAGTCGCGCTGGTCGCGCCCGCCCGGGCCGGAGCCCTCGACGAACACCACCGCCGGGTACGGCCCGGGCCGGGGCGGCCGGACCAGGTCGCCGACCAGCGTGTCGTCGCCGTGCCGGAAGGACAGCTCCACCGCTTGCGGGGCGAACAGCATCGTCGTCAGCTCGCGCGCGGCGCGTACATGATGATCGAGACGCCGACCAGGCAGACGGCCGCGCCGGCCAGGTCGTAGCGGTCGGGCCGGAACTTGTCGACGAACATGCCCCAGGCCAGCGACCCGGCGACGAAGACGCCACCGTAGGCGGCGAGGATGCGCCCGAAGTTCGGGTCGGGCTGGAGCGTGGCGACGAACCCGTAGACGCCCAGCGCGACGATCCCACCCGCGATCCAGAGCAGCCCGCGGTTTTCCCGCCAGCCCTGCCAGACCAGCCAGGCGCCGCCGATCTCGGCCAGCGCGGCGATGAGAAACAGCAGGATGGAGCGGGCGACCGTCATGCCTCCGACCGTACCGTCGGCGCCTCGTCGCCGGTCATGCCCGGGAATCCCGGTGCCGATCGAGCCACGCGCGTGCGTCCAGGTGGGACAGCGTCGCGGCCGGATTCTCCGTGTGCGGCAGGTGCCCGGCCTCGGGCACGACCACCAACCGGCCGTCGCCGAACGCCGCCGCGTACGCCGCGCCGTAGGTGGGGGTGACGATGCGATCGCTCTCGCCGCACAGCAGCAGGGCGGGCACGCGTACCCGGGCGGGCCGGCGGCGCAGCTTCGGGTCGTGCCAGGTGTACTCGCCGAGGGTCGGCGGGTCGAGGGTGAAGAAGCCCTGGATGGGCTCGCCGGGCACGTCGATGCCGACCGCGTCGACGAGGGCCAGACCGCTGACCAGGCCGGCGGTGTCCCGGGCCATCTCGGCGGCGACCCAGCCACCGAGCGAGGAGCCGACGACGAGCACGTCGCGCAGCCCGTGGCCGTGCAGCAGGTGCAGGTAGGCCAGGGCGAGGTCGTCGATGCCGGTGAGCCGGGACGGCCGCTCGGCGCCGTCGCACCGACCGCGCCGACCTGCTGCGCCTGCTACGCCGCGCGCTCGCCGAGGAGGACGCCTGAGCCCCCGCCGGGGCCCAGGCGCACGGAGTCCTCAGTACGCGTAGGTGACCGAGACGGTGGCGGTCGGGCAGTTGTTGGCCCAGCTGGTCAGCGCGCTCTTCTCCGCGCTGTCCACGGTCAGCCGCCAGCGGATCTTCACCGCCACCCATTCGCGGACGTAGCGGCAGCGGGCCGAGGCGTACGGCGGCAGCCAGGTCGCCGGGTCCTGGTCGCCCTTGGACTGGTTGACGTTGTCGGTCACCGCGGCCAGGGCGCGCGCGTCGCCCAGGTCGTTCGCGTACGCCTGGCGGCGGCTGGTGGACCAGTTCCGCGCGCCGGAGTCCCAGGCCTCGGCGAGCGGGACCATGTGGTCGATGTCCACGTCGCCGGTGGCGGTCCAGGTGGAATTGTCGTAGTAGGAGTACCAGCGACCGCCGGAGAGCGTGCAGGTGCCGCTGATCGTGGGCTTCGTGGTGGCCTCGGTGTAGAGCACCTCGTTGCGGGTGTTGCAGCCGTCGCCGTCCGCGTCGATCCAGTGCGGGAACAGGTCCCGGCTGTAGCCGGTGCGGACCTCGGTGGCGACGGACAGGCCGGCGACCGCGGTGGTGAGGGAGGCGGAGTAGCCGGCGGCGGGGGCGGGCTGGGCGGGGCCGAGGGTGGCGGCCACGATCGCGGCGAGGCTGATGGCCGTGGCGCGTAGGGTGCGGGGCATGGGACTCCATCCGGACGGGATTGGCGCTTAGCTGGCCTATATATAGACAGGCATGGAAGTAGCGGTCCAGTTCAACTTCCGTGAACATCGGCTGACCATCCCCCCACCACCTGCGTCGGGGTCCGGAATAAGGGGTGTGCCGGCCGGTCCCGCGGGCTACCGTCACCGGAGTACGGCCGACGCCGGCTCGCCGAGCGCCGCGTCCCCACCCGCGCCGTCCGAGTGACGCGGCGGAGACGCCGCCGGGCGAGCATGGGTACGACGAAAGGGGCGGAAATGGCCGACGAGGTGACGTCGAAGGTGGCGCCGGACCGGGCGCCCGTGCTGACCGCGCCGCTGCGGCCGTCGGAGGTCGGCCCGCCGAGCAGCCTGGACCTGTGGGCCCGCGCCCAGGTGCTGCACCGCTGCTTCGGCGACGACGACGGCGAGCCGCACATCATGCGCGGGCTGGACTAGCGGCCGGGGCGGATCACCCGGCCGGCGCACTCCAGCGCCCGGGCGGGCCCGGGCGCCGCACCGGGTCGGGTTCCGGGTGGCCAGCGGCGGCTACCCTGCCGCTGTGACCCGTCGGCCCCTGTTCCTCGCGCTGGCCGCCGTGCTCGGCGTCGTCCTGCTGGCCGCCTGCGGCGGCGTGCCCCGGCTGGTGCCCGCCGACGACAGCGCGGAGCGGGACTGCGCGGCGCGGGTCGCCGCCGAGGAGGCGAAGGTCCGCACCGACCGGCGTTGGACCGAGCAGGACGTGCCGGGCATCGGCGCGTATCACGAGATCCACTGGCAGGTCGACCACCCGAGCTTCGTGTGTTCCCGCGCGCCCGGCCCGACCGACCGGCGCTACCAGGGGGTGGTGCGGCTCGCGCCGGCCGACGCCCGGGCGCTTGCCGCCGCGTACACCTGGGCGCCGGTGACCGGCGCGGCGCCCGAGGTCTGGCCGGCGCTGGCCCGGTACGTGCCCGACGGCGTGCGGTGGCAGCGCAGCGCTGACCACGACGCGGGCGGCGCCGAGGTGGTCCTCGACCCCGGCCGGGCACTGCTGTTGTTCACTGTCGTCGACACCTGATGAACGATCGTCGGCACCGGTGCGTGAGAGCCGGTGTGGGCGGGGGTACTGCGGCGGGGCACGGGGTGGGACAACCGGAGGTGGTCGTGGGGGAGAGAGCGGGACGTCGGCGGTCGGGGCCGCTCGCCGGGCTGCTGGTGGCCGTGGTGGTGGCGGCCGGGTGCATGGGCGGCGGCCTCGACCAGGGCGAGCCGCGGCAGCCCGCCCCGCGGCCGAGCGGGCAGCCGGCCTCACCGGGCGCGGTGACCACCCGGGCGGACGGGACGACAAGTGTCGCCGAGTTCAAGCAGGATTTCGCCGACGCCGTCGGCGGCGCCGAACAATACTGGACCGCGCGGTTCCGCGCCTCCGGGGAGCGGTTCCGGCCGATCCGGCGGGTGGTGCCCTACACCCGCTCGGGTGAGGTGTCCTGCGGCGGGCAGGCGCTGCCGCGCAACAACGCGGTCTACTGCTCGGCCGGCGACTTCATCGCCTACGACGTGAACTGGTCGGTGTCGGCGTTCCGGCAGATCGGCGACGCGTTCCTGTTCTACCTGCTCGGCCACGAGTACGCCCACGGCGTGCAGACCCGCCTCGGCATCCGCTACAACTTCACCATCCAGCAGGAGTTGCAGGCCGACTGCATGGCCGGGGCGTACCTCGGCGACAGCGTGCGCTCCGGGACGCTCACCCTGGAGGACGGCGACCTGGACGAGTTCCGCGAAGGGCTCCTCGCGGTCGGCGACGACCCGGACCAGCCCTGGTTCGCCGAGGGCGCGCACGGCACCGCCGAACAGCGGTCGGAGAAGTTCTTCGCCGGCTACGAGAACTCGCTGGACGCCTGCGGCCTCCGGTGATGCCGCCGGTCACCCCGATCGGGTACGGCGCCGGCCGGGTCGGTGCCGGCTGGCAGGATCGGCGGGGCACGCCCATCGAAGGAGGCCCCCGCTGAGCAGCCCACCCCCCGCCGCCGTGCTCTTCGACATGGACGGCACCCTGGTCGACAGCGAGAAGCTGTGGGACGTCGCGTTGCAGGAGCTGGCCGCCGTGTACGGCGGCACCCTGTCCGACCCGGCCCGCCGGGCGATCGTCGGCACCGGCATGGCCGACGCGATGCGCATCGTGCACGACGACCTGGGCCAGCCGGAACGGGACGTGCAGGCCAGCGCCGACTGGATCAGCGCCCGGATCCTGGACCTGTTCCGCACCGGGCTGCGGTGGCGTCCCGGCGCGTTGGCGCTGCTGCGCGCGGTCCGCGCCGCCGGCATCCCCACCGCGCTGGTCACCTCCAGCGGTCGGCCACTGGTCGAGGTCGCCCTGGACACGCTGGGGCGGGACAGCTTCGACGCGGTGGTCTGCGGCGACGAGGTGGGTGAGGCCAAGCCGCACCCGGAGCCCTACCTGACCGCCGCGCGACTGCTCGGCGTGCCGGTGGAGCGGTGCGTGGCGATCGAGGACTCGCCGACCGGGGTGGCGAGCGCGCTTGCCGCCGGCGCGGCGGTGCTGGCCGTGCCGGCCGAGGTGCCGTTGCCGCCGACCGACGGCGTGCACCAGGTGGCGAGCCTTGCCACCGCGGACCTGGAACTGCTGGCCGCCCTGCTGCGCCGTTAGCAGGGGCCCCTTCTTAACGCCAGGCGTTAAGAAGGGGCCCCTCCTTTCATCTCAGTCGTGCGCGATGGCGCCGAGCACGTTGATCCGGGCCGCGCGGATGGCCGGCAGCACCGCCGCCACCACGCCGATGATCGCGGCCAGCACCAGGAACGTGACCATCTGCCCCCAGGGCAGGACCAGGTCGGTGATGCCCTCGTCCTTGAGCGCCCGGACCACGGCCGCGCCCAGCCCGGTGCCGACCACGACGCCGAGCAGCGCGCCGAAGATCGAGATCACCACCGCCTCGACCGTGATCATGCGCATGGTCTGCGCCCGGCGCAGGCCGATCGCCCGCAGCAGACCCAGCTCGCGGGTCCGCTCCAGCACCGACAGCGCGAGCGTGTTGATGATGCCCAGCACGGCGATCACGATGGCCAGCGCCAGCAGGATCTGGATCATCCGCAGCGGGGTGTCGAGCTGGCTGGTCTGCTGCTTGATGAACGCGGCCCGGTCCGCCACCGACACCTCCGGGCTGTCCGCCAGCAGCCGCTCGACCTGCGGCTGCACCGCGCCGACCGGGGTGCCCGGGTCGAGCTGCACAAAGCCCTGGATGGGCTGCGGGATGGCGAAGTCGGCCGCCGCCTGCGGCGGCAGCACCACCGGGTTCGTGAGCTGCGAGCTCTCGTAGATCCCGCTGACCGTGTAGGTGCGGGCGTCGCCGCGGGACAACTGCACCGGCACGGTGGAGCCGACCGACAGGTTGCGCGACGTCGCGGTGTCCGAGCTGACCAGCATCTCATCCGGCGCCAGTTCGCTGATGTCACCGGCGGTGGCCTTCGCCCCGAAGATCTGCTGGAGCGCGGCCACGTCGCTTGACGCGGCCACCCAGGTGCGCTTGCCGCCGACGGTGGCCAGGTCGCCGTACTCGCCGTCGACCAGCCGCACCCCCGGGATCGCCGCGGTCTTCTCCAGCACCTCCGCGTCGAAGCTCGCCGGGCGCGGCCCGGACGATGCGCCGGAGATCACCAGCTCGGCCTTGATGGTGTCCTCGGCGAGCGCGCTGATGCTGCCCTTCGCCGAGTCCAGGATCACCGTCACGCCGGTCACCAGCGCGATGCCCACCATCAGCGCGGCGGCGGTGATCGCGGTGCGGCGGGGGTTGCGGCCCGAGTTGAGCCGCCCCAGCTTCCCCGGCACCGACCAGGAGAAGATCGCCCCGAGCAGCGACACCACCGGTCGGCTGATCACCGGAGTCAGCAGCGCCACCCCGATGAACGCGAACAGCACACCGCCGAGGATGGTCGCGAGGGTGTGGTCGCCGGCGTTGCCGCTGAGGCCGAGGAACAGCAGGACCGCGCCGATCCCGGTCACCACCGCGCCGCCGACGGTAACCTTCGTCAGCGGCCGGTCCGGCGTGGCCACGTCCTGCATCGCCGCGATCGGCGGGATCCGCGCGGCCCGCAGCGCCGGCAACAGCGCCGCGACCACCGTGATCACCAGACCGACCGCGAACGCGCCGATCACCGCCGCGGCCGGCACGCCGAGGCCGGCCAGGCTGAGCCCACCGGCCAGCTTCCCGAACAGGTACGCCAGCAGCGCGCCCACCCCGATGCCGGCGGCCAGGCCGAGCACGGAGGCGATCAGGCCGACCGCCACCGCCTCCAGCACCACCGAGCCGATGACCTGCCGGCCGCTCGCGCCGATGGCCCGCATCAGGGCCAGCTCACGGGTGCGCTGGGCCACGATGATCGAGAAGGTGTTGAGGATCAGGAACGTGCCCACCAGCAGCGCCACCGCGGCGAACCCGAGCAGGATCTTGTTGAAGAAGGACAGCCCCTCCTTCAGCCCGGCCGAGGCGCTGTCGGCGAGCTGCTCGCCGGTCTTGACCTCGTACTCCCCGCCGAGCGCCCGGGACACCTCGTCGCGCAGGGCCTCAGGCGTGGTGCCGTCGGCGGCGCGCGCGCTGATGTTGGAGAACACGTCCGGCTTGCCGAGCATGAGCTGTTGCGCGACCGGCGTGGTGAAGGCGACCTCGTTCGCGCCGCCGACGGAGTCCCGGCCGCCGCTGTAGCCGAACACGCCGACCAGCGTGAACTCCTTCTTCGGCGCCAGCGTCAGCACGCCGACCCGGTCGCCCACCCGCACGTTCGCCGCCTTCGCCAGCGCGGCGTTGACCACGATCTCGTCGTCGGCCCGCGGGCCGCGCCCCTCGCGCAGCTTCACCAGGTCGCTCTCGCCGAGCCAGTTCTCGCCCAACTGCGGCGGCCCGAACGAGGTGACCACCTTGCCGTTGCTGCCGATCAGCCGCGCGCCGTCGGTGGCGACCACGCCACGGACGTCCGTCGCGCCCGGCACCGCCTTCACCCGGTCGACGAGCGACGCCGGCACCGGGGCGCCCACCTGCTCGCCCTCGGTCTCGGAGACCTCGACCTTCGGTTTCGCCGCCACGTTCACGTCGACCTCGGCGTAGGCGTCGGCGAAGACCGCGTCGAAGGAGCGCCCGAGCGTGTCGGTGAGCACGAACGCGCCGGAGACGAACATCACGCCGAGCACCACCGCCAGGCCGGACAGGAGCAGGCGCAGCTTGCGCGCCAGCAGGCTCTTCAGCGTTGCCCGCAGCATCAGTTGCCCACCTCGACCGGGGCGTCCAGCTTCTTCATGGTGTCGAGCACCGTCTCGGCGGTCGGCTCGATCAGCTCCGAGACGATCTGCCCGTCGGCGAGGAACACCACCCGGTCGGCGTACGCGGCGGCGGTCGGGTCGTGGGTGACCATCACGATGGTCTGGCCGTGCTCGCGCACCGACTCGCGCAGGAAGGTGAGCACCTCCGCGCCGGAGCGGGAGTCCAGGTTGCCGGTCGGCTCGTCCGCGAAGATCACCTCGGGGCGGGCGACAAGCGCCCGGGCGCACGCCACCCGCTGCTGCTGACCGCCGGAGAGCTGGGCCGGGCGGTGCCCGAGCCGGTCCCGCAGCCCGACCGTGTCGATCACCGTGTCGTACCAGGCCGGGTCGGGCTTGCGCCCGGCGATCGACAGCGGCAGCAGGATGTTCTCCTGCGCGGTGAGCGTGGGCAGCAGGTTGAACTGCTGGAAGATGAAGCCCACCTTGTCCCGGCGCAGCTTCGTCAGGCCGGAGTCGTTGAGCCCGGTCACCGTCGTCTCACCGATCATCACGGTGCCCCGGGTCACCGAGTCCAGGCCGGCGAGGCAGTGCATCAGCGTCGACTTGCCGGAGCCAGACGGCCCCATGATCGCGGTGAACCGACCGCGTTCGAACTCGGCGCTCACCCCGCGCAACGCGATGACCTGCGCCTCGCCGCTGCCGTACACCTTCCACACGTCGTTCGCCCGGGCCGCGGCCTGCGCCTGCTGGCCTACCGTCGCGGTCACGTCATCTACCTCTTCCGTCTGTCTTCTCCAACCGCACCGCCCCCGCTGGTCGGTGCGGCGGTTCCCATCCTCGGTGCCGCACGTTACGAATCCGTCCGACCCCGGGCGGAACCCGTGCCGAACTTCCGGTGGGGGTCGTCCCCCAGACCGGCTCAGGGTGATCCCTGACCGGCCGGCGACGCCGACGGTAGGACCTCACGTCACGTCATGGTCAACCACGGACCGCCGCCGTTGGTCACGGTACGTGAGCGTCGCCACCTATCTGCCGGGCCGCACCAGCCCCGTCTCGTACGCCAGCACCACCGCCTGCACCCGGTCGCGCAGCCGCAGCTTGGTCAACAGGTGTCCGACGTGGGTCTTGACGGTGGTCTCGCTGACCGACAGCTCGCGGGCGATCTCCGCGTTGGACAGCCCGCGGGCCACCTGCACCAGCACCTCCCGCTCCCGGTCGGTCAACGGATCCAGCACCGGCGGCGCCGTCGCGGCCGGGTCCGGCAGCACGTCGGCGAAGCGGTCCAGCAGCCGGCGCAGGATCCGCGGGGCCACCACCGCCTCCCCGGCCGCCACGGTGCGGATCGCGGTGACCAGGTCCTCCGCCGGCACGTCCTTGGCCAGGAAACCGCTCGCCCCGGCGCGCAACGCCCCGACCACGTACTCGTCCAGCTCGAACGTGGTCAGCACCAGCACCCGCACCGGCAGCCGCGCGTCCACGATCGTCCGGGTGGCGGCCACCCCGTCCATCCGCGGCATCCGGATGTCCATCAGCACCACGTCGGGCAGCAGTCGCCGGGACAGCTCGACCGCCTCCAGCCCGTCGCCGGCCTCGCCCACGATGTCCAGGTCGTCCTCGACGCCGAGCACCATCCGGAACCCGGTCCGCAGCAGCGGCTGGTCGTCGGCGAGCAGCACCCGCACCGGTCGGGGCGCGGCGGCCTCGGTCATGGGCGTCCCCTCGTCGTGCCGGTGGTCAGTGCTCGGCCGCGCCGGTCGGGTCCAGCGGGATCCGGGCGGACACCCGGAAGCCGCCGCCCGGCGCCGGTCCGGTGCGCAGGATCCCACCGTAGAGGGCGACCCGCTCCCGCACGCCGACCAGCCCGGCTCCGATCCGGTCGGCTGACGCCGGGCCGCGCCCGGTGTCGGTGACCTCCACGGTCAGCGCGCCCTCGTCGGCGGCGAGCCGGACCAACGCGGTAGCCGGCCCGGCGTGCCGGAGCACGTTGCGCAGCGCCTGCTGCACCACCCGGTACGCGGTCAGCGCGACCCCGTCCGTCACCGGCCCGAGCGGGCCGTCGGTGCGCACGGTGACCGGCAGTCCGGCCCGGCGGGCCGCGCCGGCCAGCGCCGCGACGTCGGCCAGGCCGGGCTGCGGCGCCAGCTCGGTCGTCGGGCCGGCGTCGGCGCGCAGCACCCGCAGCAGGCGGTGCAACTCCCGCAGGGTCGCCCGGCCGGTGTCCTCGACCGCGGCCAGCGCCCCGTCGGCCGCGTCGGGGTCGCGGCGCAGGGCCCGGCGGGCGCCGGCGGCCAGCACCTGCATCGCGGCGACCCGGTGGGCCACCAGGTCGTGCAGCTCCCCGGCGATCCGGCGCCGCTCCTCGGCGCGCCGGGCCTGGGTGGCGCGGCCCAGCGCGTAGGCCAGCGCGGCGGCGAGCACCGTGTCGCGCAGCCGGCGGGCCGGCAGCCGGTCGGTCATGCCTGCGACGTTAGGCCGCCGCGGGACCCGCCTCGTCGTCGCCGCAGCCGAACTCCGCCTCCTCCCCGAGGAGGCGGCTCACTCGTCGGCGCCCGGGGCGGCCGGGCGGGTTCGGGCGTCCACGAGCGGGTCGGGTGCGCCGGCGGCCACCGGGAACGGTGGTGGGGTGCCGCCGAAGCTCGGGCACCGCGACTGGTGGCTGCACCAGTCGCAGAGCCGGCTCGGCCGGGGCCGGAAGTCCTGCCGGGCGGTGGCCTGCTCGATCGCCCGCCACAACGCCACCACCGTGCGCTCGAAACGGACCAGCTCCTCGGCGTCGGGAGCGTAGTCGCAGATCTCGGCGTCCTTGAGGTAGAGCAGGCGCAGCACCCGCGGCACCACGCCCCGGGTGCGCCACAGCACCAGGGCGTAGAACTTCAACTGGAACAGCGCCCGCGCCTCGAACGCCTCGCGCGGCGCGCCGCCGGTCTTGTAGTCGACCACCCGCAGCGCGCCGTCGGGGGCCACGTCGAGCCGGTCGAGATAGCCCCGGATGAGCAGCTCGTCATCGACCACCGCGGAGATCAACGCCTCGCGCTCGGCCGGCTCCAGCCGGCGCGGGTCCTCCACCGCGAAGTAGCCCTCCAGCAGCGCCGCCGCCGAGCGCAGGAACCCCGGCACGCCGGCCGCGTCGTCGTCGGCGAACAGCGCCGCGAGCTCCGGCTCCTCGGTGACCAGCCGGTCCCACTGCGGGGCGACCAGGTCGCCGGCCGACTCCGGCGTGCGCGCCGGGGCCGGCAGGTCGAACAGCCGCTCCAGCACGGCGTGCACAAGCGTGCCCCGGGCCTGCTCGACCGTCGGGCGCTCGGGCAGCCGGTCGATGCTGCGGAACCGGTAGAGCAGCGGGCAGGTCTTGAAGTCGGCCGCCCGCGACGGCGACAGCGACGCCCGCACCGTGACCGGCGTCTGCGCCGCCGTCTGGTCGCCCTGCGTGTCGATCACCGATTCCGCCGCCATGTCCGGAAGGTTAGGCCACCGGTGTGACACCACCGCGATCGCCGCACCGGGTCATGATCCGTCCCGCGTAACATCGCCCGGGTGCGACAGCGGACCCGACCACCGCGCCGGCCCGGGCTCAGCCTCGGCCGGGTCTTCGGGGTGCCGCTGCGCGCCGACGCCTCGATGCTGCTGCTCACCGTCGTGGTCACCGTGCTCTACGCGGCCCTGGCCCGCCGCCAGCTCGACCTCGGGCAGCTCGGCGGCTACCTGGTCGGCCTCGGCTTCGTGGTCTCGTTGCTCGGCTCGGTGCTGCTGCACGAGCTGGGCCACGCGCTGACCGCCCGCCGCTTCGGCATCGGTGTGCGGGGGATCACGCTGGAACTGCTCGGCGGCTACACCGAGATGGACCGCGACGCCCCGACCCCCCGCATCGAGCTGCTGATCTCGCTGGCCGGGCCGGCCGTGTCCGCGGTGCTCGGCGTCGGCGCGATCGCCGCCACGCTCGGGTTGCCCACCGGCACGCTGGGCCACCAGCTCGCCTTCCAACTCGCGGTCAGCAACGTGGTGGTGGCGATCTTCAACAGCCTGCCCGGCCTGCCGCTCGACGGCGGGCGCGCGTTGCGCGCGGCGGTGTGGGCGCTCACCCGGGACCGGCACCGGGGCACCGAGGTGGCCGGCTGGGTCGGCCGGGCCGTCGCGCTGGGCACGCTGGCCCTGGTGGTGGCGCTCACCCTGCGCCGGGCGCTCGCCCCGCTGGCGCTGCCGCTGCTCCTGCTGGTCGCGGTGACGCTCTGGCGTGGCGCCGGGCAGTCCGTCCGGCTGGCCCGGATCGGCCGCCGGTTGCCCCTGGTCGACCTGGCCCGGCTGGCCCGCCCACTGCTGCCGGTGCCCACCGGCACCCCGCTTGCCGAGGCGCAGCGCCGTCGTGACTCCGCCGGCACGCCGGACGCGGCGCTGATCGTCGTCGACTCCACCGGCCGTCCGGTGGCGCTCGTCGACCCGGCCCGTGCCGCCGCGGTGCCCCCGCAACGGCGGCCGTGGCTCACGGTGGACGAAGTGGCCCGCGGCCTGGCCGCCCTGCCCGCCCTGCCGGTCGGTGCGGACGGTGAGCGGGTGCTGGAGACCGTCCGCACCCACCCGGGCGCGCAGTACCTGGTGACGGCAGGCGAAGATGTGGTCGGCGTGCTGCACATCGCGGATCTCGCCCAGCTCCTCGAACCGAAACGGAAGACGAACACGTGACCGCAGAGCTCTCCACCGTCCCGGCGCTGCCTCCGGTGCACCGCGGGCCGTTCCGGCCCGGCGACCGGGTCCAGCTGACCGACCCGAAGGGCCGGATGCACACCGTGACGCTGGAGCCCGGCAAGGAGTTCCACACCCACCGCGGCATCCTGCGGCACGACACCCTGATCGGCCTGCCCGACGGCAGCGTGGTCACCACCGCCGGCGGCGGCACCGCGTTCCTGGCGCTGCGGCCGCTGCTGTCGGACTACGTCCTGTCCATGCCGCGCGGCGCCCAGGTGATCTACCCGAAGGACTCGGCGCAGATCGTCGCCATGGGCGACATCTTCCCGGGCGCCAAGGTGCTGGAGGCCGGCGCGGGCTCCGGCGCGCTGTCCTGCTCGCTGCTGCGGGCCGTGGGCACCGAGGGTGAGCTGCACTCCTTCGAGCTGCGCGACGACTTCGCCC
Organism: Micromonospora sp. NPDC050980; assembly: GCF_040653835.1. Taxonomy (NCBI): domain Bacteria; kingdom Bacillati; phylum Actinomycetota; class Actinomycetes; order Micromonosporales; family Micromonosporaceae; genus Micromonospora; species Micromonospora sp. NPDC050980. Next base: position 123,850 of record NZ_JBFAGS010000005.1, on the reverse strand, counting down.
AGATCGCGCGCCGCAACGTCGAGGCGTTCTTCAACGGCCCGCACCCGGCCTGGCGGCTGCACGTCGGCGACGTCGCCGACTGCGCCGAAACCGGCTTCGACCGGATCATCCTCGACATGCTGACCCCGTGGGAGATGCTCGACATGGTCGAGCGGGCGCTCGTGCCCGGCGGCGTGCTGATCGGCTACGTGGCCACCACCCCGCAGCTGTCCGAGCTGGTCGAGGCGCTGCGCGAACGCGGCGGCTGGACCGAGCCGCGTGCCTGGGAGTCGATGGTGCGGGACTGGCACGCCGAGGGGCTCGCGGTGCGTCCGGACCACCGCATGATCGCGCACACCGCGTTCCTGGTCTCCGCGCGCAAACTCGCCCCCGGGGTCACCGCCCCGCCGCGCCGGCGCAAGCCCAGCAAGGGCGCCGAGGCGTACGCGCAGCGTCGCGACGCGCTGCGGGCCGCAGCGGCCCGGTCGGCGGAGGAGCCAGAGCGGTCCTGACCCCCCGCCGCACGTGGTCGCGCGGGCGGGCGGATCATGTGTGCCCGTGGGGACGACGACACCGGAGACGGTAGGCATGGCGGAGCGGACCGGAGTGCGTGACGGGCGGGGCGCCCGCGCCGGCGACGGCGGTGCGGGCCGACGGGAGGTGGCGTGAGCAGTCCCGGCTACGGCAACGGCGAGATGCCCGCCGTCTTCCCCGACTGGTCGCCCTACGCCGACCTGGAGTCGGCCGCCCGGGCCTACCTGCGTGACCCCGACGTCGCCCTGGAGGCGCTCGGTGGGGTGCTGCGCGGCGCCTCGGTGCTCGGGTTCACGCTGGAACGCTTCGTCAACGAGGTCAACGGGGTGTGGCAGGAGGTCGTCGTCTGCGACGGCAGCCGGCTGGTGCTCTGGCACGGCGAGGACGTCCCGCCGGGGGAGGGGCCGCCCGGCGCGATGACCTCGTCGCTGCGCGTGGTGCCGGTCTCCACCGTCACCGAGGTCGGCTGCCGGCGCCGACTCACCCGCACCGACGACGGCACGGTCCGGGTCGACAGCATCGACGTCTACCTGCTGCTCAGCTCGCTGGACGAGGCGCCGCCGAGCGACGAGGCGGTGGGTACGCCGCGGCACGACGCGCTGCGCTTCGGCAAGACGCTCGACGACGGCGGCGCCGGGCAGATCACCCGGCTGGAGGAGTTCGCCCGGCTGGTCGCCTCGGTGGTCGGCCGTCCCATGCTCTGAGACGACGGCGCGGGCCCGGGGCGCCGTCCCCGGCCCGCGTGCCCGCGCCGTCGTCTCAGTCGTCGGCCTCCGGGCCGGCCACCTCGACGCCGTCGCCGCCCCGCACCACGTGGATGCACTCGCCGGGGCACTCCTTCGCCGAGTCGATCACCTCGAGCCGCAGGTGCTCCGGCACGTCCACCCGGGCGCCCGGGGCCTGCCGCAGCTCGCCGTCCGGGCCCTTGACGTACGCCAGCCCGTCGACGTCGAACTCAAAGACCTCCGGCGCGTACTGCACGCAGAGCCCGTCACCGGTGCAGAGGTCCTGGTCCACCCAGACCTGCAACTGGTCGGTCGCGACGTCGGTCACGAAGCACCCCCCATGTTCTCCCGTCCCACGCTTCGACGGTACCCGAACGCCCGTACCCGCCCCGCGACCAGCCCTTCGCGATCAAGCTTCGGTGACGAGCGCGTTGCTGTGGACCGAATCGGGCTCATAGCGGCTAGTGTTAGGTCAGAACGTTCAAGCCCCCCGGGGAGGTGGGACGTGGCACGCAGCGACGACGCGGACTCGCGCGCCGCACGGTGGGAGAAGGAAGCCCACGATCTCTCCACGCAGGTCGCGTTCCTGCAAGAGGAACTCGCCCTGGTGCGACGCAAGTTGACCGAGAGCCCCCGACACGTCCGGCAGCTCGAAGAGCGGCTGGCGGCCACCCAGGCGCAGTTGGCGCGGCTCAACGAGAACAACGAGCGGCTCGTGAGCACCCTCAAGGAGGCTCGCGCGCAGATCGTGACGCTCAAGGAGGAGATCGACCGCCTCGCGCAGCCGCCGAGCGGCTACGGCGTCTTCCTGGCGAAGCACGACGACGGCACGGTGGACGTGTTCACCGGCGGGCGCAAGCTCCGCGTCGCCGTCTCGCCCTCGCTGGAGGTCGACGAGCTGAGCCGTGGTCAGGAGGTCCTGCTCAACGACGCGCTCAACATCGTCGACGCGTTCGGCTTCGAGCGGGTCGGCGAGGTGGTGATGCTCAAGGAGATCCTCGCGGGTCCCGACGGCGCTCCGGGCGACCGGGCGCTGGTGGTGTCCCACTCGGACGAGGAGCGGATCGTGCACCTCGCCGAGACCCTGGTCGGCAGCGCGATCCGGGCCGGCGACTCGCTCATGATCGAGCCCCGCTCCGCGTACGCGTACGAGCGGATCCCGAAGAGCGAGGTGGAGGAGCTGGTCCTGGAGGAGGTGCCCGACGTCGACTACGAGGACATCGGTGGCCTCCAGTCGCAGATCGAGCAGATCCGCGACGCGGTGGAGCTGCCCTTCCTGCACGCCGACCTGTTCCGCGAGCACCAGCTCCGCCCGCCGAAGGGCATCCTGCTCTACGGTCCGCCCGGCTGCGGCAAGACGCTGATCGCCAAGGCGGTGGCCAACTCGCTCGCCAAGAAGATCGCCGAGCGTCGGGGTGAGGAGAAGCACACCAGCTTCTTCCTCAACATCAAGGGGCCCGAGCTGCTCAACAAGTACGTCGGCGAGACCGAGCGGCACATCCGGCTGATCTTCCAGCGAGCCCGGGAGAAGGCCGGCGAGGGCACCCCGGTGATCGTGTTCTTCGACGAGATGGACTCCGTCTTCCGCACCCGCGGCTCCGGCGTCTCCTCCGACGTGGAGAACACCATCGTCCCGCAGCTGCTCAGCGAGATCGACGGCGTGGAGGGCCTGGAGAACGTCATCGTCATCGGCGCCTCCAACCGGGAAGACATGATCGACCCGGCGATCCTGCGCCCGGGCCGGCTCGATGTGAAGATCAAGATCGAGCGGCCGGACGCCGAGGCGGCCAAGGACATCTTCTCCAAGTACATCCTCGCCGGCCTGCCCCTGCACGCCGACGACCTGGCCGAACACGGCAGCGACGCGCAGGCCACCGTGGCCGCGATGATCGACGCCGTGGTCCTGCGGATGTATTCCGAGACCGAGGAGAACCGCTTCCTCGAGGTCACCTACGCCAACGGCGACAAGGAAGTCCTCTACTTCAAGGACTTCAACTCCGGCGCGATGATCCAGAACATCGTCGACCGGGGCAAGAAGATGGCCATCAAGGAGTTCCTCACCTCCGGGCGCAAGGGGCTGCGCCTGCAGCACCTGCTCGACGCGTGCGTCGACGAGTTCCGGGAGAACGAGGACCTGCCCAACACCACGAACCCCGACGACTGGGCGCGCATCTCCGGCAAGAAGGGCGAGCGGATCGTCTACATCCGCACGCTCGTCTCCGGCGGCAAGGGCACCGAGGCCGGCCGGTCCATCGAGACCGCCAGCAACACCGGCCAGTACCTCTGAGCACGCCCTGCTGACCCGCCACGACCGGGTGGCCGGCGCGGAAACCCCTGCTCCGGCCACCCGGCGTGCCGCGCCACCCGGCCCACGGCGGGCCCGGCACGCCACCTGTCGTCCACGCGCCGACTACGCTCGACGTGACGGGGGACCCCGACGGCGAGCGGAGCGGGCAGGTCGATGAGCGTCAGACGGATCATGGGCACCGAGGTCGAGTACGGCATCTCCGTGCCCGGCCAGGCCGGAGCCAACCCGATGGTCACCTCGTCACAGGTGGTCAACGCCTACGGAGCACGACCGGAACTCAACCGGGGCGGGCGGGCACGCTGGGACTACGAGGAAGAGTCGCCGCTGCGCGACGCCCGGGGGTTCACCTACTCCGGGGCGGCGTACGACCCGGCGGAGGCGCTCGCCGACGAGGATCTCGGGCTGGCCAACGTGATACTCACCAACGGCGCCCGGCTCTACGTCGACCACGCCCACCCCGAATACTCCACCCCGGAGGTGACCACGCCGCTGGATGTGGTGCGCTGGGACAAGGCGGGGGAGCGGGTGATGGCCGAGGCGGCCCGGCGGGCCGCCACCATCCCGGGCACCCACCCCATCCACCTCTACAAGAACAACACCGACAACAAGGGCGCCAGCTACGGCTCGCACGAGAACTACCTGATGCGTCGACAGACGCCCTTCGCCGACATCGTGGCGTACCTGACGCCGTTCTTCGTCACCCGGCAGATCGTCTGCGGCGCGGGCCGCGTCGGCATCGGCCAGGACGGCGGCCAGAACGGTTTCCAGATCTCCCAACGGGCCGACTTCTTCGAGGTCGAGGTCGGGCTGGAGACCACGCTCAAGCGGCCCATCATCAACACCCGCGACGAGCCGCACGCCGACGCCGACAAATACCGCCGCCTGCACGTCATCATCGGCGACGCGAACCTCTCCGAGATCTCCACCTTCCTCAAGGTCGGCGCCACCTCGCTGATCCTCGCCATGATCGAGGAGAAGGCGCTCGGCGCGGACCTGGGCATCGCCGATCCGGTCGGCGAGCTGCGCGCGGTCAGCCACGACCCGTCGCTGAAACACCTCATGCGCATGCGCGACGGCCGCCGGCTCACCGCGCTGGACGTGCAGTGGGCCTATCTCGACCGGGTGCGTTCCTTCGTGGACGACCGCTACGGCGCCGACGTGGACGCGCAGACCGCCGACGTGCTGGACCGCTGGGAGAGTGTGCTGGACCGGCTCGGCCGCGACGCCTTCGAGTGCGCCGACGAGCTGGACTGGGTGGCCAAGCTGCGGCTGCTGGAGGGCTACCGGGAGCGGGAGAAGCTCGGTTGGGGCTCGCACAAGCTCCAGCTGGTCGACCTGCAGTATTCCGACGTGCGGCCGGAGAAGGGCCTGTACCACCGGCTGGTCCAGCGAGGCGCGATGAAGACGCTGCTGACCGACGAGCAGACCCGCACCGCGATGACCGAGCCGCCGGAGGACACCCGGGCCTACTTCCGTGGCCGCTGCCTGGCCCAGTACGCCTCGGAGGTGGTGGCCGCGAGCTGGGATTCGGTCATCTTCGACGTGGGCCGGGAGTCACTGGTCCGGGTGCCGATGATGGAACCCGAGCGGGGCACGAGGGCGCACGTGGGCCGGCTCTTCGACAGGTGCGAGAGCGCCAAGGACCTGCTGGAGATGCTCACCGGCGGCTGACCAGGATGCCGGAAGGCCCGTCGGGTGCCGGAACCCGGCGCGCGGCGGGCCGTTCGTCGCCCCCGCGAGGTAAGTTGATCGCAGGCGATCGTGGAGGAGGCACCACCATGGCGGCACAAGAGGGTGGGCAGACCCAGTCCGGCAAGTCCCGCGAGGAGGTCGAGGAGGTCACCGCTCAGGCCAACCCCGAGGTGGCCGAGCGGCACGCCGAGATCACCGAGGACGTCGACGACCTGCTCGACGAGATCGACTCCGTCCTGGAGGAAAATGCAGAAGAATTTGTCCGAGGATACGTGCAGAAGGGCGGTCAGTAGAAATATCGGTCTAAAACGGACATGCCAACACCTCTCGATGATCAGAACGGCCGGCGACGCTGTCGCGACTGCGGGAACTGGAAGCCGCTCAACGAATTCTGTGCGAGCAGCAAGCGACCCAGCGGTCGCGGCAGCTACTGCAAGCCTTGCTTCAACGCACGCTCCAAGGCGAGCTACGCCAAGCGGGTGAAGGAGCAATACGACCGTGAGGTGAAGCCGGCGCGGGAAGTGCCCGATGGCCATCGCTTCTGCGCCGACTGTGGAACCGTCAAGCCCGTGGTCGACTTTCCTCGCAACCGCTCCGACAGTACGGGCTACGCCACCTACTGCAAGCCGTGCCACAACACCCGCACTCGTCAGACGAAGCAGCGGCTATACGGCGGTGATCGTGAGTACCACCTGCGGCGGCGGTACGGAGTCGGGCAGAAGGAGTTCGACGAGCTCCTGGCCGAGCAGGGCGGTGTGTGCGCGATCTGCCGGCGCCCCGATCCGGAACACCTGGACCACGATCATCGCACCGGATGGGTGCGCGGGATACTCTGCTTCAACTGCAACGGCGGTCTCGGCCAGTTCAAGGACGACCTCGACAACCTGGCCGGGGCGATCACATACCTGAGAGGAACCACGTGGCAGCGGGTTTTGATCCATCCGGGCGTCTTCCAGATGTGTTCACCAACGCGGGGACGTCCTCCTTCACCACATTCCTGAGCAAGGCGGCCCCCGAGATGCTGCCCGGCCGGCGGCCGCTGCCGCCCGGCATGGCCGCCGACCTGGCGCCGCACGCGACCACGATCGTGGCCATCTCGGCCGCCGGCGGTGTGGTCATGGCCGGCGACCGCCGCGCCACCATGGGCAACCTGATCGCCCAGCGCGACATCGAGAAGGTGCACCCGGCCGACGCGTACTCGCTGGTCGGCATCGCCGGCACCGCGGGCATCGGCATCGAGCTGATGCGACTGTTCCAGGTGGAGCTGGAGCACTACGAGAAGATCGAGGGTGCGATGCTCTCCCTCGACGGCAAGGCCAACCGGCTGGCCTCGATGATCCGCGGCAACCTCGGTGCCGCCATGCAGGGCCTGGCCGTGGTGCCGCTGTTCGCCGGCTTCGACCTGGCCGCGAGCGACCCGGCGCGGGCCGGGCGGATCTTCAGCTTCGACGTGACCGGCGGCCCCTACGAGGAGACCGGCTACGACGCGATCGGCTCCGGTTCGCTGTTCGCCAAGTCCGCGCTGAAGAAGCGTTTCCGGGCGGGCCTGTCGGTCGACGACGCGACGCGGCTGGCCGTCGAGGCGCTCTACGACGCGGCCGACGACGACACCGCCACCGGCGGTCCCGACCTGACCCGGCGGATCTACCCGGTCGTGATGACCGCGACGGCCGACGGCACCCACCGCCTCACCGACGCCGAGACCGCGGCGATCGCGGAGGGCGTGGTGTCCGGCCGGATGGAGAACCCCGGCGGCTGACCCCCGCTGCGACGCCCACCGAGTCAGCCGTCCCACACCACCGGCACGAAGGAGAACCGCCGCCGTGGCCATGCAGTTCTACGCCTCGCCCGAGCAGATCATGCGCGACCGCTCCGAGCTGGCCCGCAAGGGCATCGCCCGGGGCCGCAGCGCGGTGGTCCTGAGCTATGCCGGCGGCGTGCTCTTCGTCGCCGAGAACCTGTCCAGCACGCTGCACAAGGTCAGCGAGATCTACGACCGGATCGGCTTCGCCGCGGTCGGCCGCTACAACGAGTTCGAGAACCTGCGCCGCGCGGGCGTGCGGATGGCCGACCTCAACGGCCTCAGCTACGACCGGCGGGACGTGAACGGCCTGGCGCTGGCGAACGCGTACGCGCAGACGCTGGGCGCCATCTTCACCGAGCAGTCGAAGCCGTTCGAGGTGGAGATCTGCGTGGCCGAGGTGGGCGCCACGCCGGAGGACGACTCGCTCTACCGGGTGACCTACGACGGCTCGGTCAACGACGAGCCGGGCCGGATGGCGATGGGCGGTCAGGCCGAGGCGATCACCGGCGTGCTGAAGAACGAGCACCGCCCGCAGATGTCGCTGGCCGAGGCGGTCCGCGCCGCGGTGAAGGCGCTGAGCAGCGTCGGCGGTGACGGTGGGGCGGCCCGGACGATCGCGGCGAACCAGTTGGAGGTGGCGGTCCTGGACCGGGGCCGGGTGGGCCGGACGTTCCGCCGGGTCACCGGGGCGGCGCTGTCGGGGCTGCTCGACGGCGACGCGGGGGCGGATGTCGCGCCGGCGCCGGGGCGGGCGAAGACGCCGACGGTGCCGACCGAGGAGGCGAAGAAGCCGACCACCTCGGCCGGGTCCGCCGATCTGGAGGGCAACCGGGAGAACGAGCCCGGCGAGTGAGGCCTGCTTCCGGACCCCGTCACCTGCGAAGTGGCGGGGTCCGGCGCTGTCCGGGCGCGACGCTGACGCCACGTGCTGCCCATCCGCGCCTCCGGGCGGCTAATGTCTCACCATGGAGCGGCGAATCTTCGGCCTCGAGACCGAGTACGGCGTCACCTGCACCTATCGCGGGCAGCGCCGTCTGTCCCCCGACGAGGTCGCGCGGTACCTGTTCCGGCGGGTGGTGTCGTGGGGCCGGTCGAGCAACGTGTTCCTCCGCAACGGGGCCCGTCTCTATCTGGACGTCGGCTCGCACCCGGAGTACGCGACACCGGAGTGTGACTCGGTGACCGATCTGGTGGCCCACGACCGCGCCGGCGAGCGGATCCTGGAGGGGTTGCTCGTCGACGCGGAGAAGCGGCTGCACGACGAGGGCATCGCGGGCGAGATCTATCTGTTCAAGAACAACACCGATTCGGCCGGCAACTCGTACGGCTGCCACGAGAACTACCTGGTGTCCCGGCACGGTGAGTTCGGCCGACTGGCCGACGTGTTGATCCCGTTCCTGGTCACCAGGCAGTTGATCTGTGGCGCGGGCAAGGTGTTGCAGACCCCGCGCGGCGCGGTCTACTGCCTGTCGCAGCGGGCGGAGCACATCTGGGAGGGGGTTTCCTCGGCGACCACCCGCAGCCGTCCGATCATCAACACCCGCGACGAGCCGCATGCCGACGCGGAGCGCTACCGCCGGTTGCACGTGATCGTCGGTGACTCGAACATGAATGAGGTCACCACGCTGCTGAAGGTCGGCACGGCCGACATCGTGCTGCGGATGATCGAGGCCGGTGTGGTCATGCGGGACCTGACCCTGGAGAACCCGATCCGGGCGATCCGCGAGGTCTCGCACGACATCACCGGCCGGCGCAAGGTGCGGCTGGCCTCCGGCAAGGAGGTCTCGGCGCTGGAGATCCAGCAGGAATACCTGGCCAAGGCGACGGAGTTCGTGGAGCGCCGCGGCGGCGACCAGACCGCCAAGCGGGTCGTGGACCTGTGGGCGCGGGTGCTGCGCGCGGTGGAGACCGGCGACCTGGACCCGGTGGCGCGGGAGATCGACTGGGTCAGCAAGCTGAAGCTTATCGAGCGTTACCAGCGCAAGCACGACCTGCCGCTGTCGCACCCCCGGGTGGCGCAGATGGACCTGGCCTATCACGACCTGCGGCGCGGCCGGGGCCTGTACGGCCTGCTGGAGCGCCGGGGCGAGGTGGACCGAGTGGCGACCGACCCGGAGATCTTCGAGGCGAAGGAGACGCCGCCGCAGACCACCCGGGCGCGGCTGCGCGGTGAGTTCATCCGGCACGCCCAGGAGAAACGGCGTGACTTCACCGTCGACTGGGTGCACCTGAAGCTCAACGACCAGGCGCAGCGCACCGTGCTGTGCAAGGACCCGTTCCGGGCCTACGACGAGCGGGTGGAGCGGCTGATCGCCAGCATGTGAGGCCGGCGGCGGGCCCGTGCTCCGGATCACCGGAGCACGGGTACGCTGGCCTGGCCATGAACACTTCTGACTCCGCCGGCCGCGATTCCGGCACCGAGAAGCTCACCTGGATGGACCGGCGCCGGGCGAAGATCCGCGCGGAGGTCGAGCGGAACCGTCGTGGCGATCACAAGGTGCCGACCTGGGTGCTGGCCGCGGTGCTGGTGCTGGTCGTGGTCGGCTGGTTGGCGTTCATCTTCCTGGCCGGCTGAGCCGGTCCCGCCGGTCGGTTCAGTTGTAGGGCATGGTGGGGAACCAGCCGATCCCGAAACGGGCGGGCAGCCGCACGTCCCAGTAGACGACGGTGAAGACGCCCAACGCGATGAGCAGCGCGCCGGTCACCACGGCAGCGCGGCGGGGATGAGCCATCCAGCTCAGGAAGCGTCCCCGGCTGACCACGACGACGACCGCGAAGATCAACGTGACGAGCAGGATGTTGCCCAGCGACTGCAGCGCGAAGGCGAGCGCGCCGTAGAGCGGGTTGCCGCTGTCGACGGCCCAGTGGAACAGCTTGTTGAACAGCGGGTAGGGGCGTCCGATGAGGAAGCCGCCGACGAGCGCGCCCATCGTCACCACCCGGGCGACGGGCCGGCGGGCGAAGACGTCGGGAAGCAGGCCGAGCGCGGCGAGCCCGAGGTAGATCAGCGCCAGGCCGATCACGCCGAACACGACCGACGACTGGATGAGGCGGACCGGCACCCCGGCGACCACGTCCGGGGAGAGTTGGGGCAGCCGGTCGCCGAGCAGGACGCCGATGGCGCCGTAGCTGGCGGAGACCGCGACCATGCCGAGGGCGAGCCACCCGACGGGGCGCAGCAGGGCCCGCAGCGGCGCGGCCGTGACGTCGGTGCCGGACGCCTGGCTCATCGGGCCGAACGAGGCGGCCATGGCGATGTTGCAGGCGGTGAAGGTGCCGGCGAAGCCGGAGACGAAGGCGAACAGCAGCCCGGCGACGGTGCCGGTGATCGCGGTCCCCTTGGCGTCGTGGCCGAGCACGGTGTTCGCGACGTTGTCGCCGATGACCTGGTCGACCAGTTCGAACGACCACAGGACGGCGAGCAGGATGCCGGCCGCGGCGCTGAGCAGGACGACCCGCGGGCGGCGCCCGGCGCCGGGCGGGGGGACGCCGGGGCGGCGGTCGGTTTCCGGAAGCTGTCGGAGGGACATGGCGCCTGCCTTCCGCTACGGGGTCGCGGCGGGCCCTCGGGCCGCGACGATGACGGGGGAAGCATGCCGGGACGGCCGCGTCCGGGCCGGGACAGGAGAAACGATAGGAGCGGCCGGCCGGCTCAACGCCTCCGAGCGTGCGCTTCCAGTGGTCAACGCCTGGATGGCATCGCCAGTCGCCGATATCTTGGGCGGGGTGCCGCGGCCCGGCCGGGGGCGCGGGCGGGTGATCGGGCCGGCGGCCCGGCGCAGGGAGGACGCGGTCATGGCTCACATCGATCTCGGTCTGGACGAGCTGGCCCACCCGGGCATCAACGGGCCGATGCGGTTCCGCCCCGAGACGGCCGGGCCGCTCAACGCGCTCGCCGAGCAGTTGCTCCGGGCCCCGCATCCCACGCTGACCCCGGGCGAGCGGGAGTTGATCGCCGCGTACGTCTCCGGTCTCAACGAGTGCGCCTTCTGCTGCGCGTCGCACTCGGCGTTCGCCGCCGCTCAACTGCCCAGCGGGATGACGCTCGTGGACCAGGTGCGGCGGGACCCGTCCTCGGCGCCGGTGAGCGCGAAGCTCCGGGCCCTGCTGGACATCGCCGCCGCGGTGCGGCGCGACGGCCGGGACGTCACCGTCGAGCTGGTGGACGCGGCCCGTGCCCGCGGCGCGACCGACCTGGAGATCCACGACACCGTGCTGATCGCCGCCGCGTTCTGCATGTTCAACCGGTACGTCGACGGACTGGGCACGTGGGCGCCGCAGGACCCGCAGGTGTACGCCACGGCCGCCGCGCGCGTCGTGGCGCGCGGCTACGGCGCGAGCTGAGCGGCGGCGGTCAGCCGAGCAGGCCGGCCGCGTGCCGGCCGGCGGCGGCCGCGGTCAGGAAGTAGGCGTGGTCGGCGTCGAGACCGCGGCCCATCGTCGACAGCCCGACCGGGCTGGCCCGCAGCGCCGCGTCCAGCCCGTCGGTGGGCACGGTGACGATCCGGTGCCGCTCGGCCAGCGCCGCCAGCGCCGTCGCCACGGCCGCCGCCAGCTCCGGGTCGAGCCCGTCCGGCACGACCAGCTCCGCCGGGGCCAGCGCCACCCGGCCGTACGCGGTGAGGCTGTGGTGGGAGACGCCGCGGTGCCGGGGGCGGGAGTCGGCGGCGGAGACGCGCAGCGAGCCGACCGGCCGCCCGCCGAGCGCGGCGACGGCGTTGACGGCCTCGCCGACGGCCACCCCGGAGAAACCCCACCGGGTGCCGGTGCCGAGGTTGCCCGGCCCCTGGGCGACGATCGCCAGGTCGGCGTCGAGCACGTGCCGGGCGGCGAGCAGGCCGCTGTGCAGGGTGCTGGCCTCCAGGTCGCCACCGAACGCCTGCCCCACGGTGACCGTGCCGGCGAGGTGGCCGGCCAGCCCGGCCAGGGTCCGGGAGAACCAGGCGGGCAGCGCCCCGCCGTCGGTGAGCAGGTAGGCCACCCGGGCGCGCGGGGCGTCGGCGTGCACGCCGGCCAGGATCGCGGGCAGGGCGGAGTGCAGGTCGGCGGTGACCACCGGCATCCCGTCGACGGAATCCGCCGCGGCCAGCCGCGCGTGGTGCGGGGAGGCTTCCTCGTCCACGCCGAGCAGGATCGGCTGCAGCGGGGTGTAGCGGGCCTTGACCAGGTGCCCGGCGTCGCGGTTGTCCACGGCCTGCGGCGGATCGGCGGGCAGCCGGTCGGGCAGCGCGACGACGAGCGCGTAGCCGCCGGTGCCGAGCCCCATCAGCAGGGCGCCGGCGTTGAGCAGCACGCGGTCGCCGGGCTCGGGTTCGCCGACCAGCGCCGGGTAGGCCAGGGCGCGCATCCGGGCGCCGTCGGGCAACTCGACGTCGAGTTCGACGGCGCCGGCCCACCGCCGTCGTACCGTCGTGACCGTGCCGGACCGCCATCGCACCATGCCGGCACGCTATCGGCCGGCGTGCGGGCCGCCGGCGGCCGGGTCAGGCCTCCTGGTCGACCGGGCGGCCCGGCTCGTCCTGGGTGGTGCGGGCCCGACGGCCGGCGCCACGGGACCGGGTCGGATCGAGGAAGACGTACGCGATCTCCGGGAACTGCTCGGTGAGCCGCCGTTCGGCCTCGTCGGAGGCGGCCTCGATCTCGGCGCCGGTGGCGTCGTCGCGGAAGTCGACCTTCGCGGCGACCAGGATGTCCTCCGGGCCGAGGAACATGGTCATCAGCGTGTCGATCCGGTCCACCGTCGGCAACTGCGCCAGCTCCCGCTCGATCCGTCGGTGCGTGCGCTCCGACACGGCGCGGCCGACCAGTAGCGAGATGTTGCTGCGGGCCAGGATCGCGGCGACCACCAGCAGCAGCACGCCGATCAGGATCGAGGCGATCCCGTCGTAGAGTTCGTCGCCGGTGAGGTGCGACAGGGTGAGCCCGGCGGCGGCGAGCAGCAGGCCGACCAGCGCGGCGCTGTCCTCCAGGAAGACCGCCTTGACCGTGGTGTCGGCGGTCAGCCGCAGGTAGCGGCGGGGGGTGGTGCCCCAGCGCCGCGACTCGCCGCGCACCTGCCGCACCGCCCGGGCCAGCGACACCGACTCGATGGCGAAGGAGAGCGCCAGCACGACGTACGCGGTCAGGTAGTTGCCGGTGTGCTCGTGCACCAGAATCGTGGTCACGCCGTGGGTGATGGCGAAGCCGGCGCCGGCCACGAACGTGAACAGCGCGGCGAGGAACGCCCAGACGTAGCTCTCCTTGCCGTACCCGAACGGGTGCCGGGGGTCGGCGGGCCGCGCGCCGCGGCGCAGCGCCAGGTAGAGCAGCAGCTCGGTGGTGGTGTCGGCCATCGAGTGGGCGGCCTCGGAGAGCATCGCCGCGGAGCCGGAGATCAGGCCCGCGACCAGCTTCGCGACCGCGATGGCGAGGTTCGCCGCGCCGGCCACCACGACGGTGCCGACGCTCTCGGTCCTGCCTTCCGCTTCCGCCATCCGCTCACCCTATGACCGGTCCCGGTGGGCCGCCCGGCGAGCCGGAGCCGCGCCGCGCCCGCGCGGGTGCCCGCGTGGGACGTGCGGGCTGCTAGCGTTCGGTACGTGTCCCGGACCCGTACCGAACGCCTGGTCAACCTGGTGATCTGCCTGCTGTCCACGCGGCGTTTCCTGACCGCCGCCCAGATCGCCGCGACCGTGCCCGGATACGAGCACGACCCGGACGACGCGAAGGACCACGAGGCGTTCCAGCGCAAGTTCGAGCGGGACAAGGCCGAGCTGCGGGAGTTGGGCGTGCCGCTGGAGACCGGGACGGCGAGCGTCTTCGACGCCGAGCCGGGCTACCGGATCGCCCACCGGGAGTACGCGCTGCCCGACATCCCCCTCGAACCGGACGAGGCCGCCGCGGTGGGCATCGCGGCGCGGCTGTGGCAGCACGCCGGGCTGGCCGCCGCCGCCTCGTCCGGGCTGGCGAAGCTGCGCGCCGCCGGCATCGACGTGGACCCGCAGGCCACCCTGGGGCTGGAGCCGATGGTCACGGTCGACCCGGCGTTCGCGCCGCTGACCGCCGCCGCGCGGGACCGGCGGGAGGTCAGCTTCGACTACCGGGTGCCGGACCGGGACGCGCCGACGCGCCGCCGGGTGCAGCCGTGGGGGGTGGTCTGCTGGCGCGGCCGGTGGTATGTGGTCGGCCACGACCTGGACCGGGCGGCGACCCGCTGCTTCCGGCTCTCCCGGGTGGTGGGCACGGTGCGGGCGACCGGTGGGCCGGGGGCCTACGAGCCGCCCGCCGGGGTGGACCTGATCAGCCACGTGGCCCGCTGGTCCGGGCCGGTGGAGCGCACCGGCCGGGCGACCGTGCTGGTGGCGCCGGGGCGCGCCGCCGGGTTGCGGCGCTGGGCGGTGGAGAGCGACGCCGGCCCGGACGGCGACCGGCTGGTGCTGCCCTACGCCGACGCCGACTTCCTGGCCGGCCAGATCGTCGGTTACGGCCCGGACGTGCGGGTGCTGGAGCCGCCGGAGGTGCGGGAGGCGGTCATCCAGCGGTTGAAGGAGGTCGCCGCCCGGCACGACGAGCTGGCGGTCGCCGGGGGTGCCCGGTGACCCGGCCGGCGGCCCGCGCCGGCCGCGCCTCGGCCGACCGGCTGGCCCGGCTGCTCAACCTGGTGCCCTATCTGCTGGCCCGCCCCGGCATCGAGATCGCCGAGGCGGCGCACGACCTCGGGGTGACCGAGCGGCAGCTCCGGGAGGATCTGGAGCTGCTCTGGGTGTGCGGGCTGCCCGGCTACGGCCCGGGTGACCTGATCGACATGGCGTTCGACGGCGACCGGGTGACGATCACCTACGACGCCGGCATCGACCGGCCGTTGCGGCTCACCCCGGACGAGGCGTTGGCCCTGGTGGTGGCGTTGCGGATGCTCGCGGAGACGCCCGGGGTGGCCAACCGGGAGGCGGTGGAGCGGGCGCTGGCCAAGATCGAGAGCGCGGCCGGCGACCTGGCCGGCGCGCCGGTCGAGGTGCGGCTGCCCGGCGACACCGCCCGGGTGCGTGAGCTGCGCGCCGCGGTCGAGCGGGGCCGCGCGTTGCGGATCACCTACTACACGCCGGCCCGGGACGAGACCACCGAGCGCACCATCGACCCGCTGCGGATGCTGATGGTCGGCGGCCGGGCGTACGTGGAGGCGTGGTGCCGTCGCGCGGAGGCGGTCCGGCTGTTCCGCGCCGACCGGATCGACGCGGTCACCGAGCTGCCGGAGCGGGCCGTGGTGCCGCCGCAGGCCCGCCCGCACGACCTGACCGACGGCGTGTTCCGGCCCTCGGTCGACCTGCCGTTGATCACGCTGCGGATCGGCCGGGGGGAGCGGTGGATCACCGAATACTATCCGTGCGAGCGGGTCGAGGCCGACGGTGAGCAGTGGCTGGTGTCGCTGCGGGTCACCGACCTGGGCTGGGCCCGGCGGTTCGTGCTGGGGTTGGGCCCGGAGGCGACGGTGGTGGCCCCGGCCGAGCTGGCCGAGCAGGTCCGCGCGCAGGCGGTCGCCGCGCTCGACGCGTACGCCGTCCCGACCGGCACCGCCGGTCCGGCGGCGACCGGCGTCACCCGATAGGCTGACCGCCGTGGTGATCTGGATCGTGCTCGGGGTCGTGCTGTTCGCGCTGGTCGTGCTGGCCCTGGCGGTCCGGCCGGTGGTGGCGCGGCTGCCCCGGCTGCGCCGCTCGGCGCTGGCGTTGCAGCGCCGGGCCGCCGAGGCGGAGTCGCTGCGCTCGGCGACCGAGGCGCTCCAGGCGCGGGCCGAGGGGCTCCAGGCGCGGGCGGCCGTCGCGCAGCAGCGGGTCACGTTGATCAAGGCCAAGCGCGGGGAGTGATCGACGCCCGTCGCTTCCGGGCGGTGTTGCGCCCGAATGCGCCGCGATGGGTGGTTGACGGGACACTTCGGGTTGGTCGAGACTTCACCGGCCGGGCCGGCACCAGCAGGCCCGGCGGGGGTGGCAAGCCGCTGCGACGCACGTACGATGGGCGGCGACCGACCCCACCACCGACACAGAGCGACTGGAGCTTCCCATGGGTGCCCTCAAGCCGTGGCACATCGCCGTACTCGTGGTCGTGCTGATCCTGCTCTTCGGCGCGAAGCGGCTCCCCGACGCGGCCCGCTCGCTGGGCCGTTCGCTGCGGATCATCAAGGCCGAGACCAAGAGCCTGCACGACGACGACCGCGATCTGGCCGAGAAGGCCGACGCGCAGGCCGGCTACCAGCCGCTCCCGCCGCAGCAGCCGGTCCAGGGTCAGCCGCAGTTCGCGCAGCCGCAGCAGCAGTACGCTCCGCAGCCGCAGCAGCCGGTCGCCCCGCCGGTCGACCCGGTGCAGCGCGTCCGCGAGAACTGATTCGAGAGGGCCTCCACCACCGTGGCCTTCGGGTTGAAGAAGCGCGGGCCGAGTTCGTTCGCGCGCGCGTCCGACGGCTCGATGACGCTCATCGAGCACATCCGCGAGCTGCGTAACCGCCTGTTCCGGGCGTCGCTGGCGGTCGTCGGTGGCCTGATCGTCGGCTTCTGGCTGGCCGACCCGGTCTTCCTGCTGCTGAAGCGTCCTTACTGCCGGCTGCCCGACACCACCGACGCGCTGGGCAACTGTCAGGATCTGCTGGCGCTGGCGCCGACGACCGGCTTCGTGCTGAAGTTGAAACTCGCGCTCTGGCTCGGTCTGATCATCGGCGGGCCGGTCTGGCTCTATCAGCTCTGGGCGTTCATCGCGCCAGGTCTGCACCGCCACGAGCGCAAGTGGGCGTACGTCTTCGTCGCGATCGCCGCCCCGCTGTTCGCGGCCGGCGCGGCGTTGGCCTACCTCGTGGTCGACAAGGGCCTCGGCTTCCTGATGGAGTCCGGGGTGGGCGGTCTGTCCAACCAGTTCGAGGTCAGCGCCTACATCGCGTTCATCACGAACATGATCCTGCTCTTCGGGGTGGCGTTCGAGTTCCCGCTGATCCTGCTCATGCTCAACTTCACCGGCGTGGCCAGCGCCCGCCGGCTGCTGAGCTGGTGGCGGGTGGTGATCTTCATTTCGTTCGCGTTCGCGGCGATCGCCACGCCCGACCCCGGGCCGTTCGGCATGACCCTGTTGGCGCTCTCCCTCTCCCTGCTCTACTTCGTGGCGGTCGGAGTGGCGTTCCTCAACGACAAGCGGCGCGGGCGTGGGCGGGAGGTCTACGCGGGCATCGCCGACGACGAGGTGTCGCCGCTTGACCTGTCGCACGAGCCGGTGCCGACCGGCGCCCGGATCGAGGCGTCCGCCCCGGTCGAGGCCCCCGCCCCGATCACCGCCCCCGCCCCGATCGAACGCCGCTACGACGACATGACCTGACCCGCCCCGTTCCCGATCCACCCGGCCGCCGTCCCCGCCCACGGGGACGGCGGCCGCGTCTCACCCCCGATCCCCGTGGCCGATGCACCAGTGGGAGTCCTGACATCCACCTGCCCCCTGCGGCGGATTCAGGACACGCGGCGGGCGGCGGTGGGGGAGAGGGGCGGGACGGCGTCGGGGTGGAGGATGGCGGCGATCGCCTCGGCGCCGTCGACCAGGCGCGGGCCGGCGCGCACGATCAGCGCGTCGGCGTCCAGCGCCCACACCTGCGCGCCCGGGAAATGACCGGCCACCGCGCTCGCCTGGGCGGCGGCGCCGTCCAGACCGAAGCCGCACGGCGCGACGAGCACCACCTCCGGGTCGGCGGTGCGCAGGTCCGCCCAGGTCGTCGGCGTGGACCGGGCGCCGGGGTGGGTGGCCACCGGCGTGCCGCCGGCGACCTCGACGACATCCGGGATCCAGTGCCCGGCGCCGAACGGCGGATCCACCCACTCGACGACCGCGACCCGCCGCCGGGGCCGGCCGGCCACCGACGCGCCGATCGCCGCCAGCCGGGCCCGCAGGCTGTCCACGAGGGCCTCGGCGCGGTCCGGCACCCGGGCCGCCGCGCCCACCGCGCCAATCGTGCCCAGCACGTCGTCGAGGGTGTAGGGGTCGAGCGACAGCACCTCCGCCCGCGCGCCGAGATGCTCGACGGCGTCGGCCACCCGGCCGGACGGCAGCGCGCACACCCGGCACAGGTCCTGGGTGAGGATCAGGTCCGGGTCCAGCCCGGCCAGCGCGCCGGCGTGCAGCGTGTAGAGGTCCGCCCCGTCCGCCAGCCGCTGCCGGACGTAGGCGTCGATGTCGCCGGGGCTCATCCCGCTGGTGTCCCGGCCGCCCACCACCACGGTGACGCCGGCCCGGTGCTCCGCCGGCACCTCGCACTCGAACGTCACCCCGACCAGGTGGTCGCCGAGGCCCAGGGCGTAGGTGATCTCGGTGGCGGAGGGCAGGAGGGAGACGATGCGCATGTCGTCATCCTCGCCGCACCGGAGCCGGACATTCGAGCCGCCCTCGGGCCTTGCCGAGGCAGCCGGCCCGCTTAGACTCTGCTGACTCTGCCGAGTCCCACCCGTCCCGGTCAGCGCGCTGACCTCCGCTCCGGAGCGCCCGATGAAAAGCCGTACCGCCGCCGTCCTGACCGTCCTCTGCACCGCCGCCGCGCTCACCGCCTGCGGTGAGGACGAGCCCGCGCCGAAGGGCGAGCAGGTCCCGGTGACCGCCACCGACACCAGCTGCGAGGTCACCACCACGCTGTTCACCCCCGGCACGGTCACCTTCACCGTGACCAACCGGGGGCAGCAGGCCACCGGGGTCTACGTCTAC
Source organism: Micromonospora sp. NPDC050980 (assembly GCF_040653835.1). Lineage (NCBI taxonomy): Bacteria > Bacillati > Actinomycetota > Actinomycetes > Micromonosporales > Micromonosporaceae > Micromonospora > Micromonospora sp. NPDC050980. Next base: position 105,108 of record NZ_JBFAGS010000005.1, on the reverse strand, counting down.
GGCCGGGAGGGCGGCGGCTTCACCAAGGTGGTCGGCGAGGTGGCCGACGTGCCGCCGGGGCGCACCGGTGACCTGCGCGCCACGCTGGCCACCGGCTCCTACGAGGTGGCCTGCAAGCCCGGCCGGCAGGGCGACGGGGTGCGGACCCGGATCACCGTCTCCGACGACGGCAACGTGGCCAGCGCCGCGGCCGAGACGGCGTACGACCGGGCGGTCGCCATTGAGCTGACCGGGAACACGCTCACCGGCGCGGACGGGTTGATCGCCGAACCGGGCGAGAAGTTCTCGCTGAAGGTGACCAACAAGACCGCCGGCGCCCGGACGCTCTACGTGCTCAACCCCGACGGCAAGCGGATCGCCGAGCTGAAGGCGGAGCCGAACGGCACCGCCGAGACGGTGGTGGCGCTGGGCGCCGCCGGCAACTGGACGCTCAAGGTCAAGGGCGACGGGGTCGCGGCGGTCAGCAAGCGGCTGGTGGTGCGCTGACGGCGACGGTCGCGGCGGGTGCATCCACCGGGGACGGTCGCCGGTGAAGGTGCTCACCGACGGCACGGTGGCGCTTACCGCGTTCGTGCCGAACGACTACGCGTTCCGGGAGCTGGTCCGCGACCTCACCCACGCCCGGAAGCTGCCGGGCGAGCGGGCCGCCTTCGACGCGGTCGCCGGCCTCGGCGTGGACACCGTGGAGGACGTGTTGCTCTACCACGTGGTGCCGGGCGCCACGATCGACCGGAAGGCGGCGCTGAAGGCCGACGGCGCAAAGCTGACGACCGCACTGGGCTCCGCCGTCGAGGTCGACGTGCGGCACTGCTGGTACGGCCGGCAGGTGCGCCCGATCGACCTGCCCTGACGTACGGCCCCGACGGCCTTGCCGAGCAGTTGTCGCCCCTGGTGGGTGGCGCGGTCCGTGCCGTACGGTGCTCGCCGTGACCGCGCACGATCATGCCCCGCCCGGCCCCGTCGCCGTGCTCGCGAACCCGACCGCCGGGCGGGGGCGGCACCGGGGGCTGCTGCCGGAGATCCTGACCCGCCTCGGCCGGGCCGGCCGACCGGTCGAGCTGCTGCGCGCGCGTACCCCGATCGAGGCGGAGGCGGCGTGCCATGCCGCGGTGGCCGGCGGCGCCGGGGCGCTGATCGCGGTCGGCGGCGACGGCACGGTGCACCGGGCCATGCAGGCGGTGGCCGGCACGGCCGTGCCGTTCGGGCCGGTGCCGGCGGGCACCGGCAACGACTTCGCGGTGGAGACCGGGTTTCCGCCCGAACCCCGCGCGGCCGTCGAAGTGATCACCGACGCGCTGGTCGCCGGCCGCAGCCGCCCGGTCGACCTGGCCCGACTGTCCGCGCCCGGCGGCGACGACCGTTGGTACGGGGCGGTCCTCGCGGCCGGCTTCGACGCGATCGTCAACGAGCGGGCCAACCGGATGCGCTGGCCGCGCGGTCCCCGCCGGTACGACCTGGCGATCCTGGTGGAGCTGGCCCGGCTGCGGCCGCGTCGCTACCGGCTGACCATCGACGGGGTCCGGCACGAGGTCGACGCGGTGCTGGTCGCGGTCGGCAACGCGGCCAGCTACGGCGGGGGCATGCGGATCTGCCCGGACGCGGACCCGACCGACGGGCTGCTGGACGTGGTGGTGGGCGGCCGGTTCGACCGGCGCACGCTGATGCGGGTCAAGCCGCGGATCTACCGGGGCACCCACGTGACGCACCCGCTGGTGCGCGCCTACCGGGCGCGGACCGTGGAGCTGGCCGCCGAGGGCATCACCACCTACGTCGACGGGGAACGGTCGTTCGACCTGCCGGTGACCGTCACCGCCGTGCCGGCGGCGCTGCGGCTGCTGCGGTGAGCACGGGTGGCGGCGTGACCGGCGGTGCGGCGGCGGCCCGGACCGCGCCGACGCTGGCGGCCACCACCAGCGCGATGGCGAGCGCCTCGACCGGGCGCAGCGCCTGACCGAGCACCAGCCAGCCGGCCAGCGCGGCGATCGCCGGCCCCAGGCTCATCAGCACGGCGAACGTCGCGGTGGGCAGTCGCCGCAGGGCCGCCAGCTCCAGGCTGTAGGGCAGCGCCGAGGCGAGCAGTGCCAGCGCGGCGCCCAGCCCCAGCACCGCCGGGTCGGCCAGCCGGCCGCCCGCGTCGACCAGTCCGACCGGCAGCGTGACCAGCGCGGCCACGCCGAGAGCCAGGGCCAGCCCGTCGGCCCGGGGGAACCGCGCGCCGACCCGGGCCGAGCAGACGATGTACGCCGCCCACATGGTGCCCGCGGCCAGCGCCAGCGCGGCGCCGAGCGGGTCGAGCCGGTCGAACCCGCCCCGGCCGAGCAGGGCCACCCCGGCCAGGGCCAGCCCGGCCCAGCACCAGGCCGCCGCCCGGCGGGCGCCGAGCACCGACAGGGCCAGCGGGCCGAGCACCTCCAGGGTGACCGCCGGACCCAGCGGAATCCGTTCGATCGCCTGGTAGAAGACGGAGTTCATGCCGGCCAGGGCCAGCCCGAACGCGACCACGGCCACCCAGTCGCCCCGCCCGTGCCCGCGCAGCCGGGGCCGGCACACCGCGAGCATCAGCAGCGCGCCGAGCGCCAGCCGCAGGGTGACCGCCCCGGCCACCCCGGTGCGCGGGAACAGCAGCGCGGCCAGCGCGGAACCGAACTGCACCGACAGCGCTCCGCCGAGCACCAACGCGACCCCGCCGAGCCGGCCCGGCCCCCGGGGGCGCGCCCGCCCAGGTGCCCCGTCGCTCACCCGACCCCGGCCAGGTCGAGCACCGCGCCCAGCCCGTTCGACCGGCCGGCGTCGGCGGCGGGCAGCACCAGCGCCCCGCAGCCGGCCGCCACCGCACCGGCGTCGGCCGGGGTGTCGCCGACCATCAGGGCGTGCTCCGGGTCGACGCCGAGCATCCCGCAGGCGCGCAGGAAGATGCCCGGGTCCGGCTTGCAGCGCCCCACCTCGTACGACAGCGCGTACGCGTCGACCAGGCCGTCGAGGTCCCAGGCGGCGAAGAGGGGCCGCAGGTCGAACCCGATGTTGCTGACCACCGCCACCTTCACCCCGGCGGCGGCGAGCGCGCGCAGCACCGGGGCGGTGTCCGGGTACGGCAGCCAGCCCTCGGGGACCAGCACCCGCTCGTAGAGCGCGTCGGCGAAGCCGTCGATGCCGGTGTCGACGGTCTCGGCCAGCCCGGTGTAGGCCCCCCGGTGGGCGTGCGGGTAGAGGTCCCGGTCGGCCCACAGCTCGGCCAGCCGCGGCGGCACCCGCGCCGGCAGCGGACCGCCCGCCCGGCCGGCGGTGAGCAGGCGGTCGGCGAGCGACGTGGCCCGGATCCGGTCCAGCTCGACCCCGCAGGTGGCCGCCGCGGCGAGCACCCAGGCCAGCGGCTCCTCCACCTGGGCGAGGGTGCCGTGGAAGTCGAAGAGCACCGCCTCCACCGGCCGGCGGGACGGGCTCGGACGGACGGCGTCGTCGGCGTGGGGCAGTTCGGTACGGTCCGGCACGTCGTGCACCCTACCGACCCGCTCCGACCGCCCCGCCGGACGGCCTTGACCGGTGGCCGTCGGCGGCACCGATTAATCTTGGATACATGTCGAGCCCCGCCGAGCGGTACGCCGCGGCGCGCCGCCGGGCCGCGCAGGCCTCCGCCTTCCCGGCCCTGGACGAATTCTCCCGCGATCTCGGGTTCGACCTGGACGACTTCCAGCGCGAGGCGTGCGAGGCCCTGGAACGGGGCAGCGGGGTGCTGGTCTGCGCGCCCACCGGCGCCGGCAAGACCGTGGTGGGCGAGTTCGCGGTGCACCTGGCGCTGCGTGGCGCGCCCGCGCCGCCGGCCGGCGACGACGGGCCGGCCGCCCGGCGCAAGTGCTTCTACACCACGCCGATCAAGGCGCTGTCCAACCAGAAATACCACGATCTGGTCGACCGCTACGGCGCCGAGCAGGTCGGCCTGCTCACCGGCGACAACGCGATCAACGGCGACGCGCCGGTGGTGGTGATGACCACCGAGGTGCTGCGCAACATGCTCTACGCCGGCTCGGCCACCCTCCAGGGCCTGGCCTACGTGGTGATGGACGAGGTGCACTACCTGGCCGACCGGTTCCGCGGCGGGGTCTGGGAGGAGGTGATCATCCACCTGCCGGAGTCGGTCACGCTGGTGTCGTTGTCGGCGACCGTGTCCAACGCCGAGGAGTTCGCCGACTGGCTGGTCACCGTGCGCGGGGAGACGACGGTGGTGGTCTCCGAGCACCGGCCGGTGCCGCTCTGGCAGCACATGCTGGTCGGCAAGCGGATGTTCGACCTGTTCCACGACGCCGACGCGGCCCGCAAGCACGACGTGCACCCGGAGTTGCTCCGTTACACCCGCGACACGGTGCGCCGGCTGGAGTTGGGCGAGGGGCGCGGCGCGGGCCCGGGCGGCGGGCGGCGCGGCCCCCGGTGGCGCGGCCCGATGCGGCCCGACATCGTCGACCGGCTCGACCGGGAGGGGCTGCTCCCGGCGATCCTGTTCATCTTCAGCCGCGCCGGCTGCCAGGCCGCCGTCCAGCAGTGCCTCGCCGCCGGGCTGCGGCTGACCTCGCCGGAGGAACGCGCCGAGATCCGCCAGGTGGTCGAGTCGAGGATCACCGCGATCCCCGGCGAGGACCTGACCGTGCTGGGCTACTGGGAGTGGCTCGACGGGTTGGAGCGCGGGTTGGCCGCCCACCACGCCGGCATGCTCCCCGCGTTCAAGGAGGTCGTCGAGGAGCTGTTCGTCCGCGGCCTGGTCAAGGCGGTCTTCGCCACCGAGACCCTCGCGCTGGGCATCAACATGCCGGCCCGCTGCGTGGTGCTGGAACGCCTCGTGAAGTTCAACGGCGAGGCCCACGTCGACCTCACCCCGGGCGAATACACCCAGCTCACCGGCCGCGCCGGCCGGCGGGGCATCGACGTCGAGGGCCACGCGGTGGTGGTCTGGTCACCGGAGACCGACCCCCGGCACGTGGCCGGCCTCGCCTCCACCCGCACCTATCCGCTGCGGTCGAGCTTCCGGCCGTCCTACAACATGGCCGTCAACCTGGTCGGCAGCGTCGGCGCGGAGCCGGCCCGGGCGTTGCTGGAGTCCTCCTTCGCGCAGTTCCAGGCCGACCGGTCGGTGGTCGGGCTGGCCCGGCAGGTGCAGCGCAACACCGAGACGATCGACGCGTACGGCGCGGAGGCGGCCTGCCACCAGGGCGACTTCGACGAGTACTTCGCGTTGCGGGTGGCGATCGCCGACCGCGAGCGGGCCATCGCCCGGCAGGGGCAGACCCAGCGCAAGGCGGCGGCGGTGGCCTCGCTGGAGCGGTTGCGCGTCGGCGACGTGATCCGGGTGCCGTCGGGGCGGCGGGCCGGCCTGGCCGTCGTGCTCGACCCGGCCACCGGCGGTTTCGGCGAGCCCCGCCCGCTGGTGCTCACCCAGGACCGGTGGGCCGGCCGGGTCAGCCCGGGCGACTTCACCACCCCGGCCGAGGTGCTCACCCGGATCCGGGTGCCGAAGCACTTCAACCACCGGTCGCCGGCGGCCCGGCGTGACCTGGCCGCCGCGGTCAGCGGCACCGGGCTGGACCGGCACGGCGGCCGGCGCGGCGGGCGCTCCCGCCAGGCGGTGGGGGAGGACCACCGCCTCAGCCAGCTCCGCGTCGAGCTGCGCGGGCACCCCTGCCACGCCTGCCCGGACCGGGAGGAGCACGCCCGGTGGGCGGAACGTCGCCGGCGGCTGGAGCGCGACACCGAGGAGCTGCGCCAGCGGGTGAGCGGGCGGACGGGCTCGCTGGCCCGGACGTTCGACCGGATCGTCGCGCTGCTGACCGCGCGCGGCTACCTGGCCGCCGACGGCGAGGTCACCGACGCGGGCCGGATGCTGTCGCGGATCTGGACCGAGGCCGACCTGCTGGTGGCCGAGTGCCTGCGCCGCCGGGTGTGGGACGGGCTCTCGCCGGCCGAGCTGGCCGCCGCCGTGTCGGTGGTGGTCTTCGAGGCCCGACGCGACCTCGACGAGCGGGCGTCGCTGCCCCGGGGCGCGGTCGGCGACGCGGTCGACGAGACGCTCAAGCTGTGGAGCGACATCGAGGCGGACGAGGCGGCGCGCGGGCTGACGGTCACCCGCGAGCCGGATCTCGGCTTCGCCTGGCCGATCTACCGTTGGGCCCGCGGTGAGGCGCTGGCCAAGGTGCTCGCCAGCGGGCACCAGATCGACGGCGAGATGCCGGCCGGCGACTTCGTCCGGTGGGCGCGGCAGGTGGTCGACCTGCTGGGTCAGATCGCCGACTCGGGCGGCGCCTCGACCGAGCTTCGGGCCACCGCGCGGCAGGCGATCTCGGCCGTCAACCGGGGCGTACTGGCCTACCACGCCTCCGCCTGACGATCACTTTCGGTCATCCGATCGGAAAACCGACGCAGCACTGCGTCATCGCGTCACCACCCCCCGAAACCTCCGGGGGGTGGTGTCATGCCTGGTCAGGGGCTGCCGGATCATTGCCGGGGCGCGACGGTCACGCGCCGGTAGCGATCGGGGGAAGGTCACCGTGGGCGAGATCAATCACTTCGAGTACGGGTGGATCACACCCGCGCTCAGCTACGCGCTGTCCGTGCTCGGCTCGGCGCTCGGCCTGGTCTGCGCCGGGCGCATCCGGACCGCCACCGGCGCCGGCCAGCGCGTGTGGTGGGGACTGCTCGCGGCGTGGGCGCTGGGCGGCACCGCCATCTGGGCGATGCACTTCATGGCCATGCTCGGCTTCGCCGTCAGCGGCACCCGCATCCGGTACGACGTGCCGCTGACCGCGGCCAGCACGGTGATCGCGGTGGGCGCGGTCGGCATCGGCCTGGCCGTGGTGGGCACCGGCCGGCTCACCGCGCCCCGGCTGCTCGCCGGCGGTCTCTTCACCGGCGCCGGGGTGGCTGCCATGCACTACACCGGCATGGCGGCGATGCGGCTGGACGGCACGCTCGGCTACGACCGGCTGCGGGTGGCGCTCTCCGTCGTCATCGCGCTGGTGGCCGCCACGGTGGCGCTGTGGCTGGCGATGACCGTCCGCCGTGGCGTCGCCATCGTCGCCTCCGCGCTGGTGATGGGCATCGCGGTGAACGGCATGCACTTCACCGGCATGAGCGCGTTGTCGGTGCACCTGCACCCGACCCGTGGCGGGACCAGCGGCACCGAGGTGAGCGGGCTGCTGGTGCCGATCGTGCTGGCCGTGGTCTTCGGCGTGGTCGGGCTGGTCTACGCGCTGCTCGCCGCGCCGTCCGACGACGACCGGGCCGGGGCCGCGTACGTGGCCGCCCGGCTCGACGGCGCGACGCCGGTGGCCGAGGCGGACCTGCCGGACCCGGTGGGGCTGCGGGCCACCCGCGCGGTGCCGGAGCAGCCGGCCCCGGACCCGGTGGGCCTGCGGGCCCGCTCGACCCTGGCACAGCCCGGCGCCCAGTTCCCGTCCCGCCGCAAGACCGACCCGCGAGGCTGACCCCGGCCGCGACATCGCCGTCCGCGGGCCGACCCTGCCGGGGTGGGCGCGCGACGCTCAGGTGCGGGGGGTGGCCAGGGCGTCGACCAGGCGGCGGCAGGAGCCGGCCAGGTTCCAGCGTTGCGCCAGCTCCAGCAGCCGGTCCGGGTCGGCGGGGGACGTCGGCAGCGCCGGGTCCAGATCGGGCAGCGGGACGTCGGTGGCGACCCGGACCACCTTCGGGGCCACGGCCAGGTAGTCGCGGGCGCCGTCGAGCTTGCCGCGCAGCCCCGGGGCGAAGCCGGACCCGGGGTCGTCGAGCGCGGCCAGGATGCCGTCGAGCCCGCCGTAGCGGTCGATCAGCCGGGCGGCGGTCTTCTCGCCCACCCCGGGCACGCCGGGCAGGCCGTCGCTCGGGTCGCCGCGCAGCGCGGCGAAGTCGGCGTACCGGTCGGCGGGCACGCCGTAGCGGGCGCGGACCGCGGCGTCGTCGCAGTCGTCCAGCTTGGCCACGCCCCGACCGACGTAGAGCAGGCGGGTCGGGTGGGCGTCGTCGACGAGTTGGAACAGGTCGCGGTCGCCGGAGACCACCTCGACCGGGCCGGGCTGGGTCACCGACAGCGTGCCCAGCACGTCGTCGGCCTCGTAGCCGGTGGCGCCGACCGCCGGAACGCCGAGCGCGTCGAGGACCGCCAGGATCATCGGCACCTGCGGGGAGAGCGTGTCCGGCACGACCTCGCCGCCCTCGGGCGCGACCCGGTGCGCCTTGTACGACGGCAGCAGCTCCACCCGCCACGCCGGCCGCCAGTCGTGGTCCAGCGCGCAGATCATTCGGTCCGGCCGGCGGGTGCGCACCAACTGGGCGAGCATGTCGAGGAAGCCGCGCACCGCGTTGACCGGCTGGCCGTCGTCGGTCCTCGCGGCCGACTCGGGGATGCCGAAGTAGGCGCGGAAGTAGAGGCTGGGAGAGTCGATCAGCAGGATCGGGGGTCGATGTGCCACGCGGAACAGCCTGGCACAGGCCACCGACGAGGTGGGGGACGCGGCCGGGCGACCGGAGGTGCTGCCGGACTGAGCACGGTCTTCCGTCCACGTGCGACACGTTAGTTCCGGACTTTTCACAAGGTGCGAAAAAAGCCGCCGAGTCGACCTTCGGGAATTGACATGCGCCACTGCGCCCGGGGAGGGTCCAGCGCACGGGCAGGCACCGCAACACGCCCGGAAGTCCCCGACCCGCACTCCACCCGTCCCGGAGATGCCCATGTCATCCGTACCGTCCGTACGCCGCCGACCGGCCCGGCCGCTGCTCGCCGCGCTGACCGCCCTGCTGGCCGCCGTGGCGCTGGTCGCGCCGCCCGGCCCGGCCCGCGCCGCCGACCCGCTGCTGTCCCAGGGCCGACCCACCACCGCCTCCTCCACCGAGAACGCCGGCACCCCGGCGTCCAACGCCACCGACGGCAACGCCGGCACCCGCTGGTCGAGCGCGTTCGCCGACCCCCAGTGGATCCAGGTAGACCTCGGCGCCACCGCCACCGTGTCCCGGGTCAGCCTGACCTGGGAGGGCGCGTACGCGCGGGCGTACCAGGTGCAGACCTCGACCGACGGCACCACCTGGACCACCGTGTTCAGCACCACGAACGGTGACGGCGGCACCGACGACCTGACGGTCAACGGCACCGGCCGCTACGTGCGGATGTACGGCACCGCGCGGGCCACCGGCTACGGCTACTCGCTCTGGGAGTTCCAGGTCTACGGCAGCACCGGCACCGGCGGCGGCTGCGACACCGCCACCAACGCCGCACAGGGCCGCCCGGCCACCGCCTCGTCGACCGAGAACGCCGGCACCCCCGCGTCCGCCGCGGTCGACGGCAACCCGGGCACCCGCTGGGCCAGCGCCGCCGCCGACCCGCAGTGGCTCCGGATCGACCTGGGCAGCGTCCGCACCGTCTGCCGGGTGGTGCTGAGCTGGGAGGCCGCCTATGCGCGGTCGTACCAGATCCAGACCTCCACCGACGGCACCACCTGGACCACCGTGTTCGGCACCACCACCGGCGACGGCGGCACCGACCCGGTGACGGTCAACGGCACCGGCCGCTACCTGCGGGTGTACGGCACCGCGCGGGGCACCGGCTACGGCTACTCGCTGTGGGAGGTCACCGTCAACACCACCGGCGGCGGCACCGTGCCGGGCGGCGGGCCGCTCGGACCCAACGTCATCACGTTCGACCCGTCGATGTCCGCCGCCAGCATCCAGTCCCAACTGGATGCCGTCTTCCGCACCCAGGAGTCCAACCAGTTCGGCACCCAGCGGTACGCGCTGATGTTCAAGCCGGGCGACTACTCCGGCATCAACGCGCAGATCGGCTTCTACACCTCGATCATGGGGCTCGGCCGCAACCCCGGCGACGTGCGCATCCACGGCGACGTCACGGTCGACGCCGGCTGGTTCGGCGGCAACGCCACCCAGAACTTCTGGCGCTCGGCGTCGAACATGCGGGTCTACCCGTCCGCCGGGTTCACCCGCTGGGCGGTGTCACAGGCCGCGCCGTTCCGCCGGATGGACATCCAGGGCGACCTCAACCTGGCCCCCAACGGCTACGGCTGGGCCAGCGGCGGCTACATCGCCGACAGTCGGGTGACCGGCGTCGTCCAACCCTACTCGCAGCAGCAGTGGTACACCCGGGACAGCAACGTGGGTGGCTATCTGAACGCGGTGTGGAACGTGACCAACTCCGGCGTGGTCGGCGCACCCGCCACCAGCTTCCCGAACCCGCCGTACACCACGCTGGCGCAGACCCCGGTCAGCCGCGACGTGCCCTACCTGTACGTCGACGGCGCCGGCGCCTACCAGGTGTTCGTCCCGTCCACCCGGACCAACGCCAGCGGCGCGTCCTGGCTCGGCGGGTCCACCCCGGGCACGTCGATCCCGCTGAGCCAGTTCTACGTGGCGAAGCCCGGCGACTCGGCCGCCACCATCAACAGCGCGTTGGCCCAGGGGCTGAACCTGCTCTTCACCCCCGGCGTCTACGCCGTCGACCGGACCATCGCGGTCAACCGGCCCGGCACCGTGGTCCTCGGCATCGGCTACCCGACGCTGGTGCCGCAGAACGGCGTGGTGCCGATGACGGTCGCCGACGTCGACGGGGTCCGCCTCGCCGGGCTGCTGTTCGACGCCGGCGCGGTGAACTCGCCGGTGCTGCTCCAGGTCGGCCCGGCCGGGTCGAGCGCACGCCACACCGCCGACCCCACCTCGGTGCAGGACGTGTTCTTCCGCATCGGCGGCGCGCACGCCGGCAAGGCCACCACCAGCCTGGTCGTCAACACCGACGACGCGCTGATCGACCACATCTGGGCCTGGCGGGGCGACCACGGCACCGGCATCGGCTGGACCGTGAACACCGCCGACACCGGCCTGATCGTCAACGGCGACAACGTCACCGCGCTCGGGCTCTTCGTCGAGCACTACCAGAAGCACGAGGTGATCTGGAACGGCGAGAACGGGCGGACCATCTTCTTCCAGAACGAGCTGCCGTACGACCCGCCGAACGCGGCGGCCTGGACGAACGGCTCACGGGTCGGCTACGCGGCGTTCAAGGTCGCCGACACCGTCACCTCGTTCGAAGGGTGGGGGATGGGCAGCTACTGCTACTTCAACGTCGACCCGACCATCGCCGCCTACCACTCGTTCGAGGCGCCCACCCGGGCCGGCGTGCGGTTCCACGACCTGCTCACCGTCTCACTCGGCGGCAACGGCTCGATCACCCACGTCATCAACGACACCGGCGCCACCGCCCAGGGCACCGCGACGGTCCCGGTCAACGTGGTCAGCTATCCCTGACCCGGCCCGTCGCCGCCCGGGGAGAAACACCCGGGCGGCGGCGTAGCCGACCAGCGGCCGGTAGATCCGCACCGAGTCGGCGAGCGCCGAGAAGTGCGACCCGGAGTTGTCACCGTGGTAGTGCGTGGCGATGTCGACCTGCTCGATCGGCAGCCCGGCCCGCGCCGACTCCAGCAGCACGTTCATCTCGTACTCGAACCGGTCGCCGGGGATCGTGGTGAGCCAGCGCAGCAGGCCCGCCGGGTAGGCGCGCAGGCCGGTCTGGGTGTCCCGCACCTCGCGGCCGGTGGCCAGCCGGAACGCCGCCCGGGTGGCGGCGTTGCCGAACCGGCTGCGCGCCGGCACCTCGCCGCCGAACCGGCGTACGCCGAGCGTCTGCGCGCCGGTGTCCCGCAGCCGGTCGATCACCCGGACCACGTCGGACACCTCGTGCTGGCCGTCGGCGTCCACGCACACCACGCCGTCGCCCGGAGCGTGCGTCGTGGCGTACCGGAAGCCGGTGCGCAGCACCACGCCCTTGCCCCGGTTGACCCGGCGGCGCAGCACGGTGGCGCCGCGGGCGCGGGCCGCGCCGAGCACCGCCGCGGCGGACGGGCCGCTGCCGTCGTCCACGACCAGCACGCACGCCCCGGGCACCGCGGCGGTCAGGTCGGTGACGAGCGGCGGCAGCCGGTCACCCGGCCGGTACACCGGCACCAGCACGATCATGGAACCTCCCGAGGTTCGCCCGCCCGGCGGCACGGCCCGCCAGGTCGATCGACGGGCGTTCTACCCCGGGCGTCGGGTGGCGAACCCTCGGCCGAGGAGCCCCTCGACCCGGTGCGCCGCGCGGGTCAGCCCGCGTTCGCGCCGCAACAGCGCCTCCGGGGTACGCAGGCCGAGATAGCCGAGCCGGCTGGCGACCCGGGCCGCCCGCTCCCGCCGGGCCGGCACCGGCTCCGGCCCGGTCACCGGCACGTCCAGCAGTTCGGCGCCGCGCAGCCCGAGGACACGCCCGGCGAGCAGCCGAACCCGGGGCAGGTGCCACGGGTGGGAGACCAACCCGAGCGGGTGCGCGGGCGTGAACCGGGCCGGGCCGAGCAGTCCGTCCTGGACGGTCAGCGCGAGGTTCTGCAACGTGGTGCGGGAGCGGGTCTCCGCGTCCAGCCGGGCGTACCCGTCGAGGCCCGCCTCGCGGGCGAGGGCCCGCATCAGCTCACCCTCGCGGTACGCGGCCGGCGGGTCGGGCGCCCCGGCCGGCCCGTGCGGCCAGCCGCCAGTGAACACCACGCGCGCGCCGGTCGCGGCCCGGAACTCGGCCGCGTGCGCCCGGACGTACGTCACTGCGGCCCGGGCGCGGGCGACGCTCTCACCGGTGAGCCGGTAACCGCCGCCGCCGTCGGCCACGACTCCGCGACCGAAGACGAGCAGCACCGTGGCGATCACGACCCGAGTGTAGGGAGGGGCCCCTCCCTACACTCGGGCGGCAGCCGGTCAGGAGGTGGGGAAGTTGTCCGGGGTGCGGATCCGGTTGCGCATGTAGGCGCCGGACTCGGTGAGCACCGAGGGACCGGTGAAGGTGCCCGCCGCGCAGGTGCCCGGCCGCAGCGCCGCGCTGCCCTCGGCCGCGTCGGAGAAGGTCCAGTTGGCGTAGCTGATCTTCAACCGGTCGAGCAGGTCGAGCCAGGCGTTGCTGCTGGCGGTGTCGACCGCGCCGTCACCGGTGTAGGTCACCGTGCCGAACTCGGTGACGAACAGCGGGAGCCGGGACGCGGCCCGCTGCACCTCGTTGCGGTAGTTGTCCTTGTGTGACGCGGCGTAGAAGTGGAACGTGTACATGATGTTCTCCGCCCGGACCGGGTTGTTGACGATCTCGTCGGAGTTGCCGCCCTCGGACACGCCCAGTGAGGACCAGCCCCGGGTGCCGACGATGACCACGGCGTCCGGGTCGTTGGCCCGGATCACCGGGATGACCTGCTCGGCGTAGCTGCGGATGGTCGACCAGCTCACCCCGTTGGGCTCGTTGGTGATCTCGTAGATCACGTTCTTCTTGGCCGCGTTGCGCGCCGACACGTTGGCGAAGAACGTCTTGGCCCGGTCCAGGTTGTACATCGGGTCGCCGGGGGTCAGGGTGTGGAAGTCGATCAGAGCGTACATGCCCCGGGCCTCGGCCTTGTCGACGAGCGTGTTCACCTGGTTGGTGAACGCGGTCGGGTTGGTCTCGTAGCCCTTCTCCTGCACGTACATCGAGATGCGCAGCAGGTCGGCCTGCCAGTCGTCGGCCAGCGCGCTGAGCGAGGTGTCGGTGTAGCAGTTGGCGAACCACTGCAACCCGTGGGTGCTCATGCCCCGCAGTTGGATCGGCCGGCCGTACTGGTTGCAGAGGTTGAGCCCGCAGACCCGCAACTGCCCGTTGATCGCCACCGGCGTCGTGCCGGTCGGAGGCGGCGGGGTCGTCGGCGGGGGAGTGGTGGGCGGCGGTGTGGTGGGCGGCGTGCCGGTGCCGCCGGTGCAGACCGTGCCGTTCAGCGTGAACGAGGTCGGGTTCGGGTTCGACCCGGTCCACGACCCGTTGAAACCGACGGTGGTGCTGGCCCCGGTGCCGAGCGAGCCGTTGTAGTCCAGGCTGCGCCCGGTGACGGCGGAGCCGCTCTGCTGCCAGGTGGCCGACCAGCCCTGGACCAGCCGCTGGCCCCCGTCGGGGAAGGTGAAGCCCAGCGTCCAGTTGCTCACCGGGTCGCCGAGGTTGGTGACGGTCAGGTTGGCGGTGAAGCCACCCGGCCAGGAGTTGGTGGTGTAGGTGACGGCGCAGCCGGTCGCCGCCATCGCGTTCGTCGACGGCAGGACGGCCGTGGTCGCCAGAGCGAGCGCGCCGACGGCGCCGCCGACGAGAAGGTGCCGCCGGGACGGCCGGGGGATCGAGAACATGCGGGAAGGTCCCATCTGGTGGGTGAGGATCGGACGGTGCCCGTCGTAGACCTGCCCGGAAAGCCCGACGTGGTGCCCTGTGGAGCGCTCCCACGCAGAGGGTAGAGGTGGATGCCGATGCGTGCAACCGCCGCCGGCCGGGTCAGCGCCGGCTGCGGCGACCGCCGTAGAGCCGCAGCGCGTTGCACACGTCGAACACGCCCGGCACGTCCCAGGCCAGCTCGGCGGCGACCCGGCGGGTCTCCGGATCGGCGACCAGCCCGGCGAGGATCACCACCCGGTTCTGCACCGTCACGGTGATCTGCTGCCGCCGGGTGGTCCAGTCGGCGCTCAGCCGCTGGGCGACCAGCGAGGAGAGCTGCACGTCCGCGTCGTCGGGCGCCGGCCCGCCGGTGTACGGGAACTCGGGGTACGGCCAGGGCATCATCACTGCGGAGGCTCCTTCTCCTTCGATCACGACCACCCGCCGGGCGCGGCGCCCGACGTCGGAGTGCGGCCCTCGACGACGCTGAAGACGCCGTCGAGCCGCATGGTGTGCAGCACGGTGAGCACGAACCGCGACGGCGCCACCAGGCAGAGCTGCCGGCCGTCGCGCCGCGCCTCCTGGTGCGCGCGAACCAGCAGACCGAGGCCGGCCGAGTCGATCACCTCCAGCCCGGCGAGGTCGACCAGCACCCGGTCGTCCCGGACGCGCCGGTCGGCCAGCGCCCGGCGTACCGCCTCGGTGGAGGTGTCCTGCGGGGCGGCGCTCGGGCCGCCGACCTGCTCCAGGTCGTCCATCCCCAGGCCGTCGTCGGCGACCGCCGCGCGGACGCTGCACCGGGGGCAGTGGTGCGGCCCGGAGGCGAACGGCGAGCCGGCCCAGTCGTGCTCGAAGACCAACGTCCACACCACCTCGGCGTCCGGGAGGGTGGTACCCGTGCCGGTGACGCTGTCGCCGCAGCCGTCACAGATGAGCATCATCAGGTGCTCCGCCGGTACGACAGTCACACCTCCTCCTTCCGCCGGGCGCCCGGGTCCGGGGGCGTCTGCGGGTGCGCCGACGGCCGGCCGGCGGCGAGCACTGCCAGGACGACCGCCACGGCGGCGAACGCGGACTGCACCAGCAGGGGCAGCAGCGGCGAGGCCGTCGGACGGCGATCCACCAGCCCGGTCACGATCGCGCCGAGCAGGGCGGCGGCCACCCCGAGCGCGAGGGTCAGCCAGACCGGGGCCGCCTTGCGGCCCGGGATCACCAGCCGACCCACCGCGCCGATCGCGAGCCCGACGACGAGCGCTCCGACGAGCGTGCTGACGGTCACCACACCTCCTCAGCGCGGGGCGGACGCGACCCGGGCCCGGCCGCGTGCGGCCGGTCGGGGCGAATCGACGACGGGCACGATCGCGCTGACCCCGGCGGTGGCGAGGATGCGCCGGATCCGGGGGTGCGGGTTGCTCAGGACGAGAGTCCCGTCCCGCCGCCGGAGTCGGCGGTGCACGTCGAGCAGCAGCGCGATCGCGGCGGCATCCACGTGACGGCACCCGGCGAGGTCGATCGTCACCTCGCGGGGCTGCAGCGCGAGGATCTCGTCGAGCACGTGCGCGACCTCGGGCAGCCCGTCGAGGTCCAGCTCATCGGTGATCTCCACCCGTACGTGCGGGACCGTGGAGTCCGGCGGGGAGGACGGCAGGGCGCTGGTCATCGGGTCGCTTCCGTGACGGGTTCCGGGGCGGTCCCCACTCTGTGCGGCGACCGTGGAGGTCACCGGACGGTTGGATGACGGTTCGGTGACAAAAAGCGTGAACGGCCGACGCGATTGGGCGACCGGTGCTCGGGCCGTCATGATGCCCATATGACGGCCGTACTGGTGATCGAGGATGACGACCGCATCCGGCTCGCGCTGCAGCTCGCCCTGGAGGAGGAGGGTTACGCCGCCGACGGTGCGGCGACCGCGGAGGAGGGGCTGCGCCGGCAGCGGGAGAGCCCGGCCGACTACGTGCTTGTCGACCTGATGCTGCCCGGCATGAACGGCTTCGACTGCATCCGTCAGCTACGTCGCGACGACGACGTGCCGGTCGTCGTGATCAGCGCCCGCGACGACACCCACGACATCGTCGCCGCGCTCGAGGCCGGCGCCGACGACTACGTGGTCAAGCCGGTCGCGATCAAGGAGCTGTCGGCCCGGCTGCGGGCCCTGCGGCGGCGGGCGCGCACGGTGGCCGGCCCCGCCCCCGCCCAGTTCTTCGGTGACCTGGAGATCAGCGCCGAGGCCGGCGAGGTGCGCCGCTCGGGTCAGCCGGTGCCGGTGACCCGCACCGAGTTCCGGCTGCTGTGCGAGCTGGCCGAGCACGCCGGCCGGGTGCTGTCCCGCCAGCAGTTGCTGAGCCGCGTCTGGGGCTACGAGACCGGCGACGAGCGGCTGGTCGACGTGCACGTGGGCCGGTTGCGGCAGAAGATCGAGCCGGACCCGGCCAATCCCCGGCACCTGGTCACGCTCCGCGGCCTCGGTTACAAGCTGCAACGATGAGCCGACCGGGACTGCGCGCCAGGGTCACCGCCGCGTTCGCCATCGGAGCCCTGCTACTGGCCGCGCTGATGGCCCTCTTCTCGTACGACCTGACCCGCCGCTCGCTGCTCGACGAGCGTGAGCGCGCGGCGGTGCGGGCCGCGTACTACGACGCCGCGGTGGTCCGTTCCGGCCTGGACACCGGCACTCCGGACGTGGTGGCCGTGCTGCGCTCGCTGGACACCGGCAGCGCCCGCCGCCCGTTGCTGCACCTGCGCACCGGCTGGTACGCCCGCACCGCCGACGTCGGCGCCAGCTCGGTGCCGGTGGCGCTGCAACGCGTGGTCGCCGAAGGGCAGCCCGCCGTGCAGCGGATCCGCCTCGACGGGCAGCCGACGCTGCTGGTCGGCGTTCCGCTGCCCGGCGAGCTGGGCTACTACGAGCTGACCTCGCTGCGCGAGGTGGAGGACACGTTCCAGGTGGTCGGGCTCGCGCTGACCGCCGTCGCCATCATGATCGCCGGCGCCGGCGCGGCGCTGGGGTGGTACGCCACCCGCAACAGCCTGCGGCCGCTCACCGCGGTCGCGGACGCCGCCGAGCGGATCGCGGCCGGCGACTTCGCGACCCGGCTCGACCCGACCACCGACCCGGACCTCACCCGCCTGTCCAGCTCCTTCAACGAGATGGTGGACAAGCTCGTGCAGCGGATCGACCGGGACCGGCGGTTCGCCGCCGACGTCAGCCACGAACTGCGCTCCCCGCTGCAGACGCTGGCCGCGGCGGCGAGCGTGCTGAACCGTCGTAAGGAGCACCATGACGAGCGCACCGCGACCGCGGCCGGTCTGGTCGCCGACGAGGTGGCCCGCTTCCAGCGTCTGGTCGACGACCTGATCCAGCTCGCCCGCACCGAGCAACCCGCGCACCGCGAGACGGTCGACGTGGCCGAGCTGGCGCGGGCCGCCTGCCGGGAGCGGTCGCTGCCGGAGAGCCTGGTGCAGGTCGACGACGGGGTCCCGCACCAGTGGTGGGTCGACCGACGGCGGCTCGCCCAGATCCTGTTGAACCTGTTGGAGAACGCCGAGCGCTACGGCGGCGGTCCGGTCGCCGTCCGCCTCGGCGCGGTGGACGGAGTGGGTGTGCTGGAGGTCGACGACGACGGGCCGGGCGTGCCGGACGCGGACCGGGAGGTCATCTTCGACCGGTTCGTCCGTGGCCGGGCGGCGCACGCCCGGGCCGGCACCGACGGCACCGGGCTGGGGCTCGCCCTGGTGGCCCAGCACGCCGCGGCGCACGGCGGGACGGCCGCCGTGCGGGACCGCAGCCGGGGCGCGCGGTTCCGGGTCGAGCTGCCGGGGGCCCTCCGATGATCGCGCGACTGGTGGTGCGCCGGCCGACGGGGGCGCGCCGACGCCGCCGGCTGGTGCCGGCGTTGCTCGCGGTGGTGTTGCTGGCCGGTTGCGGGGTCCCGGTCGACGACGAGCCCCGCCTGGTGCGGGAGCCGCCCGGCCGGTTCCCGACGACGCCGGCGGGCACTCCGACCGCCGACCCGGACGGGCGGGCGGGTGAGCCGTTCTGCTTCGTGCGCGACGGCGGGCTGGCGGTGGTCAAGCGCCGGGTCGACGGCCTGCCGGGCGTGGACGCCCACCTGCAGCACCTGCTGGCCGGGCCGGACAGCGCGGAGCGCCGCAGCGGGCTGGCCACCGCGCTGCCGGGCACCGTGGCGGTGGCCGGGGCGACGCTGGCCGGCAGCGTGGCCACCGTCGACGTGCGGGAGGCCGGGCAGGACGTCGGGCGCAACGACGAGGTGCTCGCCTTCGGCCAGATCGTGTGCAGCCTCACCCAGCGGCCGGACGTGGACAGCGTGGCGTTCCGGCGCGACGGGCAGCCGCTGGAGGTGCCGCGGGCGGACGGCAGCGTCTCGGCGCTGCCGCTCACCGCCGCCGACTACCGGCCGCTCATGCGCCGGTGACCGGGATTTCTCAGTTGAGCCGACGTTATGTCCGTTTATCGGGCTAAACATCCATCGGCCGTTCGGTTGATTTGCTGATGGCCTTTGGTCTACTGTTCCTCACACGACCGGTGTGGGAGTCCACCCCGTTCTCCGGGACAGGAAGGGCAGCATGACCACGATGACCATGGCACCGTCCGTCACCGAGGTGCACCGCGCGCCGCAGACCGGTGAGGAGAACCGCGCCAGCGAACTGATCGCGGCGCTCGCCGAGCTGCCGGCGGACCACCCCGGGCGGGCCGCCCTGCGCAGCCAGGTCATCGAGGCGTGGCTGCCGCTGGCCAACCACCTGGCCGCCCGCTACAGCGGTCGCGGCGAGCCGGCCGGCGACCTCGCGCAGACTGCGGCGCTGGGTCTGATCAAGGCGGTGGACCGGTTCGACGCCTCGCGCGGCGTCGACTTCGCCGGCTTCGCCATCCCGACCATCCTCGGTGAGATCAAGCGGCACTTCCGCGACCGCACCTGGAACATCCGGGTTCCGCGCCGCCTCCAGGAGCTGCGGTTGCGCATCTCGGAGGCGAACAGCTCGCTGACCCAGACGCTCAACCGGGCGCCGACCGTCGCCGACATCGCCGCCCACCTCGACGTCACCGAGGAAGAGGTGCTCGAGGGCCTGGAGGGCGCCCGCGCCTACAACGCGGTCTCGCTCTCGACCCCGATCGGCGACGGTGACAGCGCCACCGAGCTGGGCGACACCCTCGGCACCGAGGACAACGAGTACGAGCTGGCCGACCTGCGTGCCTCGCTGGGCCCGGCGCTAGCCACGCTCGACGAGCGGGAGCAGAAGATCCTCACGCTCCGCTTCTACGGCAACCTGACCCAGAGCGAGATCGCCACCCGGGTCGGTGTCTCCCAGATGCACGTGTCGCGGCTGCTCGCCCGCGCCCTCACCAAGCTGCGCGGCCAGCTCACCGAGGCCTGAGAGGTAAGGAGGGGCCCCCGCTTAACGCCTGGGGCATAGCTGGGGCCCCTTCTCACACCCCGTCCCGACCGCCACCGGCTCCGCCGGTGGCGGTCGTGTCGTTGACCGGGTGGTGACCAGCCGGGGCCATTGATGCCGCCACCTCCCCGACGTGGCGTCGCGGGGCGAGGCCCGGCCGGGTCGGGTCGGCGTCGCAAGCCCGGACGGCGCGCGGCCGGACGCCGAGCGCCCGGCCGCGCGCCGGTCACCAGGCGGCAGGCGGAGGTGGTGGCACCACCGGCGGACGGTCGTCGCAGGTGATGGTGTTGGGCAGCAGCCACGGGGCGAGCCAGTCGCCGTCGTTGCCGCCGAGATCGGTCAACCGGAACTCGGACCCGGCCGGGGTGAAGTGGAACGAGCCGCAGTTGTTCACTCCGACCGCGCCCACGTGGCGCGCGTCGACGTCGGCGAAGCTCGCCCCGCCGGCCGAGCGGGCGCTGACCACCGACGTGCCGGTGCCGTCGACCCGGATGTCGCGGAACGCGACGTTGTCGATCCGGACGCTGTCCTTCACCGGCCAGTCGCTGACCAGCATGATCGCGTTGTAGGTGCTGTCCAGATAGGCGTCGCCGACCACCTGGATGTCGGCGTCGATGTTGCGGTCCAGCGCATAGAACCAGATCGCGCCGAGGCCGATGTTCCAGTTGAGGTCGTAGGTGCCGGCCCGGACCGTGGTGTTGTCGGCGATCCGGATCCGGCCGGTGAACGGCTGCGCGCCGAAGCGGGCGCCCACGTGGATCCCGCTGCCCTCGCGCACCGGATCGGCGATCAGGTTGTGCGCGACGGTCAGGTCGGCGCCGCCGTAGAGCGCGACACCGTTGGCCAGCACCGGCGACTGCACCGTGTTGTACGCGAACGTGTTGCCCGTGTTCGCGGTGCCCTCCGACCACATGGCCAGCGCGTCGTCGCCGCTGTTGCGGACCAGGGTGTCGGTGACCGAGGAGTGCGTGACACCGGTGTGGAAGTTGAGCCCGTCGGCGATCTGGTCGGCGATCACCGTGTTGGTGACCCGTAGACCGGTCATCGGCCCGTCGAACCACATGCCGACCTTCGTGTGGTGCAGGTAGAGGCCGTCGATGGTGCTGTGGCTGAGCGCGCCACCGACGCCGTTGACCTGGTCGGTGTCGATCCGCTCCCGGACGTCGCCCTCGATCGCGAAGCCGGAGAGGTGCACGTCGCGGCTGCCGCCGTCGGCGGCGTCGCGGCCGTAGAAGCCGACGCCGGTGTGCCGGGAGCCGTCGGGCGCGGGGGTGTCCAGGGCGACCTCGCGTCCCGTCACCACCGTGTACCAGCTACCGGCGCCGGCGACGGTCACGTCGTCCACGACGATGTGCCGGTCGACCCGGTAGGTGCCCGGCGGCAGGTACAGCGGGCGGTGGATCCGCCGGGCGTGTGCCACGGCGCGGTCGAACGCGTCGGCGGACTCCCGCCGGCCGGTCGGGTCGGCGCCGAAGGCCAGCACGTTCACCGCGTCGCGGAGCACCCGCGGTCGGGCGACCAGATGTGTGTCCAGCAGGTCGATCACGGTCCAGGCGGCGGGCGTCCGGGTGGGCGCGGTCAGCCGGACCACCTCGCCGGCCCGGTGGGTCCGGCCGAGCAGCATCCGCTGTTCGTCATAGAAGTGGTGCGGCCGGAACGGCTTGCTGATCACCGGCGTGGGCGTGGTGGCCGCCGGCACGCAGGAGCACTCGGTGATCCACCAGTCCGGGTGCAGCAGGTCGGCGTCGGGGTCGTTGGTGAACGGATACTGGTTGTAGAGCCAGGCGTACTGCGAGGTGAGTGTCATGGTGCGCGCGGGCGCGCGGCCGACCGCCACCCGCAGCGGCGCGGTGATGCCGCCGCCACCCGGCGCGTCCGGGATGCTGTATCGCACGGTCAGCGCGTTGGTGGCGCGGGGCAGGGTGAACTCGACGTACTGGCCGGGGAGCAGGCGCACGGCGCGGCGGCCGGACGCCTCGCCGGTGAGGGTGTAGGCCGACCGGTCCGGGCCGATGACGGTGCCGGTGGTCCGGGCGTGCTCGGCCTCCTGCTCCAGGTAGTCGACGCGGGCGCCGCGGCCGGCGACGAGCGCCGGGTCGAGCGCGGCCCGCGTCGCCACGACGGCCGGTCCGACCGGTGCGGGCGAGGCCGTGGCGGCACCGGGCGGCGCAACCAGGGCGACGGCCGCGGCCACGGCGACGAGGATTTTCGGTACGGACGGACGGCCCGCCGGGCCGGGAACGCTCCGCTGCATCGGAGCACCCTCTTTCTCGGGGGAGGGGACGGTGGCGGCCATGTTATTCCGGAAAGCTGTCGTCTTTCAAGCATCAGTATGCTCGAATCTTTCGACACGGCTCCGCCCTCACGCGACAGGTCCCACGCCGAGTCGCTGTTCATTTCTTGCAAGATTCTGACGTACGATTGCCGCCGTGACGAAGCGCTTGACCGAGGTGGCCCGCAAGGCGGGCGTCAGCGAGGCGACCGTGAGCCGGGTGCTCAACGGCCGGGGTGGCGTGTCCGAGGCGACCCGGACGGCGGTGCTGACCGCGCTCGACGTGCTCGGCTACGAGCGCCCGACGAAGCTGCGCGGGGAGCGGGCCCGGCTGGTCGGGCTGGTCCTGCCGGAGTTGCAGAACCCGATCTTCCCGGCGCTGGCCGAGGTGGTCACCGGCTCCCTCGCCCAACGGGGCTTCACCCCCGCGTTGTGCGCCCGCACCATCGGCGGCGTGCCGGAGTCCGGCTATGTGGAGATGCTGCTGGACCACCAGGTCAGCGGCGTCATCTTCGCCGGCGGCTCGTACGCGCTGGCCGACGCCTCGCACGAGCACTACCGGCGCCTGACCGACCGCGGCCTGCCCGTCGTGCTGGTCAACGCCGGCGTCGAGGAACTGGGCTTCCCGCGCGTGGCGACCGACGACGCGGTCGCCGTCGAGCAGGCCTACGGGCACCTGCGCTCGCTCGGGCACGAGGCGATCGGCATGGTGCTCGGCCCGGAGGACCACGTGCCCTCGCGACGTAAGTTGGACGCCATGGCCCGGGCCGCCGGTTGGGGCGGGGACCGCAGTTGTGTCGAGCGCTCCAGCTTCTCCATGGAGGGCGCCCGGGTCGCCGCGACCAAGCTGATCGAACGCGGCGTGACCGGCATCATCTGCGCCAGCGACGTGCTGGCCCTGGGCACCATCCGGGCCGCCCGCCGGCTCGGCCGCGCGGTGCCGGCCGACGTTTCGGTGGTGGGCTTCGACGACTCGGCGTTCATGACCTGCACCGACCCGCCGCTGACCACGGTGCGGCAGCCGATCGAGACGATGGGCCAGGCCGCGGTGGACCTGCTGGTCACCCAGATCGAGGGGGCCGGCGTGCTGCGCGACGAGCTGCTCTTCGAACCCGAACTGGTGGTACGCGGCTCCACCGCTCCCGCCCCCCGCGCCTGACCCCTCGTCCCCCTCCCGCGCCAGATCCCTTCCGCGCGAGCCCCGCGCGCCGGTTCGCTCCGCGCGAGCCCCTGCGCGCCGGTTCGCTCCGCGCGAGCCCCCGCGCGCCGCCCCGTCGCGCGCTACGGGGCCGTGACGTGATCGGCGGGGTCGTGCAAGGACGCGCGTCGGCGTCGGCTTCCACGTCCCGGCGAGACTCACCTCACCGTTCACCTGCGCCTCGATGTGGTCGTCCCGAACGACGACGCCGTACCGGCGCGACCGCCGAACCGTGCGCCCGGGGCGCGACGCGCTCGGGCGGCGCCGGTTGACGTCGCCGGCCCAGTCGTCCCCGACGTCAGCTCGACAGGACCCGGTGGCCCGCGGTCCGACGCGCCGTTCCGACCGGGCCCGTCACCGTCGTGCCGGGCGGTCTGAACCGCCCCGTGCCTTGGCCCCACCCAGCGCAGCGGGGGCGAAGCGCCGTTGGCCGGCCGGAACCGGTGGGGTCGGCGCGAGGCAGGTCGGGTTCGGATCGTTCCCGTTGGCGCCGTCCGTGGCACGCCGGGCGCGCGTGACGTCAGGAACGACTCAGCTCGACAGGCGCCGACCGGCGCCACCTGCCGCCGCGCTGCCGGCCGCCCCGACCCGGAGGCCGATGCCGAGGTGCCCGCGGGCAGCCGTCGTGATCAGCCGTTGCAAAGTCGTGTTCTTTCGTCATCAGGTCGAAACCTTGCTGTTAAGAGTCGACGTCGCTACATTGACTCCACTCGCAGGCGGTCTCCGCAAACCAATGAAACTCATCGATACGCCAGTTCCCGAAGGGATGGACAGATGTCCGTACCGCAGTACCGAAAGGTCGTGGCCGCGGCGCTCGCGGCCGGCCTCGGGCTCAGCCTCGCGGCGTGTTCCACCAAGAGCGACGACTCCGCCGACGCCGGCGGCAAGGTCACCATCACTGTCGACTGCCAGCCGGTCGGCGCGCAGAAGGAGCTGCTGAAGAACTGGAACGACGACGTCGCCGAGTTCCAGCGGCAGAACCCGACCATCGTGGTGAAGAGCGTCAGCGTCGGCGAGCAGTGCAACAACCCGCCGGACTTCACCGCCCGCCTCGCCGGCGGCACCGTCACCGACGTCTTCTACGGCTACATGACCGACCTGCAGCAGGTGCTCGACTCCGGTCAGGCGATGGACATCACCGACTACGCCACCAAGGACACGATCCCCACCTGGGACAGCGTCGACCCCGCGCTCAAGGAGGTCTTCACCGACGGCGGCAAGCTCTACGGCGTACCGGTGAAGAACTACTCGATGGGCCTGGTCTACAACAAGGCGCTGTTCCAGCGCGCCGGCCTCGACGCGGCCAACCCGCCGAAGACCTGGCCCGAGGTGCGGGCCGCGGCCAAGAAGATCTCCGCGCTCGGCGGCGGCGTCGCCGGCTACTCGGAGTACAGCGCCGGCAACACCGGCGGGTGGCACTTCACCTCCCTGCTCTACTCGCAGGGCGGCCAGGTGCTCAGCGCCGACGGCAAGAAGGCCGACTTCAACAACCCGATGGGCAGGCAGGTCCTGCAGAACCTCAAGGACATGCGCTACGGCGACAACAGCATGGGCAGCCGCCAGCTCCTGCAGTGGGGTGACCTGCTGACCAACGCCGGCGCCGGCAAGGTCGGCATGTTCATCGGCGCGCCCGACGCCACCCAGGCGATCGTCACCCAGTTCCAGGGCAAGTACCAGGACTGGGCGATGGGTCCGCTGCCCGGCCAGGACGGGAAGGCGTTGGCGACGCTCGGCGGCGGCGAGGGCTACTTCTTCAAGAAGGGCCTGAGCCCGGAGCAGGTCAAGGCCGGTCTGAAGTGGATCGCCTACCAGAAGCTCACCCCGGGCAAGGGGCAGTTCGACTACGCCCGGGCCAAGCCGCAGAACTACCCGGTGGGCCTGCCCCAGCCGCTGCTGTTCACCAACGGAAGCGACGCGCAGAAGCAGGAACTGGAACTGCGCAAGGCCAACGCGAACGTCGACACCACCAACTTCGCGGTCTTCGAGGCGAACCCGGTGCCGATCAAGGGCGAGCCGCGCAACGCCCAGGCCATCTACGCGGTGCTCGACGCGGCGATGTCCGGGGTGCTGACGGACCCGAACGCGAACATCGACACCCTGCTCAAGACCGCCGAGGGCAAGGTCAACCAGCTCCAGGCCGCCGGAAGCTGACCCGACGCGGGCGGGGGCCGGCCCGCACCGGCCCCCGCCCACTACCGCAGGAGTTGCCTTGGCGCTCACCACCGCCCCGGGTGCCACCCGCCGCACCGGCCGCCCCGCGCCGCCGCCGCAGCGAACCGCTGCGCGCCGCGCCGGGCTCGGCCGCAAGGTTCGGGACAACCTCACCGGGCACACGTTTCTGATCGGCGCGGTCGCCTGCTTCGCCGTCTTCTCCTGGTATCCGATGGTCCGCGGCGTGGTGATGAGCTTCCAGCGCACCCGGCGCGGCGAGACCACCTGGGTCGGCTGGGACAACTACGCCCGGATCATCGCCGACCCGAGCTTCTGGACGGCCTGGAAGAACACGTTCGTCTTCACCGCCCTGGCGCTCGTGCTCGGCTACGCCGTGCCGTTCCTCGTGGCGATCCTGCTCAACGAGCTACGCCACGCCAGGGGCTACCTGCGAGTGCTGGTCTACCTGCCGGTGATGCTGCCGCCGGCGTCCGCACTGTTCCTGTTCAAGTTCTACGCGTACGACCCGAGCGAGGCGGGACTGTTCAACGCGATCCTCACCGCCCTCGGGCTGCCCACGTCGGAATGGATGCAGTCGCCGACCATGACGATGCCGGCCATGGTGCTGGCGTCGACCTGGATGAACATGGGCGGCGCCGTGCTCATCTACCTGGCCGCGTTGCAGAACATCCCCGGCGAGCTGTACGAGGCCGCCGAGATCGACGGCGCCGGGGTGTGGCGACGGATCGTGCACGTGACGATCCCGCAGACCCGGCTGATCCTGGCGCTGCTGGCGATGCTCCAGATCGTGGCCACCATGCAGGTGTTCACCGAGCCGCTGATCCTCGCCAACGGCGCCGGCACGCAGGACTCGGCCACCTCGGTGGCGTACCTGATCTACCAGCACGGCTTCTTCCAGAACGACCTCAACGGCGCCGCCGCGCTCGGCGTGATCATGCTGGTGGTGCTGGCCGGGTTCTCCGCCGTCTACGTGCGACTGACCGCGAGGCAGGACTAGGACATGGTTGTCGACGCCACCACCCGTACCCTGATTTCCCCGGCCCAACTGCGGCGCGGTCGCGGCCGGATCCTCTACTGGGCCGTGCTCGCCGTCGTCGTGGCGGTCTTCACGCTGGTCTTCCTCGGCCCGCTCTACTGGATGGTCACCGGCGCGCTCAAGAGCGGCCAGGAGATCGCGCAGACGCCACCGTCGCTGTTCCCGCGTGATCCGCAGCCGCAGCACTACGCCGACGCCTGGAACCACCTCGCCCTGGCGAAGCTGCTGTTCAACACGTTCTACTACGCGATGGGCGCGGTGCTGTTCCAGTTGGTGTTCGACACCGCCGCCGCGTACGCGCTGTCGAAGCTGCGCCCGGTGCTGGGCGGGCTGATCCTCGGCATGATGCTGGCGACGCTGATGATCCCGGCCATGGTGCTGATCGTCCCGCAGTACGTGACCGTGCTCGACCTGCCGATCGTGCACGTCAACCTGCTCGACTCGCCGTTCGCGATCTGGCTGCCGCTGGTCGCCAACGCGTTCAACATCTTCCTGCTCAAGCGGTTCTTCGACTCGATCCCCGAGGACCTGATGTCGGCGGCGGTGATGGACGGCGCCTCGCCGCTGCGCACGCTCTGGTCGATCGTCCTGCCGATGTCCCGTCCGATCCTGGGCGTGGTGGCGATCTTCGCGGTGACCGCGGTCTGGAAGGACTTCCTCTGGCCGAAGCTGGTCATGCCGTCGCCGGAGACGCGGACGGTCAGCGTCGGCATCTACACCTTCGCCGGCGGCACCCCGATGAACGTGGTGATCGCCGCCTCGGTCATCGCCGCGATCCCCACCGTCGTGCTGTTCCTGATCTTTCAACGGAACATCATGTCCGGCCTGACCACCGGTGGCCTCAAGGGTTGACGGCTGCCGCCGCCCGCCGCATCAGAACCGACCCGCAGAAAGCAGGTGCCCGTGTCCATCGTCGACAGCAGCCCGTGGTGGCGCTCAGCGGTGATCTACCAGGTCTACCCGCGCAGCTTCGCCGACGGCAACGGCGACGGGATCGGCGACGTCGCCGGCATCCGGTCCCGCCTGGACCACCTCGCCGCGCTCGGCGTCGACGCGATCTGGTACAGCCCCTGGTACCCGTCGCCGATGGCCGACGCCGGCTACGACGTATCCGACTACCGCGACATCGACCCGGTCTTCGGCACGCTCGCCGAGGTGGAGGCGCTGATCACCGAGGCGCATGCGCTGGGCATCCGGACCATCGTCGACGTGGTGCCCAACCACTGCTCGGACGCGCACCCGTGGTTCCAAGCGGCGCTGGCCGGCGGGCCGGACGCGCCGGAGCGGGAGCTGTTCTGGTTCCGCGCCGGGCGCGGCCCCGGCGGCGATCTCCCGCCCACCGACTGGACCGGCGAGTTCGGCGGGCCCACCTGGACCCGCACCACCGACCCGGACGGCACCCCGGGCGACTGGTACCTGCACCTGTTCGCCCCGCAGCAGCCCGACTTCAACTGGGACCACCCCCGGGTGCGCGCCGAGTTCTCCGACATCCTGCGGTTCTGGTTCGACCGGGGGGTGGACGGCATCCGGATCGACTCGGCCGGCCTGCTGGTCAAGGACGGCACGCTGCCCGAGGTCCACCCGGACCGGCCGCACCCGTTCCGCGACCAGGACGGCGTGCACGACGTCTACCGCGCCTGGCGGCGGATCGCCGACAGCTATCCGGGCGAGCGGGCGCTGGTCGGCGAGGTGTGGCTGCCGGACCGGCAGCGCTTCGCCCACTACCTGCGCCCGGACGAACTGCACACCGCGTTCAACTTCGACTTTCTCGGCTGCGCCTGGGACGCCACGGCGATGCGGGACAGCATCGACGGCACGCTGGGCGCGCACGCGCCGGTCGGCGCGCCGGCCACCTGGGTGCTGTCCAACCACGACGTCACCCGGCACGTCACCCGCTACGGCCGGGCGGACACCACGTTCAGCTTCGCCGCCAAACGGGAGGGCATCCCGACCGACCTGGAGCTGGGCACCCGCCGGGCGCGGGCGGGCGCGTTGCTCTGCCTGGCGCTGCCCGGCGCCGCCTATGTCTACCAGGGCGAGGAGCTGGGGTTGTGGGAGGTCGAGGACATCCCGTACGAGCTGCGCCAGGACCCGATGTGGGAACGCTCCGGCCGGGTCGACCCCGGCCGGGACGGGTGCCGGGTGCCGTTGCCCTGGCAGGGCGACACGCCGCCGTTCGGGTTCAGCCCCGACGGCGCGTCCGCCGCGCCGTGGCTGCCGCAGCCGGCGGACTGGAAGGACCGCACGGTCCGCGCCCAGACCGGTGACCCGCACTCGATGCTGGAGCTGTACCGGGCGGCGCTGGCGCTGCGCCGGGCCGAGCCGGCGCTCGGCGACGGCGCGTTGACCTGGCTGCCCGCACGCGACCGGGTGCTCGCGTTCGCCCGCGAACCCGGGTTCGCCTGCCTGGTCAACCTCGGCGACGCGGCCGTCCCGCTGCCCGCGCACGGGGAACTGCTGCTGGCCAGCGGGCCGCTCGACGACGACCGGCTGCCACCGGACACCGCGGTCTGGCTGCGTACCGGACCGGTCTGAACGGCGGCGGCGCCGGCGGCACCGTCTGGCCGCCGGCGCCCCGCGAACCACCGGCGGAAGCCGCCGGCGCGCGACATCGGGCGGCCCGTCCCGGCCGCCGCAGGAGCACCTGGGGAGGAAGGAGGGACCGGAGCACCGCCGCACACGGGGGACCTGGCCACCGACGAGAGGGAGCACACCCCGCATGGCCGAGCACCGCACCGCGCACCGCCACCGACGCACCGGGCTGGCGGCTCTGACCGCCGCCGCGCTCGCCGCCTCGACACTGACCGTCGTGGCGTTGACCTCCACCGCCACCCCGGCCTCCGCCGCCGGGCTGTCCCCGTTCGACATCACCGGCCGCGGCGCCACCGTGCCGTTCCGGGAGCAGGAGGCGGAGCAGGCCGCCTACACCGGCACCAGGATCGGCCCGGACCGCCGCTACGGCACACTGCCGTCCGAGGCGTCCGGCCGGGAGGCGGTCACCCTCGACGCGGTCGGGGAGTACGTCGAGTTCACGCTCGCCGCCCCGGCGAACGCGGTCACCTTCCGCTACAGCCTGCCGGACAGCGCCGCCGGCACCGGCCGGGACGCCAGCATCGACCTGCGCGCCAACGGCACGCTGCTCAAGGCCGTCCCGGTCACCTCCCGGTACGGCTGGTACTACGGCGGCTACCCGTTCAACAACAACCCGGGCGACACCAACCCGCACCACTTCTACGACGAGACCCGGGCCATGTTCGGCACGACCTACCCGGCCGGCACGAAGATCCGCCTCCAGGTCTCCTCGACCGCGCAGTCGCCCACGTTCACCATCGACCTGGCCGACTTCGAACTGGTCGGCGCGCCGATCGCCAAGCCGTCCGGAGTCCTGGACGTGGTCACCGACTTCGGCGCGGACCCGACCGGCGCCACCGACTCCACCGCGAGGTTCCAGGCCGCGGTGGACGCCGGCAAGGCGCAGGGCCGGGCGGTGTGGATCCCGTCCGGCACGTTCACGCTCTGGGACCACGTGGTGGTCGACGGGGTGACGCTGCGCGGCGCCGGGCCGTGGTATTCGGTGCTCGGCGGCCGGCACCCCACCGACCGCAAGCGGGCCGCCGGCATCTACGGCAAGTACGTGCCGGGCGGCGGCTACTCCGGCGGGATCCGCTCGCACGAGGCGGGTGGACCGAGCCGCAACGTGACGCTGCGGGACTTCGCCATCATCGGCGACATCCGCGAGCGGGTGGACGAGGACCAGGTGAACGCGCTCGGCGGCGCGATGACCGACTCGGTGGTGGACAACCTGTGGTTGCAGCACACCAAGGTCGGCGCCTGGATGGACGGCCCGATGGACAACTTCACCATCCGCAACAGCCGCATCCTGGACCAGACCGCCGACGGGGTGAACTTCCACTGGGGGGTCACCAACTCCACGGTGACCGACACGTTCGTCCGCAACACCGGCGACGACGCGCTGGCCATGTGGGCGCAGAGCGTGCCGAACGTCGGCAACTCGTTCACCCACAACACCATCGGCGTGACGATCCTGGCGAACCACCTCGTCACGTACGGCGGGCGCGACATCACCATCGCCGACAACGTGACCGCCGACTCGGTGACCAACGGCGGCGGCATCCACGTGGCGAACCGCTACCCCGGCGTCAACGGGCCGACCGCGGTGGCCGGGACGATCACGGTCGCCCGCAACACGCTGATCCGCAACGGCAACTCCGACTACAACTGGAACTTCGGGGTGGGGGCGATCTGGTTCTCCGCGCTGAACGAGCCGATCCAGGGCGCGAGCATCAGGGTCACCGACACCGACATCCTGGACAGCTCCTACGCGGCGCTGCACTGGATCGAGGGGCAGACCAGCGGCATCTCGTTCACCAACGTCCGCATCGACGGCGCGGGCACCTACGCGCTCCAGGTGCAGGCGCCCAGCCAGGTCAGCTTCACGAACGTGCGGGCCACGAACATCGCCCAGGCCAACCCGATGCACAACTGCGTCGGCAGCGGCTTCCAGATCACCCAGGGCAGCGGCAACTCCGGCTGGTACACGGCCACCCCGTACTGCGGTCCGTGGCCGCAGCCGCAGTGGGGCAACGGCCCGTCCAGCCCGCCGCCCACCAGCACGCCGCCGACTACCGCGCCCCCGACGACGGCCCCGCCGACCACCGCGCCGCCGACCACCCCGCCGCCGGCCGGCGGGAACCTGGCCCTGGGCCGGCCGGCGACCGCCACCAGCGTCAACCAGGTCTACGCGGCCGGCAACGCGGTCGACGGCAACGCGGGCAGCTACTGGGAGAGCGCGAACAACACCTTCCCGCAGTCGCTCACGGTCGACCTCGGCGCGTCGCGCACCGTCGACCGGGTGGTGCTGAAGCTCCCGGCCGGCTGGGAACGCCGGACCGAGACGCTGTCCGTGCTCGGTTCCGCCGACGGCTCCTCGTTCGCCACGCTCGCCGCGTCGGCCGGCCGGGTGTTCGACCCGGCGGCCGGCAACAGCGTGTCCATCGCGCTGCCCTCCGGCGCCCGCCGGTTCGTCCGGGTCACCGTCACCGCCAACACCGGCTGGCCGGCGGCACAGCTCAGTGAGCTGGAGGTGTACGGCGGCGGCACGACCACCCCGCCGCCCACCACCACCCCGCCGCCGACGGGCAACCTGGCCGCGGGCCGGCCGGTCGCGGAGACCAGCCACGCCGACGTCTACGGCGCCGGCAACACCGTCGACGGCAACCCGAACACCTACTGGGAGAGCGCCAACAACGCGTTCCCGCAGTCGGTGACCGTCGACCTGGGCAGCGCCCGGCCGGTGGCCCGGGTGGTGCTCAAGCTGCCGCCGTCGGCGGCCTGGCAGACCCGCACCCAGACCCTGTCCGTGCTCGGCTCCACCGACGGCTCGTCGTTCACCACGCTCAAGCCGGCGACCGGATACACGTTCGACCCGGCGGGCGGCAACAGCGCGTCGATCGCGCTGCCCGCCGGCGACCGCCGCTTCGTGCGGCTGACGTTCACCGGCAACACCGGCTGGCCGGCCGGCCAGCTCTCCGAGTTCGAGGTCTACGCCTCCTGACCCGCGCGGCGGGGACCCGCCCGGGTCCCCGCCGCACCACATCCCCCACCCCCGTCTACGCCTCTCCACCTCCCCCGGAAGAAGGTGTCCGTCCACCATGTCCAGAATCCGTACCAGAATGGTCGCGGTGCTCGCCGCGGTCGGCCTGGCCGTCACCGCGGCGCCCGCCCCGCCGGCCCTGGCCGCCGGCGGGCCGAACCTCGCCGCCGGCCGGCCCGCGACCGCCAGCAGCGTCAACGGCCCCTACGCCGCCGCCAACCTGACCGACGGCAGCCAGAGCAGCTACTGGGAGAGCAGCGGCGCGTTGCCCCAGTGGGCCCAGGTGGACCTCGGCACCAGCCGCGCCGTCGACCAGGTGGTGCTCAAGCTGCCCGCCGCCTGGGAGGCCCGCAACCAGACGCTGTCCGTGCAGGCCAGCGCGGACGGCAGCGGCTTCGCCACGGTCGTCGCCTCGGCCGCCCGCTCGTTCAGCCCGGCGGCCGGCAACACAGTGACGCTCGGCTTCACCGCCGCCACCGCCCGTTATCTGCGCGTCGTGATCACCGCGAACACCGGCTGGGCCGCCGCCCAGCTCGCCGAGCTGGAGGTCTACGGCACCGCCAACTCGTCGACGAACCTGGCGCTCGGCCGGACCATGACCGAGAGCGGCCACTCCGACGTGTACGCCGCCGGCAACGCCAACGACGGCAACGCCGCCACCTACTGGGAGAGCCCGAACAACGCGTTCCCGCAGTGGATCCAGGCCGACCTGGGCGCCGTCACCAGCGTCAACCGGCTGGTGCTGCGGCTGCCCGCCGGCTGGGGCGCGCGCACCCAGACGCTTACCGTGCAGGGCAGCACCAACGGCTCGACGTTCGGCACGCTCGTCGCGTCCGCGTCGTACCCGTTCGACCCGGCCGGCGGCAACACGGTGACCGTTACCGTGCCCAGCGCGTCCACCCGCTACCTGCGGCTGCTGTTCACCGCGAACAGCGCCTGGCCGGCGGGGCAGCTCGCCGAGCTGGAAGTCTACGGCCCGGCCACCGGCGACACCCAGGCGCCCGGCGCGCCGGGCAACCTGGCGTTCACCGAGCCGGCCACCGACCAGATCCGGCTGACCTGGACCGCGTCCACCGACAACGTCGGCGTCACCGGCTACGACGTCTACGCCAACGGGTCGCTGCGCACCACCGTGGGCGGCACCACGCTGACGTTCACCGACAGCCAGCCGGACAGCGCCACCGTCTCCTACCACGTGCGGGCCCGCGACGCCGCCGGCAACGTGTCCGCCACCAGCAACACCGTCACCCGCACCGGCAGCAGCACCGGCGGCACCAACCTGGCGGTCGGCAAGCCGGCCACCGCGTCGTCGGTGGTGCACGTGTTCAACGCCGCCAACGCGGTCGACAACGACGTCACCACCTACTGGGAGGGCGCGCCGGGCGCGTACCCGAGCACGCTGACCGTGGCGCTGGGCGCCAACGCCAGCATCAGCGCGATCGTGGTGAAGCTCAACCCGGACCCGGCGTGGGGCGCGCGCACCCAGACGTTCCAGGTGCTCGGCCGGGACCAGTCCGCCTCCGGGTTCACCAGCCTGGTCGGCTCCGCGACGTACTCGTTCAACCCGAACACCGGCAACACGGTGACCGTCCCGGTCTCGGCGACCGCCGCGGACGTGCGGCTGCAGTTCACCGCGAACTCCGGCTCGTCCAACGGCCAGGTCGCCGAACTCCAGGTGCTCGGCGTGCCGGCGCCCAACCCGGACCTCACCGTCACCGCCGTCACCGCGTCGCCGTCCGCGCCGGTGGAAACCGACACGATCACCCTGTCCGCCACCGTCCGCAACGCCGGCACCGCGGCGTCCGCCGCCACGAACGTCAACCTCTACCTGGGTACGACGAAGGTCGGCACCGCCGCCGTCGGCGCGCTCGCGGCCGGCGCGTCCACCACCGTCGCGGCGAGCATCGGCGCACGCGACGCCGGCAGCTACCAGCTCACCGCGAAGGTCGACGAGTCGAACGCGGTGACCGAGCAGAACGAGGCGAACAACTCCTACACGAACCCGACCGCGTTGACGGTCCGCCCGGTGGCCAGCTCCGATCTGGTGGCCTCCGCGGTGACCTGGTCGCCGGGCACGCCGGCGGCCGGCGCGACGGTCAGCTTCGCGGTGACGTTGCGCAACCAGGGCACGATCGCCTCGGCGGGCGGCGCGCACGGCATCACGCTCACCGTGCGCGACGACGCCGGCGCGGTGGTCCGCACGCTCACCGGCTCGTACTCCGGCACGATCGCGGCCGGGGCCACCGCCGGCCCGGTGTCGCTCGGCACCTGGACCGCCGCCAACGGCCGCCACACCGTGCGGGTGGTGCTCGCCGACGACGCCAACGAACTGCCGGTGAAGCGGCAGAACAACACGAGCGACCGGCCACTGTTCGTCGGTCGTGGCGCGAACCTGGGCTACGACATGTACGAGGCGGAGGACGGCTCGGTCGGCGGCGGCGCGCAGGTGATCGGGCCGAACCGCACCATCGGCGACCTGGCCGGCGAGGCGTCCGGCCGGCGCGCGGTCACCCTCAACACCACCGGCGCGTACGTCGAGTGGACCACCAAGTCGGCCGCGAACGCCCTGGTCACCCGCTTCTCCATCCCGGACGCGCCGGGTGGCGGCGGGATCGACTCGACGTTGAACATCTACGTCAACGGGGTGCTGCACAAGCCGATCAGCCTCACCTCGAAGCACATCTGGCTCTACGGCGCGGAGGCCGGCCCGAGCGACTCGCCGAGCGCGGGCGCACCCCGGCACCTCTACGACGAGGCGAACGTGCTGCTCAACTCCACGGTGCCGGCGGGCAGCCGGATCCGGCTCCAGAAGGACCCGGCGAACGCCACCACGTACGCGATCGACTTCGTCAACACCGAGCTGGTGTCGCCGCGCGCCAACCCGGACCCGGCCCGCTACAAGGTGCCGACCGGCTTCAGCCACGCCGACGTGCAGAACGCGCTGGACGCGGTGCGGATGGACACCACCGGCACCCTCGTCGGCGTCTACCTGCCCGCCGGCACCTACGACACGGCGCAGAAGTTCCAGGTGTACGGCAAGGCGGTGAAGGTCGTCGGCGCCGGCATGTGGTACACCCGCTTCCAGACGCCGACGAACCAGCAGAACACCGACGCCGGGTTCCGGGTGGAGTCCTCGGCCAGCGGGTCGACCTTCGCCCACCTGGCGTTCTTCGGCAACTACACCAACCGGATCGACGGGCCGGGCAAGGTGTGGGGCGAGCTGAAGGACGTGGACGACCTGACGCTGGACAGCGTCTGGGTGGAGCACACCGTCTGCGCGTACTGGGGGGTGAGCGTGGCCGGCCTGACCATCCGGGACAGCCGGTTCCGCGACACGTTCGCCGACGCGGTGAACATGACCAACGGCAGCACCGACGCCCTGGTCACCAACTCGGAGGGCCGCTCCAACGGCGACGACGCGTTCGCGTTGTTCTCCGCCACCGACCAGGGTGGCTCCGGCGGCAACCACGGCAACGTGTTCGAGAACCTGACCGCCACGCTCACCTGGCGGGCGGCCGGCATCGCCGTGTACGGCGGCTACGACAACATCTTCCGCAACCTCTACATCGCCGACCAGTTGACGTACTCGGGCATCACCATCAGCTCGCTGGACTTCGGTTACCCGTTCGTCGGGTTCGGCGCCAACCCGCCCACCCGGTTCGAGAACATCTCGCTGATCCGCTCCGGCGGGCACTTCTGGGGCGCGCAGACGTTCCCGGCGATGTGGTTGTTCTCCGCGTCGAAGGAGTTCCGGGGCATGCGGGTCAGCGACGTGGACATCGTGGACCCGACCTACTCCGGCATCATGTTCCAGACCAAGTACACCGGCGGGCAACCGGAGAACCCGATCACCGACACGGTGCTCGCCAACGTGTCGATCTCGGGGGCGCGGCGCAGCGGCGACGCGTTCGACGCGAAGTCCGGCATCGGCATCTGGGTCAACGAGATGCCGGAGGCGGGCCAGGGTCCGGCGGTCGGCGCGGCCACGTTCACCAACCTCCACCTGACCGACAACGCCCAGGACATCCGCAACACCACCAGCACCTTCACCATCACCCGCAACTGATGTAAGGAGGGGCCCCTTCTTAACGCCTCCGGTAGAGAAGGGGCCCCCTCTCACACCCGGGAACGTCCGGGCCGACGTCCGCCGCGACCGGGGACCGGACGTTGCTGGCCTGTGCGGCGGTGCAGCTCGGGCCGGTGTCGCGGGCGCCGGCTCGGGCGCGGTCGGTGCTGGTGGCCGCCGCGTACCGGGTTGTGCCGCGCGCTCCGGATCCGGGTACGCCGCAGGAGCTGTCGCTGTGCGGTGCGCTGTTGACGCAGGCGGGAACTCATCACCCCGGATCGGCGAGCCCGGAAACACAACTGGTCAAACAGTGTTCGCGAATTCAAACTCCGCCGATGTCACGACTTGGGGATGCGGAACTCATCGTCTCGTCATGACTCATCGCACTGTGCCCATGCCTCCGCCATCCGCAGTATTGACGTCAACCGATCAGCCGGTGGAGGCAACCGAAATGGACGAACGGTACGACTCGTACTGCGCGGTCGATCCGCTCTTCTACGACTCGCTGGCCGGCACCACGGCCGAGGCGGACGCCTACCCGACCGGCCCGGTGCCGGACGGCTGGGAGCGTGAGGTCAAGGACGACTGGCTGATCCACGGACCGGTCGGCGGCTCCCTCCCCGCCCAGGGCTGGAAGATCCACGTGTCGGCCCGGCTGGACAACGCCGAGCGCGTCCTGGCCCGGGTGGCCGACTACTGCCGGCCCCGGGGCATCCCGTTCAAGCACCTGCGCGGCCCGCGCCTGCTGCTGATGCGCAACAGCAAGTACGCCCGGCGCGCCGCCAGCGGGAAGTTCGTCACCGTCTATCCGCGCGACGACGCCGAGCTGGAACTGACCGCCAAGGAACTCGCCGACCTGCTCGACGGCGAACCGGGACCGTACATCCTGAGCGACCTGCGCTACGGCGACGGCCCGGTGTACCTCCGCTACGGCGGTTTCGCCGCCCGTTACTGCGTCTCCACCGACGGCCAGACGGTGCCGGCGGTCGAGAACCCGGACGGCGTATTGGTGCCGGACCGCCGGGACCCGGTGTTCCACCTGCCCGAGTGGGTGACCCTGCCCGACTTCCTTGCCCCGCACCTGGCGGCTCGCAACGCGGCGGCGACGACCGACCTGCCGTACCGCATCGACAAGGTGATCCACTTTTCCAACGGCGGCGGCCTGTACGAGGCCCGCGACACCCGCACCGACCAGCGGGTGGTGCTCAAGGAGGCACGCCCGCACGCCGGGCTGGACGCCACCGGCGCCGACGCGGTGTCCCGGCTGCGCCGCGAGGCGCAGACCCTGCGCCGGCTCGCCGACGTGCCGCACCTGGTCCGGGTGCACGACGAGTTCAGCTTCGGCGGGCACGAGTTCCTCGCCCTGGCCTTCGTCGAGGGCCGGCCGCTCAACCAGGTGGTGGTGCAGCGCTACCCGTTGGTCCACGCCGACGCCGACCGGGCCGCCTACACCCGCTGGGCGCTGGATGTGCACCGCCAGGTCGCCGAGGCGGTCGCCGCCATCCACGCGCACGGCGTCGTCTACGGCGACCTGCACATGTTCAACGTCATGGTGGGCGACGACGGCGCGGTGACCCTGATCGACTTCGAGGTGGCGACCGACGTCGCCGAGGCGACCCGGCCCGCGTTGCGCAACCAGGCGTTCGCCGCGCCGCGCGACCGCACCGGCGCCGACGTCGACCGCTACGCCCTGGCCTGCCTGCGGCTGGCCCTGTTCCTGCCGCTGACCGCGATGCTGCGCCTGGCCCCGACCAAGGCGGCGCACCTGGCCGACGTGATCGCCGAGAACTTCCCGGTGCCGCGCGGACTGCTGGACGAGGCGGTCGAGGTGATCGGCGGGGGCCGCGCGGCCGGGCTGCGGCGCATTGTCACGATCGACCCGGACGACTGGCCCGGGCTGCGCGACCGGCTCGCCGCGGCGATCACCGCCAGCGCCACCCCGCACCGCGACGACCGGCTCTTTCCCGGCGACATCCGCCAGTTCGCCGGCGCCGACGGCGGGCTCAATTTGGCGTACGGCGCGGCCGGGGTGCTCTGGGCGCTGCACGCCGGCGGTGCCGGCACCGACCCCGCGCACGAGCGGTGGCTGATCGACCGGGTCCGCGAGCCCGCCTCCGGCAGCCGCCTCGGCCTCTACGACGGGCTGCACGGCATCGCGTACGTGCTGGACGTGCTGGGTCACCGGGACGAGGCGCTGCGCCTGCTCGACCTCTGCCTCGACCAGCCCTGGACCGAGCTGCGCGACGACCTGACCGGCGGCCTGCCCGGGATCGCGCTGAACCTGGCCCACTTCGCCGCGCTCACCGGCGACCGGCGCTACGCCGACGCCGCCCGGCGGGCCGTCGACGTGGTGATCGGCCGGCTCGGCGACGTCGAATCGGTCGCCGAGGTCAGCGGCGGGCGGCACCCGTACGCCGGACTGATGCGGGGCGGGGCCGGCGTGGCGCTGATGCTGCTACGGACGTACGAGCGCGACGGCGACGACGTCCTGCTCGACCACGCGCGCACCGCGTTGCGCCAGGATCTGCGCCGCTGCGTCCGGCGCGACGCCGGGCACCTGGAGGTCAACGAGGGCTGGCGGACCATGCCCTACCTGGCCGAGGGGAGCGTCGGCATCGGGATCGTGCTCGACCAGTACCTTCGCCACCGGCCCGACGACGCGCTGCGTGACGAGGCCGACGCGATCCGCCGCGGCGCCGACTCCCCGTTCTACGCGCAGTCCGGCCTGTTCGCCGGGCGTGCCGGGATCGTGGCGTACCTCGCCGAGCGGGGCGAGCGGGACGCGGCCCGCCAGCAGGCCCGGCTGCTCGGCTGGCACGCCCTGCCGTACGCCGACCGGACCGCCTTCCCCGGCGACCAGCTGCTGCGGCTCTCCATGGACCTCGCCACCGGCACCGCCGGGGTGCTCGCCGCGCTCGCCGCGACCCGGCCGGACGATCCGCTGCACCTGCCGTTCCTCACCCCGCTGCCCGACGCGACGGCCGTCGCGGGGCCGAGCGGCCACCGACCCCCCGGTTTCCCCGGGGTGACCCGATCCGACCCGACCGGAGGGAGGTGAATCGACATGGCACTGCTCGACCTTCAGGCGATGGAGCTGCCGGCCGCCGAGCGTACCGGCGGTGGTAGCCAGGCCAGCCTGCTGCTCTGCGGCGACAGCTCGCTGAGCGTCACCACCTGCAACTGATCCGTCCGACGACCGACGTCACGACACGACAGGAAAGAGGAAGCGACATGGCTCTGCTCGACCTCCAGGGGATGGAACTGCCGGCCGCCGAGCGTACCGGCGGTGGCAGCCGCGCCAGCCTGCTGCTCTGCGGCGACAGCTCGCTGAGCGTCACCACCTGCAACTGACGATCAGCCGCTTGGCCCCGGACCGGCTCTCCGCCGGCCCGGGGCCCGCGCCCGTGGGAGGCTCGATGACCCCCGCCGACCGGCTCGCACTGCGCGCCGTGGCCTTCGCCGGCTGGTGGACCCCGACGTTGGGGGTGCTCGCCGTGGCCGAGACGGCGGCCGAGCTGGCCTTGCCCGCCGTCCTGGGCCGCGCGGTGGA
Organism: Micromonospora sp. NPDC050980; assembly: GCF_040653835.1. NCBI lineage: Bacteria > Bacillati > Actinomycetota > Actinomycetes > Micromonosporales > Micromonosporaceae > Micromonospora > Micromonospora sp. NPDC050980. The sequence goes on along the minus strand of NZ_JBFAGS010000005.1, from coordinate 65,576 downwards.
CGCCGTGGTCGGCGCGGCCCCGCAGTCCTCGTCCGGCCGGTGGATCGTGGTGGTCGCCGCGCTGGTGCTGGTGCTGATCGGCACCCGGGCCGCGCAGGACTACGGCGGCGGCGCGGCCGGCGCACGCTCGGTGGCCGCGCTGCGGCACACGCTGATCCGGCACCTGTTCGCGCTCGATCCGCGCACCGCGGCCCGCCGGCCGGTGGGTGATCTGGTCGGCCGGCTGGTCGGGCAGGTCGCCGACGCCGGGCGGGCCGCCCCGACGGTCGTCCTGGCCGGCAGCGTGCTGCTGCCACCGGTGGGTAGCCTGGTCGCGCTCACCCTGATCGATCCCTGGCTGGGCCTCACCTTCGTGCTGGGGTTGCTGCTCCTGGCCCTGCTGCTGCGACGTTTCGTCAGCGAGGCGTCGGGCGCCGTCGCCGGTTACCAGCGGGCCCAGGGGGAGTTGGCCGGACGACTCGTCGAGGCGCTCGCCGGCGCGCGGACGATCGCCGCCGCCGGCACCGCCGAGCGGGAGGTCGACCGGGTCCTCGCCCCACTGCCGGAGCTGCACCGGCACGGCGTGCGCACCTGGAGGGTGCTCGCCGGGGCGTCCGCCCGGGGCGCGTTGCTGAACCCGCTGCTGCAACTGGCGGTCGTGGCGGTCGCCGGATGGTCGCTGTCGGCCGGCCGGCTCACCCCGGGGGAGCTGCTCGCGGCCCTGCAGTACGCGGCGATCGGCGCCGGGCTGGGCGCCGCGATCGCGGCCGTCAACACCGCCGTACGGGTACGCGCCGGCTGCGCCCGGGCCGCCGAGATCCTCGACGAACCGGCCCGCCGCCACGGTGCCCGGGACCTGCCGCCCGGGCCGGGTCGGTTGGACCTGTGCGGGGTGGACGTGCGCGGCGACGACGGCCGGCCGCTGCTCGACCGGGTGGACCTGCGGGTGCCGGGCGGCACGCTGCTCGCCGTCGTCGGCCCGTCCGGTGCCGGTAAGTCCCTGCTCGCGGCCGTGGCCGGCCGGCTGCGTGACCCGGACGCCGGCGAGGTTCGGCTGGACGGCGTGCCGCTGCCCGAGTTGACCCCGGCGGCGCTGGGCCGGGCGGTCGGCTACGGCTTCGAGCGGCCGGTGCTGGTGGGCGACACGGTCGGCGCGGCGGTCGGCTGCGGCGCCGACCCGGTGCCCCTGACCCGGGCGGCGCAGGTCCACGACGTGGTGCGACTGCTGCCCGAGCGCTATCGGACCCCGCTGGCCGGGCTGGCCCTCTCCGGCGGTGAGCGGCAGCGGCTCGGCCTGGCCCGCGCGCTGCGCGCCGAGCGGCTGCTGATCCTCGACGACGCGACGTCCAGCCTGGACACGGTCACCGAGCACCGGGTGGTGGACGCGCTCACCGGCCCGAACGACCGGCGTACCCGGGTGGTGGTGAGTCATCGCGTCGGCACCGCGGCCCGAGCCGACCTGGTGGCCTGGGTGGACGGTGGCCGGGTGCGGGCGGTGGCGCCGCACGAGGCGCTCTGGGCCGATCCGGCCTACCGGGCGGTGTTCCGGTCGTGACCGGCGTGGGCGGGGTGACCCGCGCGGCCCTGTCGGCGCGGCGCGGCCCGCTGCTGCGCCTGGCCGGCTGGTCGCTGGCCGAGGCGTTGCCGGCGGCGTTGACCGGCCTGCTGACCGCTCGTGCCGTCGACGACGGGTTCCTGGCCGGCCGGCTCGGCGTGGGCCTGCTCTGGCTGGGTCTGCTGGCGGTCGCCGTGCTGGTCGGCGCGCTCGGCACCCGGCAGGCGTACGGGCTGCTGGGCGAGGTGGTGGAGCCGTTCCGCGACGACCTGCTGCGGCGGGTCGTGGCGGGCGCGCTGGCCGGCGCGACCGACGGTCGGGGCGACGACGCGGCGGTGACCCGGCTGACCCATCAGGTGGAGCTGGTCCGCGACACCTGGGCCGGCCTGCTGATGGTGGTCCGGGGATTCGTGTTCGCCACCGGGGCCGCCGTGGTGGGCCTCTGTTCCCTGGCCGCTCCGGTCGCCCTGCTGGTCGCCGGACCGGTGCTCGTCGGTCTGCTGATCTTCGCCGCCGCCCTGCCGGCGATGGTCGCCCGGCAGCGCGACTACGTCCTGGCCGGGGAGCGGCTCGGCCGGGACGCGATCGTGGCGGTGGCCGGGCACCGCGACGTCACGGTCAGCGGGGCCGCCGACCGGGTCGTCGGCTGGCTCGGCGGTCACGTCGACGCGCAGGCGCGGGTGGAGCGGCGGCTGGCCGTGATGGCCGCCGCGCGCAGCCTCAGCCTGGCCGTCGGCGGCTGGCTCCCGGTGCCCCTGCTGCTGTTGGCCGGGCCGTGGCTGCTGCGGCAGGGCCTCGGGCCGGGCGCGCTGCTCGGCGCGCTGGTCTACGTCGTCCGCGGCATCCAGCCGGCGCTGCACACGCTGTTCCAGGGGGTGGCGGCCGGTGGTCTCCGCTTCGTGGTCACCCTCGACCGGCTGCTGCGCACGTGCGTACCCCCGCCGGGGCCGGGGCCAGTGGCGGTCGCGCCGTCGGGCGATCCGGCCGCGCCCGCCCTGGCGTTGCGGGCGGTGGCCTTCCGGTACGGTCCGCACGCCGAGCCGGTGCTGGACGGCTTCGACCTGACCGTGCCGGCCGGCGACCACCTGGCGATCGTCGGTGCGAGCGGCATCGGCAAGTCCACCCTGGCGGGGTTGATGACCGGCGTGCTGCGCCCGGAGTCCGGCACGGTGCACGTGGCGGGGACGTCGACGGTCGCGGTCGGCGCGGGGGAGTTGGCGGCCCACCGGGTGTTGATCCCGCAGGAGGCGTACGTGTTCACCGGCACGGTCCGGGACAATCTGCGCTACCTGCGGCCCGGCCTGGACGACGCGACGATCCTGCGGGCGGTGGACCGATTGGGGCTGGCGGACCTGGTGGGCCGGCTCGGCGGCCTCGACGCGACGCTGCGGGCGGCCGGCCTGTCCGCCGGGGAACGCCAGCAGGTGGCCCTGCTCCGGGCCTGGCTGTCGCCGGCGCCGCTGGTCATCCTCGACGAGGCGACCTGCCACCTTGACCCGGCCACCGAGGCGCGCCTGGAGGCCGCGTTCGCCGCCCGGCCCGGCACCCTCGTGGTGATCGCGCACCGGATCAGCTCGGCGGTGCGCGCCCGCCGGGTGCTGCTGCTCGACGGCGGTGACGCCCACCTGGACAGTCACCGTGGACTGCTGGCCGTCTCGGCTGCCTACCAGGAGTTGGTCGGCTACTGGGCCGGCGGCGGGTCAGATCCAGCAGGACTCCCGGGCGATCCGGACGGCTTCCAGCCGGGTCCGCGCCCCGGTCTTCGTCATGATGTGGGACAGGTGGTTGCGGACCGTTCCGGGTGAGACCCCCAACTTCTGGGCGATCTCCCGCACCGGCATGCCGTCGGCAGCCACGTCGAGGACCTCGCGCTCGCGGGTGGTCAGCGGATTGTCCGCGACCTCCAGCGCGGCGACGACCAGCTCCGGGTCGAGCACCACCTGACCGTCGGCGATCTGCCGGATCCCGTCGGCGATCCGTTCGGGCGGCACGTCCCGGTCGAGAAAGCCGATCCACCCGTGGTGCTCGGCGAACACCGCCCGCATCCGTGCGGCCCGACGCCGGTCCACCAGCACCAGCATCCGGCCGCCGTGGCTGCCGTCGGTCACCGCGGCGAGCCGTGCCAGCCGCTCCACCGGCACCACGTCGACGTCGAGGACGGTGACGTGCGGGCGGTCCCGCAGGAGCGCCGCCTCGACGGCGTCGGCGGTGCCGGCCTCAGCGACGACGTCGATGTCGTCCTGTGCGCCGAGCAGTTGGGCGAGCGCGCCCCGAACCAGCCGTCCTTCGAGTGCGAGCAGCGTGCGGACCATGTCGACTCCCAGCCATGACCCCCGCTTTCCTGACTTGACGTGAACGGACGATGACCAACCGTGAGGAATCTTAGGTGCATCACTGTCCCGAGGCATCCGTCTGCGTGTCGTCAGATCCAACCGGCGTCCTGGGCGCGTCGGACCGCCTCCCACCGGTTCCGGCCGCCGGCCTTGCGCAGGAGGCTGGACAGGTGGTTGCGGACCGTGCCGGGAGCGAGGTGCAGCAGCTCGGCGATCTCCCGGCTCCGCAGGCCCTTCGCGGCGACGGCGGCCACCTCGCGCTCCCGGTCGCTGAGCGGGTTGACCACGGTGTCGAGGACGGCGAGCGCGGTGACGAGGTCGGTGGTGCGCCGCCCCTCGGCGACCGCCCGCAGCCGATCGAGCATCTCCGCCGGGGGCGCGTCCTTGGCGACGACCGCGCGGGCGCGTAGACGCAGCGCGGACCGCAGCACCCGGGCGGTGGGCCGGTTCGTCAGCACCACGACCGCGCAGTCCGGCACCTCGACGCGCAACGCCGGCAGCACGGTCCACATCTCCTTCTCGGCGCCGATGTCGATCAGGACGAGATCGGGTCGGACGCCGGCGAGTCGGCGCACGTCGTCGGGACCGGCATCGCACTCGCGTACCACCTCGAAGTCGGACGCCGCCGCGACCACTCCGGCCACGAGCGTGCGGTGCAGCCCCGGGTCACCGAGCACGGCGACCCGGATCCTCGACGCCGACCCCTGCGGAGGTTTCCATGGAGTATCACTCACGGGACTACTCTGCCCTACGGAGCGTCACTCGGTAACCCCGTCCGGCGGGACGTTTCGCAGGTGGTCCCGGCATGTGGGCGGATTCCCGGTCGCCGGTGTCGTCAGTGGACGAGCGCGCCGCCGGCCGTACCGGCGGGTGACGGCGCCCGCGCCCGCCTAGTTCCGGCGGTGCAAAAAACCTGCAAACGCCAGCCCTTGCCCTGAGCGAAAGCGCTTTCATACGATTGCGTTACATCGATGTTTCGTTTGCGGGCCGGGCTCCGCGAATGAATGAGAACCGCCGGCGGCGCGCCGTATCGCGCCGCGGCCATTCACCTTTTCCCTGTTCGGCGGCGGCCGGTCGATCCGGCATGCGCGAATACGAAATGAGGCGTCACATGAAACGACAAGCCGCACTGCGGCTCCAGGCAAGCCTCGCCACGGCCGCGGTGGGGGTCGCGGTCGCCGTGGCCCTGCCGACCCCACAGGCATCGGCGGCGGCCGGGAGCGCCACCGGCTACGCGACCCAGAACGGTGGGACCACCGGCGGCGCGGGCGGACCGACGGTAAGGGCCACCACCGGGACCGCGATCCACACCGCGCTGTGCAACCGGGCCAGCAGCAGCACTCCGATCATCATCGAGGTCAGCGGGACCATCAACCACGGCAACACCGCAAAGGTGTCCGGTTCGAGCTGCAACACCGCGGCCGGCGTGATCGAGCTGAAGCAGATCAGCAACGTCACCATCATCGGAGTCGGCGGCGGCGCGGTCTTCGACCAGCTCGGCATCCACATCCGCGAATCCCGCAACATCATCGTCCGGAACGTCACCGTGCGGAACGTGAAGAAGTCCGGCTCGCCCACCTCGAACGGCGGCGACGCGATCGGCATGGAGAGCACCGTCCGCAACATCTGGGTGGACCACGTCACGTTGGAGGCGTCGGGCGGGGAGTCGGAGGGCTTCGACGGTCTCTTCGACATGAAGAACGACACCCAGTACGTGACGTTGTCCTACAGCATCCTGCGCAACTCCGGCCGCGGTGGCCTGATCGGCTCCAGCGAGAGCGACAGGTCGAACAGCTTCATCACGTTCGACCACAACCTCTACGAGAACATCGACTCCCGCACGCCGCTGCTGCGCGGCGGCGTCGCGCACATCTACAACAACCACTACTCGGGTCTGCACGAGTCCGGCATCAACTCCCGTGCCGGGGCACGGGCCAAGGTGGAGAACAACTACTTCCGCAACTCCAAGGACGTGCTGGGCACGTTCTACACCAACGAACGCGGCTCCTGGCAGGTCAGCGGCAACATCTTCGACAACGTGACCTGGTCGGCCACCGGCGACGAGAACTACCCGGCGGGACCGAACCCCACGTCCACGACCACCGTCGGCATCCCCTACTCCTACCGTCTCGACGGGGCGAGCTGCGTGCCGGACATCGTCCGGCAGACGGCGGGCGCGAACACCGGCCTGCGGGTCTCGGACGGCACCTGCGCGCCGCAGTCGCCCCCGCCCACCACGCCGGGGCCGACCACACCCGCGCCGACCACCCCGCCGCCGGCGACCACCCCGCCGCCGCCCGGCGGGACCAACCTGAGCCTCGCCTCCGGCGCCGGCGCGGACGGCTCCAGCAAGGCCAGCGGCACCAGCTACGGCAACGTGCGCGACGGCAACCTGGGCACGTACTGGTCGCCGACCGGGTCGACCGGCACCATCTCGATCAAGTGGGGCTCGGCCACCACGGTGTCCCGGGTGATCATCCGTGAGCCGTCCGGCACCCAGGGCTCGATCGGCTCGTGGCAACTGGTCGACAACGACACCGGGGCCGTGCTGGCAACCGGCAACGGCGCGGGCTCCACCACCTTCGCCGCCACCTCACTGAGGAAGATCAACTTCCGGATCACCAGCTCGAACGGTACCCCGAAGGTCGGCGAGTTCGAGACGTACGCCGGTTAGCCGGCGCGACGAGGCGGGGGCGGCCGTGTCGGCCGCCCCCGCCCGCGTGCGTCAGTGCTGTCAGAGGGTGAGCACCACGGTGGAGATGCTGCGTGCGCCGACGTTCACCGACACCTGGTTGCCGTTCACGCCGGCCGGTTGGCTCGCCGCGCTCGCGTTCTGCGAGGTGGCGACGTACTGGGCCGCGCTGACGTTCTGCGGCACCTGGATGACGGCGTTGTTCACCGCGCTCGTCGACCGGTTGAGGATCACCAACGTGATCTTGCCGTCGCCGGAGTAGGCGGTCACCTCCAGCGGCGACGCCTTGGCACTCTTCGTCAGGCCGACCCGCTGGTAGCCCGGACGGACGTACTTGGCGTACTGGGAGAAGGCGTACCCACGCTTGAGCGGCGCGCCGGCCGTCGTGCCGTACGCGGCCTCGCCGTCACCGATGAACGAGTAGTAGCGCTTGCCGTACCACCAGATGTAGGCGCTCCAGTTGGACTCCATCGACTTGTGCACGGTGCGCATGATGTCGTCCAACGTCTCGTTCCAGGCCGCTGCGTTGCTGGGGTTGCCCCAGATGTTCGAGCCGCTGCCGTCGGCCTCGTGCAGGTTCCACTCCGTCATCCACACCGGTTTGTTGTACTGCTGCGCCAGGGTGTACGGCTTCAGCCGTCCCGAATCCTCCGTGCCGTAGAGGTGACCGCCGATGTAGCCGATGTTGTTGCGGGCGGCCGGGTCGTTCAGCGTGGGATCGGTGTAGCCGTAGTTGAGGTTCACCGCCTCGGCGACCATCAGCTTGGTGTTCTGCACCTTGGCGCCCTGCTCCCGGACGAAGGTCTGCAGCTCGGTGCCGGTCCAGTCCATCGAGTCGTAGTTCGGGTGCCAGTCCGGCTCGTTCTGCACCGACATGACGTCGATCGTCACGCCCTGGCCGCGCATGTACTGGACGTAGCTGTTGAGATGGTTGGCGTAGTCGTCGTAGTAGTCGGGCTTCAGCTTGCCGCCGTTGACCCGGCTGTTGTTCGTCTTCCAGGCCGCCGGCGCCGTCCACGGCGACGCCATGATCTTCACGTTCGACCCGTACGACTTCGCCGTCTTCAGCGCGCTCACCTGCGTCGACCACTCGCTGGACACCGGCGACAGGCCGGTGCGCACGATGGACAGGCCGAGCTGGTTGGGCCCCAACCCGACCAGCGTCTGCGTCTCGGCCGTCGACCACGCGCCACCCCAGATCGACACCGCCGCGCCGAACCCGTCCACGGTCTGGTACTTCGTGGCGGTGTTCACCGCGATGTCCGCCGGCCCGGGGGGCGGGGTGGACGGCGACGACGTGGGCGTCGGGGTGGGCGGCGGCGTCGTGGGCGGCGGCGTGGGCGGCGGCGTGGGCGAGTTGGTGGGTGAGCTGGTCGGGGTGGTGGTGCCGCCGGTGCAGGTGACGCCGTTGAGGGTGAAGCTGGTGGGGGTGGGGTTGCTGGTGGTCCAGGCGCCGTTGAAGCCGAACGAGGTGGTGCCGTTGGTGGGGACGGATCCGTTGTAGCTGACGTTCTTGGCGGTGACGGCGGCGCCGTTCTGGGTGACGGTGGCGTTCCAGGCCTGGGTGATGCTCTGGCCGGCGGCGTAGGACCAGGTGAGGGTCCAGTTGGACAGTGGGTCGCCGAGGTTGGTGATGGTGACGTTGGCGCCGAAGCCGCCCGGCCACTGTGACGACACGGCGTAGTCCACCGAACAGCCGGCCGCCGCGGCACCGGCCGGCAGCGCCGCGACGACCCCCGTCGAGGCGACCAGCGCGACGCCGGCCGACACCAATCCGATATTGGCGGCTCTGGATCTAGACATAACACTTCCTCCTGTGGTGGTGGCGGCCCGCACATTCGCTGACGTGATTGTGTTGTGAACGTTAACAGCCGCAACAGCGATGTTACGGGAGCGCTCCCACAGGCTCAATCCCAGAAATCCCAGCCCCACCGCGAGAGGCGGGGGACTCCGTCAGGGGGTGGTGCAGGGGGTGGTGTCGACGGCGCAGGCTTCGGGGCCGTCGTGCCGGGGATCCGGGTCGCGGACGTCGAATCGGATGGTGGTCGAGCCGTCGGGCGGCAGCGCCGCGCCGGTGAACGTGACCACCGAGCCGCTCTGCGCCGCCTCGGCGCCCTGGACCGAACCCACGGTGGCACCGTCGCCGATCGTCAGCGTCACCGTCCACTCCGATAGCGGTGTCGGGCCGGCGTTGCGCAGCACCACCTCGCCCCGGTAGCCGAAGACCCGGTCGTTGACCGTCTCGTAGGTCGCGGTCAGCGGCACCGCGGCGGGCGGCGACGGGCTCGGCGTACGGCTGGGGGAGCGCGACGCCGACGGCGAGGGGGAGGCGCTGCGTCGCTCGGGGCTCGGCGTGGGCCGGGCGGTCGTGGGCCGCGGCGAGGCGGTGGTGGTGGCGGGCAGCACCAGCGGTGGGGTGGACGGTGGCGGTGCGGCCGGCGCGGGCGCGGTGTCCCGGGTCGCCCAGAGCGCCGCCCCGGTCGCGGCGGCGAACACCGTCACCGCGCCGGCGGCCAGCAGGATCCGGTGGCGGGACCGGTCGCGCCGGGCTCCGGGCAGGCCGACCAGCGGCAGCTCGGCGGTCCGGCCGCCCTCGGCGCGGCGCAGGTCCACCTGCTGGAAGGCCAGCCAGTCGAGGATCGCCGGGAGCCGCCCGGTCAGTGCCCGTTCCTGCTGCCCGGCGCGGGCCTCCGCGTCCCAGTCGCCGTCCTCCAGGACCTCGCGTACGGACAGCCGGGTGCCGTGCGCCGTGGGGGTCAGGTCGCACGCCAGCCGGGTCGCGCGGCCGGCTTCCCGGCACCGCACCACCAGCCGATGCGGGGAGCGCAGCTCGACCACCTCCACCTCGGTGTCGGCGTCGTAGCCCGGCAGCGCGGCGGTCGCCAGTGTCCAGTGGTCGTCCCCCTGTGTGCTGTCGGCGAACCACTTGGCCAGCAACGCCCGCTCGGTCAACGTCTGCCAGACGCGGGCGGGCGGGTGGAACAGGTCGACCTCGGTGGCGATCTCGATCACGCGGAGACTCTAAGGCCCGTCCGGCCGTCGTGGCCGGGTCACTCCGGTTCACCGTCGTGCCACCGCGCCCGCCAACCGGCCTCGTTCTCCTCGGCGCTGACCCGCTCCTGGTGCACCACCTGCCGCAGCGCGGCGCGGGCGTCCGCGAAGATCACCAGCTCGACCGCGACCAGCACCACACAGATGACGGTGACCAGAGCGAGCGCGCCGAGCGCCGGCAGGTGCCGGCCCAGCGGCAGGGCCGCGGCCAGCACGACCAGGGTGCCCACCCGGGTCCACGACAACGTCCGCAGCGTGCGCCACTGGAACGCCATGTTGGCGGCCAGGTAGACCATCACGCCGCCGAAGAGCAGCGGCACCGCCGGTCCGTGGCCCCGTTCCGCCGCCCCGCCGACCGGGTCGGTGACGGTCCGGACCAGTTCCTCGGCCCCGATCGCGAACAGGATCACCCCGGCGATCATCGGCAGGTAGAGATAGGCGTACGCGTCCCGGGCCATGGCCACCCGCGGGTGGCCGGTGGCGGCGTGCAGCGCGATCCGGGCGGCCGGTCCGATCAGGTCGAAGTGCGCCCACCAGAGCGCGGCGGTGAACAGGATCCCGCAGACCGCCGCCGGGATGGCCGGCCACGTCACCGGCTTGCCGAGCAGGTTGCCGCCGACGCCGACCGAGATCACCGACTCGCCCAGCGCGATGATCAGGATCAGGTCGTAGCGTTCGGTCCAGTGCTCGGCGGAGGTGATCTTCCAGCCGCCGGTGCCGGCCAGCACGCCGCTGCTGTACTGGATCGCCACCACGGCGATCCACAGTCCGTCGCGCAGCCACGGCCCGACGTCCGGGTCGACGCGCGGCGGCACCAGGGCGGCCACCAGCAACAGGCAGGTCGACAGCACCACCTCGGGCAGGAACAGCCACAGCTTGCGGCGGGCCGGTCGGTCCTCCCGGGTGGCGTACCAGTACAGCGACGTGTGCACGGCCCGGATCACCACGTAGCTGATCGTGACCAGCATCGGGCCGGCGCTGCCCTGACGCAGGTCGCCGAAGGTCTGCGGCAGGGCCAGCGCGAACGTGAACAGCGCGATCATGCCGACCACCATGAGGATCGGCACGAAACCCTCGCCCAGCCGCAGCCGGGCCGCCACCGCGCTGTGCACCACCCAGCACCACCACAGCACCGCGAGCACCAGCAGCGCGTGCAGCAGTTCCCGCACGGTCACGTTGGCGGCGGTGGCCCGGGTGATGATGAAGAAGGACACCACGAAGACGAGGTCGAAGAAGATCTCGAACTTGTCGACCCGGGTGGCCGGGGCGACTCGCGCGGCGGGTCCGAGCCCCTTGCGCCACCGGTCGCCGCCCATTGCAAAAGTGTCAGCCCAGCTCAGGGGCCGGGTGGCGAATCGGTGCGCCGACCACCCGTCCGTAGTCGGGAGCGCCGGCGTGCCCGGCTCAGGCGGCGTCGGCCGGGGTGGCGTGGGCCAGGACCTCGTGCAGCACGTCAAGCAGCGGCGTGCTCGGGTGCTCGATCCACTGCTGGGCGGCGACGCGGAGGGTGGCCAGGAACGTGGCCGCCAGCACTCGGGCCCGCAGCGGCGTGTCGCCGCCGGCGAGCCGGCGGGCGATCTCCGCGGCCAGCTCCCGCTCGATCGTCGCGTACGCGCCGACCTGGTGGGCGACCAGGCTCGGGTGACCGTGCAGTCGGCGGCGGCGGTTCAGCCAGGGCTCGGCCGGGTCGTGGTAGCTCTCGTCGGCCTGCAACGCGGCGGCGCGGGTCAGCGCGGCCCAGGGCGGCAGCCCGGCGGGCTGCGCCGCGAACAGCTCCAGCAGCCGGCGTAGCCGCAGCGTGTCGCCGTGGAAGAGCGCTTCCTCCTTGCCGGCGAAGTAGTTGGAGAACGTGCGGCGGGAGACGTTCGCCGCGTCGGCGATCGCCTCGACGGTGACCCGGTCGGGGCCGTGCTCGACGGCCAGGCGCAGGGCGGCCTCGTGCAGCGCAAGGCGGGTGGCCGCCTTCTTCCGCTCGCGCAGGCCGGTGCACTCCGCCATGCCGGCGAGCGTACGTGATCCGTTTCTCAATGGGCAAAGTTGCCTATTGGGCAAGATTTGTTGATGATTGCTTGAGGCAACCAAGCGGCCCACCGTATCCGACCCACCTGGAGGACGCGCGATGAGCGCACCCACCGCGACGGCCGAGGCCGCGCCCATGAGCCGCCGGCAGACGCTGGAGGCACTCAGCGGGCTGCTGCTCGTGCTCTTCGTGGCCATGCTGAGCAGCACGGTCGTCTCCACCGCCCTGCCGAAGATCATCGGCGCGCTCAACGGCTCGCAGACGCAGTACACCTGGGTGGTCACCGCCACCCTGCTCACCGCCACGGCGACCACGCCGATCTGGGGCAAGCTCGCCGACCTGTTCAACAAGAAACTGCTGATCCAGGTCGCCATCGTGGTCTTCCTGGCCGGCTCCGTCGCGGCCGGCTTCTCGCAGAGCGCCGGCCAGCTCATCGCCGCCCGCGCCTTCCAGGGCATCGGCGTCGGCGGTCTGCAGGCGCTGGTCCAGGTCGCCATCGCGGCGATGATCCCGCCGCGGGAACGCGGCCGTTACAACGGCTACCTGGGCGGGGTCATGGCGCTCGCCACGGTCGGCGGCCCGTTGCTCGGCGGCCTCATCGTCGACACCTCCTGGCTCGGCTGGCGCTGGTGCTTCTTCGTCGGGGTGCCGGTCGCGGTCATCGCGCTGTTCCTGCTCCAGATCACCCTGAACCTGCCCACCGCGCGCCGGCAGAACGTCAAGATCGACTATCTGGGCGCCGCGCTGATCGCCGCCGGGGTCAGCGTGCTGCTGATCTGGATCTCCTTCGTCGACGGCTCGTTCGCCTGGCTCTCCTGGCAGACCGGGGCCATGGTCGGCGGCGCGCTGCTGCTGCTCGCGCTGGCCGTCTGGGTCGAGTCGCGAGCCGCCGAGCCGGTGGTGCCGCTGCACATCGTCCGCGAGCGCACCACCGCGCTGGCCATCCTGGGCAGCCTCGCGGTCGGCATGGCGATGTTCGGCGGCGCGGTCTTCCTCGGCCAGTACTTCCAGATCGGCCGTGGTTACAGCCCGACCGAGGCCGGTCTGCTCACCATTCCGCTGATGGGCGGCGTGCTGATCTCCTCGATCGTCGCCGGCCGGATGATCACCGCCAGCGGCAGGATCAAGCCGTACATCGTGTTCGGCTCGATCGTGCTGGTCGCCGGCTTCGCCCTGCTCGGCACCATCGACCACGAGACGTCCCTGGTCATCGTCGGGGTGGCCATGTTCGTCGTCGGCGTCGGCGTCGGCATGACCATGCAGAACCTGGTGCTCGCGGTGCAGAACACCGTGGCGCTCAAGGACATCGGCGCGGCCAGCGCCAGCGTCGCCTTCTTCCGCTCGCTCGGCGGCACCATCGGCGTGTCGGTGCTCGGCGCGGTGCTCGCCCGGCGGGTCACCGACCGGATCACCCACGACCTCGCCGCGGCCGGCATCCCCACCACCGGCGGTGGCGGCAGCAGCACGTTGAACCTCGATGCGCTGCCCGAGCCGGTGCGGCAGATCGTCCGGGCCGCGTACGGGGACGCGACCGGGCACATCTTCCTCATCTCGGCCGCCATCGCGGTCGTCGGCGTGGTGGCGGCGCTGTTGCTGCGCCCGGTCACCCTCCGCTCCAGCCTCGATCTGCCGGACCCCGGCCGCTCGGTGGCGGTGGGCGCCGACGCGGTCGACGGGGCGCCCGCGTTCGACGGGGTGAGCGCCGACCCGGCCGGCCGGCAGGAACACGCCCGCCGCTGAAGGCCGTACGACCAGGGCCGTCGCCGACCTCGGCGGCGGCCCTGGTCCGTGCCGGAAGGCACCGAAGGAGGAGCCGTGCCGCTCACGAAGACCGCGTCCCCGCCGCCCGGCGCGCTGCGTCGGGCGGCCCGCGAACTGACGCTGATCGCCCTGCTCTTCCTCGCCTACAAGGCGGGCCGGCAACTGATCGCCGGGCGAGCCGGCGCCGCGCTCGACAACGGCGAGCGGACCTGGCGGCTGGAACGGCTGCTGCACCTGCCCGGCGAGGCGCTGCTGCAGGGGCCACTGCTGGCGCACGAGCTGCCGGTGCGACTGGCCAACAGCTACTACGCGTACGTGCACTTCCCGGCCACCGTGCTCTGCCTGGTCTGGCTCCACCTGCGTCGACCGGCCCACTACCTGCGGCTGCGGCGGGCCCTCGCGGTGCTGACCGCCGCGGCGCTGGTGCTGCACGTCTGCATCCCGCTCGCGCCGCCGCGACTGACCGCGCTCACCGGCATGGTGGACACCGGCCGCCGCTACGGCCCCAGCGTCTACGGACCACCGGAGGCCGACCAGCTCAGCAACCAGTACGCGGCGATGCCGTCGTTGCACGTGGGCTGGGCGCTGGCGGTAGCGCTGGCCCTGGTGGCGGTCACCACCGGGCGGTGGCGGTGGCTCTGGCTGGCCCACCCGCTGATCACGGCCGTGGTGGTGGTCGCCACCGGGAACCACTACTGGCTCGACGGGGTGGTCGCGGTGGCCCTGCTCGCGGTGATCCTGGCCGCGCTGCCCCGACCACTGCCGCCGCAGGAGTCGTCGCCCCCGCCGGCGGCCGGGCCGCCGCGCCCGCACGTGGTGCCGCCGCCGCGCCGCGCCGGCCGCCGCCGGACCACGAAGGTCCCGGCGGCGGCCGATGCCCGGCTCCGGCCACCCGGCCGGGGCTGACCCCCGGCTCAGGAACGGACGGTGCAGACCGTGCCGTTGAGCCGGAACACGCCCGGCGGCACGTTCGGCCCGCTGTACGCGCCGACGAAGCCGACGCTGGTGCTCCCGCCGTCGGCCGCCAGCCGGCGGTTGTCCGCGGTCGGGGTCACCCGGACCTGCGTGCCGGTCTGCGTCCAGGTGGCGTTCCAGCCGCTGCTCACCTGCTGCCAGCCGGTCGGCCAGGTCCAGGTGAGCGTCCAGCCGTCGACCGCGTCCGGGCCGGTGTTGACCACGTCCACGGTCGCCACGTACCCGTTACCCCAGTCGGTGTCGTTGTGGAAGCGGACCGCGCAGTCGGCGGCGGCCGGGCTGCCGGTGGCGAACGTCAGCGGCGCGGACGACCAGGACACCCGGCCGGCGGTGTCCCGGGCCAGCACGTTGACCGTGTAGCGGGTGCCCGGTTCGAGGTTGCGCACGGTGAACGAGGTGCCGGCGGTCTCGCCGAGCTGCTCGCTGACCGCACCGAACTGTCGGTACACCTCGTACTTGGCGATCGGCGCCGCGCCCGGGGTCGCCGCCGGCCAGGAGAGGGCCGCCGTGCGGTCGGTCACCGCGCCCGCCGCCGGCCGCCCCGGAGTGCCGGGCCGCCCGGCGGAGCCGCCGGCCGGTCGCAGCACCAGCGTGGTCAGCGAGTAAGGCGGCAGCGTCCGGGTGGTGGCGCTGCCGGCGTGCTCGGTGCGCACGCTGCTCGCGCCGTTGGTCAGCGTGTGCACGGTCGGCGCCTCGTCCGCCGGGCTGAAGCCCGCGTAGTCGAGCGCCACCGGGTAGGCGGTGTCCGGGTCCTTGTTGAGCAGTTGGACCGCGAGGCTGCCGTCCGGGCGGCGCACGGCGTGCGCGGTGACCAGCGGCTGGTCGGTGCCGGCACGGACGAACTGGTCACCGGGTCGGGCGAAGAGGCTCATCATGGACAGCGCGTGGTAGGGCGCGAACGGCGTGTTGAACGGTGGCTGGCAGATGTCGCCGTCGCTGGTGCAGTTGCCGCTGGAGAGCAGCCCGAAGTCGCCGTAGTCGGTCTGCCCGGCCACCTCGGAGACGGTGCCGAGGCCGTTGTGCACGTTCCACCACTGCACCGTGAAGACGCCCTGTTCCAGCAGCCCGCTGTAGGCGTCGGCCAGGAACAGCGCGCCGGGCTGGGTGTTGCGGCCGGCGTCGACGTTCAGTTCGGTGAGGCTGATGCCGATCCGGTCGGAGTCCGGGCCGGCGTAGCGGGCGATCTGTTGGCGCAGCAGCCAGGCGGCGTCCGGAAGCTGGTTGGTGCGGGTCAGGAACTCGGCGGCGGTGCCACCCGGGTACCAGTGCACGTCCACAAAGTCGATCTTCGGCCCGGCCAGGGAGAGCACGGTCTGGTTCCACGGGCCCGGGTCGGCGCCGGCGGTGATCCCGTCGGGCCAGTTGCCGGGCATGGTCAGCACCGCGCCGACCTTGACGCTCGGGTCGACCGCCTTCATCGCGTCGGCGTACTCGATCACCAGCTTCGCGTACTGGGTGGCGCTCTTGTCGGCGTGGTCGTCGGCCTCCCAGGCCGACCCGTAGTGGCCGTTGCCGTAGTTCTCGTTGCCGACGGTCCACCACTTCGCGTCGTAGCCCTTGGTGACGTTGGCGTAGCGCACCCAGTCGGCGGCCTCGGCGGGCGTTCCGGTGCCGTAGTTGGCGATGATCATCGGTTGCGCGCCGACCCGGCGGGCCGCGGCCATGAACGTGTCGAAGTCGGTGTCCGGCGCGACGTAGCCGCCGGGCGCGGTGTGCGTCTTCCAGTGGTAGATGTCGGCGTACGAGCCACCGGGGTAGCGCAGCATCTGCACGCCGGCGGCCTTGAGCAGGTCGGACGTCTCGGTGCTGCCGAGTTGGGCGTCCCAGATGGCGTGGTTGACGCCGAGCGCGGTGTCCGGCACGGTGGCCAGCCCGGCGCGGGCGTTCACGGTCACCGTGACCGGGTCGGTGGCGGCGCCGGCGGCGGGCGGTTCGACGGTGGCGAGCGCGGTGGTGACGAGCAGCAGGCTTGCCGCGTACGCGGTCCAGCTGCGCGCGTGGGGCAGGGATCTCCACATGGGGGTGTCCTTCGAGAGGCGGGTTCCCGGGTCGGTGCCGCCGTCCTCCCGGATGCCTGCCGGCACCCGGTGCCCAGGAACGACGATCGGCTCCACGCGCTGATCAGGATCACACGCGCGGAGCGAGGCGCTCAAGGCTTAATTTATAGATAGGAGTCTTTACTGTTAACAAGGTTTAATTTATGTTCGTGACACCTTCCGTTCTCCCGAGGGAGTTGCCACCATGCGTCGAAGAATCACCCTGCCCCTGCTCACGACCGGCGCGGTCACCGCCACGCTGGCGCTCGCCGCGCCCGCGCAGGCCCACGGCTACGTCTCCTCGCCGCCCAGCCGCCAGGCGCTCTGCGCCCAGAACCGGGTGCCCGACTGCGGCCAGATCAGGTACGAGCCGCAGAGCGTCGAGGGCCCCAAGGGCCTGAAGAGCTGCCACGCCGGCATCGCCCAGTTCGCGGTGCTCAACGACGACAGCCGCAACTGGCCGGCCACCACGGTCGGCAGCACGGTGACGTTCACCTGGATCAACACCGCCCGGCACGCCACCGCCAACTGGGAGTACTGGATCGGCAACACCCGCGTCGCGGTCGTCGACGGCGGCGGTCGCCAGCCCGACGCCACCGTGTCGCACACCGTCAACCTGGGCGGCTACACCGGCCGGCAGAAGCTGCTCGCGGTCTGGAACATCGCCGACACCGCGAACGCGTTCTACTCCTGCGTCGACCTGCAGATCGGCGGCGGCAACCCGACTCCCACCCCGACCCCCACGCCGTCGCCCACGCGCACCGCCACGCCGTCGCCCACGCCCACCCCGCCCGGCACGCCCGCGCCGGGGGGCACCTGGGCCGCCGGCCGGGCGTACCAGGTCGGCGACACGGTGACCTACGCCGGCCGCAGCTACCGCTGCCGTCAGGCGCACACCGCCATCGCCGGGTGGGAACCCCCCAACGTCCCCGCCCTCTGGCAACAGCTCTGACCCCCACCCACCCACCCACCCCACCCCACCCCACCCCCGTTGGCGCTGATTCACGGAAAGAGTGGCCATGTCATGCGGAACAAGCACTCTTTCCGTGAATCAGCGACCGAGGTGGGGGTGGCGGTTCTGGTGGTTCTCGTGCTTGGCCTTGGGGGGTGCGGGGGTGGGGGTGGAAGTGCGGGGGCGGGGGAGGGGCGGTCGGCGTCGGCCGGTGCGGCGGCCACCAGTGGGATCGACGCGCTCTTCCTGGCGATGATGGTCGCGCACACCGCGCAGACGTTGGAGATCGTCGGCGTCGGCCTCGACCGGGTCACCGACCCTCAGATCCGGACGCTGATCGCCGCCATCCGGGCCACCGAGACCGACGAGCTGGCCACCATGCGCCGCTGGCTGAGCGAGGCGGGTCCGTCCGCGGTCGCCGCCGCCGCGCGGCACGACCACACGGGACACAGCTGGGCCGCCGCCGGGCTGGCCCGGCTGCGGGCCGCCCCGGCCGCCGACGTCGACGCGGTGCTGCTCGACGTGCTCACCGACCACCAGCGCACCGCCGCCGCCCTGGCCCATGCCCAGGTCACCGCCGGAACCAGCGAGCGGATACGCGACCTCGCCATCCGGATCGACCGCTCGCGCACGGCAGAGGTGGCGCTGATGGCGAAGCTGGGCGGGCCGCCGCCCTGACGAGGGCTGCGCCGACCCTGGACGGTGGGTGTCCACCGGGGATCGCACGACTCGTGCCCGGGGCGGCGAACCCGTGCCCAACCGGGACGGGTGGTCGAGACCGGCCGGCATGACGTTCGTCACGCCGACGCTCGCGCGGTTGCGGCCCGGACCGGTTGCGGCGGTCCCCCGGTGGCCGGCGAATCGGGTCGCATCGGTGTTTTCCACCGGGGGGTCGCCGGACCGGTGCCGGCACGGGGTTCCGTTCGGGCCGAGCCGGCTCGTCACCGCGTGCCCGGGGCGTTCGCCTCTCGGCAAAACCGGCCGCGCGATGTCGCAGGCCGTGACTAGGCTTTCGCCGGACGTCGGCCCACCGCACGTCCCCCCGCGCGCCCAGCATGCGCGTGGCGCCGCCACCTCTCGGACCGGACCGGAAGCAGGAGACTGTCTGTGACCCAGCAACCCGTCGCGACATCGAACAAACTCGACGCCGCGGTGCTCAAGGTGGCCGGCGTCGTCGTGCTCGGCGCGATCATGTCGATCCTCGACGTGACCGTGGTGAGCGTGGCCATCCCGACGTTCCAGAGCGAGTTCGACGCCTCGTACGCGCGGGTCGCCTGGACCATGACCGGTTACACCCTCGCCCTGGCCACGGTGATCCCGCTCAGCGGTTGGGCGGCGGACCGGTTCGGCACCAAACGCCTCTACATGGTGGCGTTGGCGCTGTTCACCATCGGCTCCGGGCTGTGCGCCACCGCCGACTCGATCGGCGAGCTGATCGCCTGGCGGGTGGTCCAGGGCCTCGGCGGCGGCATGCTGATGCCGCTCGGCATGACCATCCTGACCCGGGCCGCCGGTCCGCACCGCATCGGCCGGCTGATGGCCGTGCTCGGCATCCCGATGCTGCTCGGCCCGATCGGCGGCCCGATCCTCGGCGGCTGGCTGATCGACACCGCGAGCTGGCACTGGATCTTTCTGATCAACCTGCCGATCGGCGTGGTCGCGCTGATCTACGCCCAGCTGGCGCTGCCGAAGGACGCGCCCGAGCCGTCCGAGTCGTTCGACTTCCTCGGCATGCTGATGCTTTCGCCGGGCCTGGCGCTGTTCCTCTACGGCGTCTCCTCGCTGCCGGAGGCCGGCACGGTCACCGACACCGCGGTCTGGCTGCCGATGGCGGTCGGCGCGGCGCTCGTGGTGGCGTTCGTCCGCTACTCGTTCCGGCCCCGGCACCCGCTGCTCGACCTGCGCCTGTTCCGCAACCGCAACCTCACCCTCGCGTCGGTGACCTTGTTCGTCTTCATCATCGCCTTCATGGGCGCGGGTCTGCTGTTCCCGAGCTACTTCCTCCAGGTCCGGGGCGAGACGACCCTGACCGCCGGCCTGCTGATGGCGCCGCAGGGCATCGGCGCGATGCTCACCATGCCGATCGCCGGGATGCTCGCCGACCGGGTGCCGGTCGGCCGCACGGTGCCGTTCGCGCTGGTGCTCATCGCGGCCGGGTTCTTCACCTTCACCCAGCTCGGCACCGACACGTCCTACCTGCTGCTGTGCGGCTCGCTGTTCGTGATGGGCCTGGGCATGGGCGGCACCATGATGCCGATCATGACGTCGGCGCTGAAGACGTTGCAGGCCGCGGAGGTGGCCCGGGGCTCGACCCTGGTCAACATCCTCCAACAGATCGGCGGGTCGGTCGGCGCGGCGGTGATGTCGGTGATCCTGACCAGCGAGCTGAACGGCTCGCGGCCGATTCCCGGCGTGACCGACCCGGGCAGCGGCACTCCGCTCACCGAGGCCCAACTCGCCATCGCCGTGCGGCAGCAGCCGGAGCTGGCCCAGCAGGTCCCGGTGCCGCCGTCGCTGATCGAGCGCGGCCTCGACTTCGCGGCCAACTCCTTCGCCACCACATTCTGGGTGGCGTTCGGCCTGGTGCTGCTCACCTTCATCCCGGCGGCGTTCCTGCCCCGCCGGCGCGAACCGTCGCACCTGCTCGACGGCGAGCCGGGTGAGGAGCAGCGTCCGGTGCCGGTGCCGGTGCACTGACTCCGGCCCGACCCGTGGGGTCGACCGCCGACCGTCGATCCCACGGCGTTCCCGGGCCGCCGGGCCGGTATCGGCCACCGGCGGGCCGGGCAGCGCCTAGGCTCGACGCAGGGAGCGGCGAGAGGCGGGCGGTGTGAGCGCAGGCGGCGAGGACCGATCGGCGCGGCGGCGCAGGCGCCTGTTGGCGGCGGGCCTGCTGGCCGTGGTCGGGCTGATCCTGCTGCTGCTCGGCCTCACCGTCGCCGACGGCGCGGTCGCCGGAGTCGAGGTGGTGCTGGCCCTACTGCTCCTGGTGGCCAGCTACGCCGTGCAGCGGGTGGCCCGCCGGGAGACCGTCTTCCGCGACGACGGGCGGCGGTGAGCGGGGCGACGGTCCGGTCCGGCTAGGCTGACCCGCGTGGATCAGGAAGACCGGATCGCGCTGTTCCTCGACTACGAGAACCTGGCGCTGGGGGTACGCGACCATCACGGCGGTCGGCCGTTCGACTTCCGTCCGATCGCCGACGCCCTCGCCGAGCGCGGCCGGGTGGTCGTGCGCCGGGCGTACGCGGACTGGTCGTACTTCGACGAGGACCGGCGGATGCTCACCCGGTCGCACGTGGAGCTGATCGAGATCCCGCAGCGGATGGGGTTCTCGCGCAAGAACGCGGCCGACATCAAGATGGCGGTGGACGCGGTCGAGTTGGCGTTCGAGCGGGGCTACATCTCGACGTTCGTGATCTGCACCGGCGACAGCGACTTCACCCCGCTCGTGCACAAGCTGCGCGAGCTCAACAAGCGGGTGATCGGCGTCGGGGTGGAGAAGTCGACCTCGGCGCTGCTGCCGCCGGCCTGCGACGAGTTCCTCTACTACGACCGCCTCGAGGGGGTGGACGTGCCGCCGCCCGCGGCCCGGCGCACCCGACCGGCCCGCGCGACCGGTCCGGCACCGGTGGGGCCGGCGCCCGAGCCGCCGGTGGAGGCCGCACCGGCCGAGGAGGAACCGCCGCGCGACGTCGACACCCTCGCCGTCCTGCTCGTGCAGACCGTGGCCGGCATGCAGGGCAGCTCCAGCGGTGAGGTGACCGCGTCCGGCCTGAAGCGTGCCCTGCTCCGCAAGGACCCGACGTTCAGCGAGTCCGACTACGGTTTCCGCACCTTCGGCGAGTTGCTGCGACACCTGGCCGCGTCGAACGTGGTGGAGTTGGCCGCCGGCCCGGCGAAGGGCGACCCGGAGGTGTCGCTGCCCGAGCGGGGTGACCGGGAGGTGGCGTTCGGGCTGCTCCGCTCCGTGGTGGTGGACCTTGCCGGAGATGGCGGCGCGGTGGCGCTGTCCGGCCTGAAGGACCAGCTGCGGCGCGCCCGGCCGGACTTCAGCGAGAAGAAGCTCGGCTACCGCAGCTTCCTGCAGTTCTGCAAGGCGGCTGCCACCGACGGCGCGGTGGAGTTGCGCTGGAGCGCCGACGACGGTGACTACCTGCTCAGCCCACAGCCCTCCTGACCGTGGCGGCCGGTGCGCACCCGGGCGCGGATCGCGTCACGACCGCGTGCCGGCTCCGCCCGGGTCCGCGCTGCCGGTCGGCCCCGCGCCGCCGGTCGGGTCGGGGTCGACCGGCGGGCTGGGTGCGGCGGTCGGGCTGGGTGCGGCGGGCGGCGGCGGAAGCTGACCGGTGCCAGGGGCCGGCCCGGTCGGTGTGACCGGCGGCGCGGTCGGGGCCCGCGGCCGTTCCCGGACCGCCGGCGCGATCGGCGGCCTTGGGTGGGCCGCCGGCGCGAGCCTCGGGCCCGGCGAGGTGCGGTCGGGCGGGCGGTGTGGTCGGGGCGTGCCCCGGACCGACCGGGAATCGCCGGACGCCCGCGTGCCGATCGGGGTCACGGCCGGCGTCGTCGGCGTGACCGGGGCCGAGCCCGTGCCCACCGGGCCGTCGTCGGCCGGCGCGGGTGCGGCGGAACGTGCTGCCGGCTGGTTCGGCCCGGCGGTGGCCGGCCAGGTGCCGGCGGAGGTCACGCCGAGCAGCACGGCTGCCATCGCGACACCGGCCGCCACCAGTCGCCGCGCCGGCATCCTTTCGGGCGGGGCGTCGCTCGGGCCGAGCGGGCGGGGTGGTCGTGGTCGGGCGGCCCGGTGGAGTGCACACATCGCCTCGACGTCCGCCGCGACCGCGGCCCGCGCCCCGGTCGCGTCGGCGTGGGCGAGCGTCAGATAGAAGCGGGCGTTGGCCAGGCCGGGCGCCGGCATCCGCAGCCCGGACGGCGGTGCGCCGTCGGCGCGGTGCAGCAGCGTCACCGGACGGTCGGGATGGTGCCCGGGCCCCAGCAGATCATGCAGGGCCCAGTCGTGGCGGCCGTCGGCACCGGCGAAGGCCACCCGGCGGTCGGTGACCAGCGCGGCGCCGGCGTCGACCACGCGCAGCCCGGCCGGCAGTGGACCGTCGCCCGGGTCGAGCCGGCCGAGCAATGTCCGGTCGGGTGGCGGCAGCCCGGCCACGTGCCGGGCGGTGGCCGTCACCAGCTCGACGACGGGCAGGATCCGGTAGACGACCTCGCCGTCGTCGAGCGGCACCGGCAGCGGCGTGCCGGGCAGCGGGCAGCCGTGGAAGCCGTACGCCTCGATCCGCAGCCGGTCGAGGTGGTCCGCGTGGCGGCGCCAGTCGCGCGCCGCCGTCTCGTACGCCCGACGCCGCCGTTCGTTCTCGCGCCGTGCCCAGGCCAGCCGCCGCGCCGGGTGGGAACCGACCGGGCCGGGTCGTCTCGCCGTCACACCCGGTACAACGCCGGCCACCAGGACGCGGACACGTGAGCATGGCTATCATCCGCTTTGGTGCCGTTATGCCCCACGCCTAGACTCGTGACCATGCCGCGCATCGTCCAGTTGCTGGCCTCACCGGTGCACCGCTACGTCGGCCGCCCGGCGGACGGCCCCGCACCGGCACCGCCCGGCGAACTGGTCGAGCAGGTGCGCCTGCGGGCCGGGCTGGGCGTCGTCGGCGACCGTTACTTCGGCCGGCCGGCACACCGCACGGCCAGCGTCACCCTGATCGCGCAGGAGTCGCTGCCCGTCGGCGCCGACCTCACCCAGCTCCGCCGCAACGTGCTGACCAGTGGAATCGCGGTCGACGAGCTGGTCGGTCGGGTGCTCACCCTCGACTCCGGCGACGGTCCGGTCAGCCTGCGGGTGCACCGGGCGGCGCCGCCCTGCGCGTGGCTCGACGTGGTGGTCGCGCCCGGCACCTGGAAGGCGATGCGCCGCCGGTCCGGCGTGCGGTGCGAGCCGCTCACCGACGGCGTCCTGCGGGTCGGTCCGGTCACGGTCGCCGTGGGCGACTGACCGGCCGGGAACTTTTTCCGCCCACCGTCCGACCAACCTCGGGATCACCGGTCGCCGGCCCGGCGGCAGCGGTGACGGAGAGGACGCCAGGGATGAACCGAGCGACGCCCGCATCCGTACCGTCCGGCATGAGCGTGTCGGATCGGCGGGCGGGCCGCGGATGAGTGTGGACGCCGACGACGAGCAGGTGACCCGGTGGGCACACGCCGCCGGGCGGGGCGACCGGCTGGCCGCCGCCGCGTTCGTCCGGGCGCTCCAGGGCCCGGTCTGGCGGTTCCTCGCCCACCTGGCCGGGCCCGCCGAGGCCGACGACCTCGCCCAGGAGACGTTCCTGCGCGCGCTGCGCAGCCTGCCCGGGTTCGCCGGCCGGTCCTCCGCCCGGACGTGGATCTTCACCATCGCCCGCCGGGTGGCGGTGGACCACGTGCGGGCCGCGACCGTCCGCCCCCGGGTGGCCGCGCTGCCGGACTGGCAGACCGCCGCCGAGGCGGCCGGTGCGGTCACCGCGGGCGGCGACGAGGGTGTCGCGCTGCGCGGGCTCATCGCCGGGCTCGCCCCGGACCGGCGGGAGGCGTTCGTCACCACCCAGGTGCTCGGACTGTCCTACGCCGAGGCCGCCGAGGTGTGCGGCTGCCCGGTCGGCACCATCCGGTCGCGGGTGGCCCGTGCCCGCGAGGACCTGGTCGCCGCCTGGGTCGGCGACACCCGGGACCGCCGGGCCCGCTGAACCCGCCTCCGTCCGCCCGGGTCGCCGGCCGCGCGGGCGGGCGTCAGGCCGCGTGGCTGTCGCGGGCCTGTGCGGGGTACGGGCCGGGCGGCACCAGCCGCAGCGGCGCCGGCGGGGCCGGCTCCTCGACGCGCAGCGCCCAGCGCGAGCCGGACGACCGGCGCTGGCCGGGCGGGGTGTCGCCGAAACGCCAGCCGGGGCGCGACAGCAGCAGCATCACCGCCCAGCCGACCAGCAGGAAGCCGTGGCTGACCAGGCGGGTGACCGCCACCTGCCCGGTGATGAGGTCGTTCACCGACAGCAGCACCAGCGTGGCGACGAACGCGCTGAGCATCGGCAGCAGGCCGGACGGGGTGGACCGGCGCAGCGCGACGTAGAGGAAGCCGGCACCGACCGCGACGTTCCACGCCGCCGACTCGTGCCACAGGTGCTGACCGGAGACGTGCGCGTGCGGGACCACCGCCTCCCGGCCGATCTGCGCCAGGCCGAGCACCAGTTGCACCGCGCCGAGCAGGCCGAGCGCCGTGCGCAGCCCCCATGCCAGCCGCTGGCGCCGGCTCGGGCGTGGCGGCGGGGCGGCGGCCAGCACGGACGCCACCAGGTCGGGCACCCTCGGGGCGAGTTGGGTACGGGCCCGCCGGGTCACCGCCGCGGCCGAGTCGAACCAGCCCCGGCACCCGGCGCAGCCGCTCAGGTGCGCCTCGGCCGCCTCGGTCTCCGCCCGCGACGCCTCACCGTCCAGCTGGGCCGACAGGATCTCCCGCCACTGCTCACACGCCATGTAGGGATAGTCGTCCCGACTTCCCGCATGGTTCCCGGCGGGGTGCCGGTCACGTCGGCGCACGCCGGTGACTACCGCCGGTGGTCGCGGGTAAGCGGGCCGGACCGACGCACCGGGGGAGGGGCCGGGTGACACGTGCCTTCGTGAACTGGTCCGGCCTCTCCTTCACGCCGGCGCAGTGGGCCGAACCCGCCGACGAGAGCGAGGTGTGCGCGCTGGTGCGACGGGCCCGGGACCTCGGCGTCCCGATCCGTCCGGTCGGCTCGGGGCACTCGTCCAGCCCGCTGGTGCGCACCGACGGGATCCTGCTCGGGCTGGACCGGCTCGCCGGGGTGCTCTCCGACGACGGCCGGCTCGCCACCGCCGCCGCCGACGCCGCGTTGACGCTCGACTTCTACTACGAGGACGCCGAGCCGGTCGGGCCGTACCGGATCCTCGTCGGCGCCCGCCGGGTCCGGCACGTGCGGGTCAACGACCTCATCGACCCGGAGGCGGTGCGGCTGGACCGTCCGTACGGCTGCGTGCTGCGCTCACCGGTGCCGGTGGTGGTGCAGTTTCTCCGGCTGCCCGGTGTGGTGGCGCTGACCGGCACGATGGCCTACCCCGGTTGAGGTTCGACCGCACGGCGGCGGGTATCCCGGCGCATGCGGGAAGCCGGCGACCGGGTGCGCGAGGCGGTACGGGCCAGTCGGGAGCGGCTGCGCACGTACCTCATCGTGGCGGTCCAGGCGGGCCTGGCCGCGGCGTTGTCCTGGCTGATCGCGCGCGAGGTGTTCGGCAACCCGGACCCGACGTTCGCGCCCGCCGCCGCCGTCGGTGTGATCGCCGCGGCGCTCGGCAACCGAACCCGGCGCACCGTCGAACTGATCATCGGCGTGGTCCTCGGCATCGTCGTCGGCGACGCGCTCATCCGCCTGTTCGGCACCGGCCCGTGGCAGACCGGCGTGATCGTGTTCCTGGCGGTCAGCGCCGCGGTGCTGGTCCGCGGCACCGGCGCGCTGGTCACCCAGGCCGGCGGTACGGCAGTGCTGGTCGCCACGCTCACCCCGGCCTCGCCGGACCTGGAACTGCCGCGGACGGTCAACGCGCTCGTCGGGGGCGTGGTCGGTCTGCTTGTGGTGCTGGTGCTCGCCCCGCTCAACCCGCTGCGCACGGTCCGCCGGATCGCCGACCCGGCGCTGGACACGTTCGCCCGGGAGATGACCGCCTCGGCGGAGGCGCTGGCCCGGGGCGACGCGCGCGCCGCGGACGAGGTGCTGACCCGGATGCGTGCCGCCGAGCCTGAGTTGACCCGCATCGACGAGGTGGTCAACGCGGCCGACGAGGTGGTCCGCTTCTCCCCGGTGCGCTGGCGGCGGCGGCGCGCGTTGGCCGCGTACCGACGCGGCGCGGAGCACCTGGACCGGGCGTTCCGCAACAGCCGCGCGCTGGTCCGCCGGGTCGGCACCGCGCTGCGCGACGACGAGCCGGTGCCGGCCGACCTGCCGGTCGCGCTGGAACACTTCAGCGCGGCGATCCGGTTGCTGCACCGGGAGTTCCTTGCCGCCCGGGAACCGTTCGCGACGCGGGAGCGGGTGTTGCGGGCGGTCCGGGAGGCGGGTGAGGCGTGCCGCCAGGACATCGGCTTCTCTGGCACCATCGTGGTGTCGCAGCTTCGGACCGCCGCGAACGACGTGCTGCGCGCGACCGGCGTTCCGCCGGACGAGGCGCGCCGCCTGGTCCGCCAGGCCGCCGCGGCCCGGTGAACGCTGTCCGATCTCGACCGGGCCCGCGAGCACGGGCGGCGCGCGGAAACCGGAATCGACGCGCTCGGCGACGACGGCTACGGCGCGTTGATCCGGGGCGGTCTCGACCGCCTGCGGCAGCAGTCGGCAGCCGGTCAGGGACCCGGGGACGGGTAGCGGGAGCGGTCGAGCCACGCCAGGAACCGGTCCCACAGCACAGCCGGCTCCGGCACGTCGTGCGGGTCGAGCGCGCAGAGGTCGCCGACCGCGTCGTGCAGCGCCCCGGCCAGATAGACGGCCAGCCCGACCATGTTCCCGTCATACTCCCGCAGCAGCGCGGTCCGCGCCGCCGGGCACGGCCAGGGCTGCCCGTCGCGGTGGCAGCGCCAACTCGGGCGTACCGGACGGTGCGGGTTCCCGCCGCCGCTCACCGCAACCTCAGCGCCACGGCGCGCTGCTGGACGAGGTGACCGGCGCGCAGGTCATGGCGGCGTACCAGGGCACCGACGCCCTCCTGCTCGGCCGGCGGATCTACGACATCTTCGCCGGCTACTGGCCGCACCAGGAGAGCGGCGAGGACAACGAGATCGCCACGCTCTTCAACCGCGTCCCGAAGTACGTGGCCTCCCGCGGTCGGCCCGACCTGTCCTGGCCGGGGTCCACGCAGCTCGGGCCGGACCTGGCCTCGGCGGTGCGCGAGGTGCGGGACCGGCACGACGACATCAAGGTCGTCGGCAGCCTCGACCTGGTGCAGACGCTGCTGCGGGAGAAGCTCTTCGACCGCATCGACCTCTGGGTGTACCCGATCGTGCTCGGCGTCGGGAAGAAGGTGTTCGACGGCGGCGCGGTGCCCACCAACATCACCCTCCTCGAACCGCCGGTGGCCAACCCGAAGGGCACCGTTCACCTGCGCTACGGGCTCGCCGACGGCACGCCCGCCACGGGAGACATGGGCGCGCCGGACCGCGGCGTCTGACGCCTCACTCGGTCAGCCGGCTCTTCTGCACCTTGCCCATGGCGTTGCGGGGCAGCGCGTCGACCAGCCGCACCTGCCGGGGCCGCTTGTGCACGGACAACTGCCGGGCGACGAAGTCGATCAGCTCGGCCTCGCCCAGCCCGTCGCCGACCACGTACGCGGTGACCTGCTGGCCCAGGTCGGGGTGCGGGATGCCGACGACGGCGGCCTCCCGCACCCCCGGGTGGGCCAGCAGCGCGTCCTCCACCTCGCCCGCGCCGATCCGGTAGCCGCCGCTCTTGATCAGGTCGGTGGCGGCCCGGCCGACGATCCGGTGCCAGCCGTCCGGGCCGACGGTCGCCACGTCGCCGGTGCGGAACCAGCCGTCGGCCGTGCGGGTGGCCGCGTCGGCGTCCGGCCGGTCGAGGTAGCCGTCGAACAGCGTGTCGCCGCGCACCTGGAGCTCACCCATTGTCGCGCCGTCGGCGGGCAACGGGTCGCCGGCCTCGTCGACCAACCGGGTGTGCACGCCGGGCAACGGCACGCCGACCGTGCCCGGTCGTCGCGGCCCGTCCGCCCGGGCGCTCACCGTGATCAGGGTTTCGGTCATCCCGTACCGCTCGACCGGCCGGTGGCCGGTCAGTTCGGCGAGCGCGGCGAAGACCGGCTCGGGCAGGGCGGCGCTACCCGACACCAGCAGCCGGGCGCCGCGCAACTCCCGCGCCGCCGCCGGTTCCGCCGCGATCCGTGACCAGATCGTGGGTACGCCGAAGTAGAGCGTGCCGCCCGCCGCCGCGTACCGCTCCGGGCGGGGACGCCCGACGTGGTGCAGCCGGCTGCCGAGGCGCAACGGGCCGAGCACACCGAGCACGAGCCCGTGCACGTGGAACAGCGGCAGCCCGTGCGCCAGCAGGTCGTCCGGGGTCCAGGCCCAGGCGTCGGCGAGCCCGTCCAGGCAGGCGGCGACCGCGCGGCGGGACAGCACCGCGCCCTTCGGCGCGCCCGTGGTGCCACTGGTGTAGAGGATCAGCGCCGGGGTCGCCGGGTCCGGCTCCCGGTGGCGGGTGTCCGAACGCCGGGCCAGGTCGACAGGCACCGCGGGTGGGGTGGCGGCGCTGTCGGGGTCGTGCGGGCCGAGCAGCACCTCGGCGCCGGAGTCGCGCAGGATGTGGTCGCGTTCCACCGGCCCGGCATCCGGCGGCACCGGCACCACCGCCGCCCCGGCGAGCAGCCCGCCGACCACACCGACGACGGTCTCCAGGCTCGCCGTGGCGGACACCGCCACCCGGCGTACGCCCCGCAGGTCGTCGGCGACCGCGGTGGCCGCCGCGCGCAGTTCCGTCCAGGACAGTGCCCGGTCGTCGACGCGGATCGCGCCCGGACGCTCGTCGGTGGACTCGGCGAGCCAGGTCAGCAGCGGCACGGCTTCCCCTCTCGGGTCGGGCCGGCGCCGACCCCGCGCGACCAGACCGTAACGGCGGCGTCGCGCGGGCGGCCACCCCTACGGCGTGTCCCGCCCCTTGCCGCCCGAGCGTCGCGCGCCCGGCCCGGCCTCGGCGAACAGTTCGCGTTAGGGGGTGCCTAAGGGTTTTTCGCAATTGTGACCCCGATTACGTTCGAATGGCACAGGAGATCGCCCCCGGCCACCGGTGCAGGGCGATTTCTTCCGCCTCGCGGAATGCGAGGGCGATCGCTCGACAAATGCGTGTGGCAGTCGCGTGCGCATGGCGAGGCTGAACGACGAGCGACGGAGGTCGTGTCATGACAGCTTCTATCAATCCCGCCCCGGCCGTCCGGACGGCGGATGCCTTCGTCAACGGCGACGACCGGACCGGATGGCCCGCGTCGGCCCCGGTGAGCGCCGACGCCGCCGGCGTCGTCGAGGCGGTGCTGGAGGGCGGGCCGGCGATGCTGCCGGCCGAGCTGCGCCACCAGCGGGTGTCCATGGTGGAGTCGAAGATCAAGGTGCGGTACTACGGCGGTTACGAGCACTTCGAGCGGGATCCCGCGGTCGTCCTCGACGGCGTGCCCGCGGTGTTCCGCTGGACCGGCCGCACCCGGATCGCGGAGTGAGGGAGAGGCGGTAACGCGATGGGCGTCGGTGAACTGCGCAACGACGCGCACCTGGCGGTGACCGACGTGGCCACGGTGACCGCGTTCTACGCGGAGGTCTTCGAGGCCGTGCCGGTGCAGCGGGAATGTCTGCTGGACGGGCGGGTCGTGCACGCCGAGCTGGTGGTCGGCGACCACCGGCTGACGGTGAGCGAGTGGTCCGACCGCCCGGCCGGGGAGGGCGGCGACGCCCCGATGTCGCTCACGCCGCCCGATCCGCAGCTGCTCGTGCAGCGGGCGTTGGCCGCCGGCGCGACGCTGGAACCCGGCGGCCCACCGCGCGGCGTGGTGCTGCGCGACCCGGCCGGCCTGCGCTGGGCCGTGCCCGGGGCGAACACGACCTAGTCCGCCGACACCGACGAACACCGCACCGGCCGTGACGGCGGCGGGGCCGTCACGGCCGGTGCGGGCGCCGCAACCGGCGGAAGGAACAAGAGAACATGTCGGGACCGTTGCGCGGGATGCTCATCGCCGACTTCTCCCGGATCCTCGCCGGGCCGTACGCGACAATGCTCCTGGCCGACCTCGGCGCGGACGTGGTCAAGGTGGAGGCGCCGGGCGGCGACGACACCCGCGACTGGCGACCGCCGACGCGCGACGGCGTCTCCACGTACTATCTCGCGGTCAACCGCAACAAGTGGTCGGTGGTCCTCGACCTCGCCGACGCCGACGACCTGGTCCTGGCCCACCGGCTGGCCGACCGGGCCGACGTGCTGATCCAGAACTTCCGCCCCGGCACGCTGCGCCGCTTCGCGCTCGACCACGACACGGTCACCGCCCGCAACCCGGCCCTGGTGTACGCGTCGATCAGCGGCTTCGGCGCCGCCGCCGGCGCGGACCTGCCCGGCTACGACCTCATGGTGCAGGCCGCCGCCGGGCTGATGAGCCTCACCGGGGACGCCGACGGTCCGCCCTACAAGGCCGGCGTGGCCGTCTTCGACGTCATCGCCGGGCTGCACGCGGCGGTCGGGATCCTGGCCGCGCTGCACGACCGGGGGCGGACCGGCCGGGGCCAGCACGTCACCGTCGACCTGCTCTCCTCGGCCCTGTCCGGGCTGGTCAACCACGCCACCGCCTACGTCGCCGGCGGAGTGGCGCCGCACCGTACGGGCAACGCCCACCCGAGCGTCGTGCCGTACGAGCCGCTGCCCACCGCCGACGGGGAACTCGTGGTGATCGCCGGCAACGACGCCCAGTTCCGTACCCTCTGCAAGGTCCTCGGGACCCCGGAGCTGGCGGACGACGCCCGGTTCCGCGGCAACGCCGACCGCACCGCGCACCGCGACGCCCTGCGGCCGCTGCTGGTCGCGGCGCTGGCCCGGCGCGGCAGCGCGGAGTGGTTCCGCGAGCTGCGCGCGGCGGGCGTGCCGTGCAGCCCGATCAACTCGGTCGCCGAGGGGGTGGCGCTGGCGCAGCGGCTCGGGCTCGACCCGGTGGTGACGGTCGGCGGGGTGCCGGGCGTCCGACACCCGATCGGCCTGTCGGCCAGCCCACCCCGCTACGACCTGCCCCCGCCGGCACTCGACGAGCACGGCACGGACCTGCGCGCCTGGCTCGCCGGGGAATGAACCGCGCACGGCCAGCTCGACAGTTTCACGGAAAGAGGGGCCATGGAACGCGGAATGGCCACACTTTCCGTGAAACAGCGGGCGAGGGAGGGCTGCGGGTAGCCTTCCGGGCGTGATCGGGAGTGTGAAGGTCGGTGTGGTGGGCGTCGGGAACAACACCTCGGCGCTGGTGCAGGGCATCGACCTCCACCGGCGGACGGGGAGCTTGATCGGGGTCCGGCATCCCGAGGTCGCGGGGCTGGGCGTGGGTGACGTCGAGGTCGTCGCGGCGTTCGCGACCTCGCCGGTGCGCGTGGGCAGGGATCTGCACGAGGCGATCTTCCTGCCGCCCAACAACTTTCCCCGCCTGGGCGCGGACCTGGCGCCGTCCGGTGTGCTCGTCCAGCGCGGCCTCGTCGACTCGGCGGAGGTCCAACGGGTGGCCGACGCGCTGGCGGGCGCCGAGGTCCTGCTCTTCTCCGCGCCGAGCGGCCGGCCGGCCACCGCACGCGCCTACGCCGAGGCGGCGCTCCTGGCCGGGGTGGGCTTCGTCAACACCACGTCCGACCCGATCGCCCGGGACCCGGCACGGAGGACTTCCGCAACCTGGTGGAGCAGCCGAACACGAAGCACCGGTCCAAGCTGAACGCGCTGGGATCCGACAAGGTGCAGGTGGCGCCGCTGGGTTATCTGCCGCACCTGGGCTCGCAGAAGGTCGCCCACGTCAACATCGAGGCACAGGGCTGGAGCGGGACGGCGGTCAGCCTGGACCTGCGGTTGACGGTGCACGACCCGAGCGGCGCGGCCGGGGTGAACATCGACCTCGTCCGAATGGCTGCGGCGGCCCTGCGCGCGGGACGCGGTGGGCACCTCCCGGAGGCGACGTCGCTGCTGAAGTCCCCTCCGGGCACGGCGGTCTGAGCGCCGGCGGGACGCCTCCTGACGGTGCCGGTCAGAGCGTCTCGACGAGCCGGAACCGCTCCAGCACGGCCGGCGTGTCGTCGTCGATGGTGAACGCCGGGTCGCCGAGCCAGCCGCGGTAGTCAGTGCCGTGCCAGTAGTTCTCGTGGCCGGCGCGCCAGTCGGCGACCGACTCGTAGCCCTCGCCCTCGTCGCGGGCGTGGTCGAGGTCCACGTCACCGATCCGGGCGACGCGGACCTCGACCACCTCGATCACGGCCACCGGCCGGCCGGCGGAGTCGATCACCGCGAAGCGGGCGCCGACCTCCGGCAGCGGCTCGCCGTCGATCTCGTAGTCCTGCAGCAGGCCGGTGGTGCTGGTCTTCGTCCCGTCGAGCACGGCGGCGACCAGTTGGTCGCGCAGCGGCCCGGGAAAGGCGAACTCGAAGGTCGGCAGCTCGGCGGCGGTCATGGCCGGCAGCGTATCGGCGGGGTCGGCCGCCGGCGACGCGTTTACCGGCCGGGCGGCAGCCGCCGGTCGAGCCAGTCGAGCAGGACCGCGTCGTACTGCGGGCTGACGCCGGTGAGGTCCTCGCGTCCGTCGAGCGTGGGCGCGTGGTCGCAGCCGGCCAGCCGGTTCACGGTCAGCTCGGCGTCGCGGGCCGCGCGCCGCCACACCGCCAGGCTCTCCTCGATCGGGATCCACCCGTCGGTCTCGCCGTAGCAGAGCAGCACCGGGCCGGTCAGCCGGGCGAACATCGGCGCCGGGTCGAAGTCCATGTCCGCCCAGGTGCCCGGTGCCGCGGGCAACTCGTCGGGCAGGAACGCCAGCGGGAACCACGGCTGCCGCTTCGCGGCCTCCAACTCCGCCTGCGCGACCGGGCGGGGCACGTCGCCGCGCAGGAAGCCCTCGGCGACCTCGCGCAGCCGGGCCAGCGCGGCCACGTCGGCCGGGCCGTAGCCGTGCCGGCGCAACTGCTCGGCCGTGCCGTAGCGCATCTGGGCCGCCGGGCTGACGCCGCTGCACCCGACAAGGATCAGGAAGTCGACCGGGTGCCGGGCTGCGGTGACCGCCGCCGCCCACGCGCCCTGACTGAAGCCCCACAGCCCGACCGGTACCGCGCCGACGTGCCGGCGCAGCTCGGTCACCGCGGCGGCGGCGTCGCGCGCCTGATCGGCCAGCGGCACGTCGTGACCGTCGACGCGCGGGCGGCGGTCGTAGCGCAGCACCGCGACGCCGGCCGGGGTCAGCAGCCGGGCCAGGTGTGCGTAGAGGAAGTAGGACCGCTGGTCGGCGTGCGAGCCGTGCAGCACCACCAGACCGCCCCGCACCGCTCCGGCCGGCAGGTCGAGCGTGGCCGGTAGGTCGAGCGTTCCGACGGTCGCCTCCATGCCGGGCAGTCAACCACGCCCCGCCACGCCCGGCCGCCCCGTGCCGGCGGCGCGACCGGCCTGCGTACGCTGGCCCGGTATGCCGCCTCGACCGTGGAGCGCACCATGACCAGCCCCGCCTTCCGTACCGCCCGACCCGCCGACGTGCCCGCCCTGGTCGACCTGATCGAGTCGGCCTACCGGGGGGACCGCGCGCGGGCCGGTTGGACGCACGAGGCGGACCTGCTCGACGGGCAGCGCACCGACCCGCAGATGGTGGCCGACGCGGTGACCGGACCGGCCGGCGTGGTGCTGGTGGCCGAGCGCGACGGCCGGCTGGTCGCCTGCTGCCAACTGGAGCGCCGCGACGACCACGCCTACTTCGGCATGTTCGCGGTCGACCCGGAGCGTCAGGGTGGCGGGCTGGGCCGGGAACTGCTGGCCGAGGCCGAGCGGTACGCCCGGGAGAGCTGGCACGCCGGCGAGCTGCGGATGACCGTGATCGTCCAGCGCGCGGACCTGATCGCCTGGTACGAGCGGCGCGGTTACGCCCGCACCGGGAAGCGCAGCCCGTTCCCCTACGGCGACGAGCGTTTCGGCCTGCCCCGTCGCCCCGACCTGGCGTTCGAGACGCTGCGCAAGAAGCTCGGCTGACCCCGGCTCACCCCGGCCGGTCGACGCGGGCGGCCAGCTTCTTCGGCGCGAGCACGCAGTAGCTCTCGGTCAGCAGCTCGGCGACCTCGGCCCAGTCCGTCGCGTCGTCGAGCGCCAGGCCGACCACGTCGGCGCCCCAGTCCGGCGTAGAGAACGGCGGGCCGGCGGGCGACCAGGCCGGCGATCTCGTCGCCGGGGGAGCGGAACGTCAGCACGC
The DNA here is from genome assembly GCF_040653835.1 of Micromonospora sp. NPDC050980. Classification (NCBI taxonomy): domain Bacteria; kingdom Bacillati; phylum Actinomycetota; class Actinomycetes; order Micromonosporales; family Micromonosporaceae; genus Micromonospora; species Micromonospora sp. NPDC050980. The sequence continues at coordinate 31,230 of NZ_JBFAGS010000005.1, read as the reverse complement.
AGATCGGCTCGTCGGTCCGCGCGGCCCGCGCATAGGCCGCCTGGTGGTCGGGGTCGACGGTGCACACGTGCGCGAACGTGCGCTTGCGGATCCGCCAGCGCACGCCGACCCAGGCCAACCGCCCCCACCGACAACCCGGACTCCCCGGCGCGGCGACCTTGCCGACGGCGGCGCGCGCGCCGATTGTCGTACCGGGGGAGTACGACAGCGGTGAGTTTCCGCGCGGCGCACGGTCGGACCTGGTGAACGATCGAACGGAGAATGAGACGTGACATCAACACGAGTACTTGTCGGCACGCGCAAGGGCGCGTTCATCCTGACGTCGGACGCCCGGCGCGCCGACTGGACGGTCGACGGGCCGCACTTCGGCGGCTGGGAGGTCTACCACCTGACCGGTTCCCCGGTCGAGCCGGACCGGCTCTACGCCTCCCAGTCCGGCGGCTGGTTCGGGCAGCTCATCCAGCGCTCCGACGACGGCGGCCGGAACTGGACGACGGTGGGCAACGACTTCGCCTACACCGGCGAGGTCGGGCAGCACCTCTGGTACGACGGCACGCCCCGGCCGTGGGAGTTCAAGCGGATCTGGCACCTCGAGCCGTCCCGGCACGACCCCGACACGGTCTACGCCGGCGGGGAGGACGCCGCTCTCTACCGCTCCACCGACGGCGGCGAGAAGTGGTCGGAATTGACCGCGCTGCGCCAGCACCCGACCGGCCCGAGCTGGCAGCCTGGCGCCGGCGGGATGTGCCTGCACACGATCATCCTCGATCCGGCGCACCGCGACCGGATCTACGTGGCGATCTCGGCGGCCGGGGCGTTCCGCAGCGACGACGGCGGCGCGAGCTGGCTGCCGATCAACAAGGGCCTGCGCTCGGGGGAGATCCCCGACCAGGATTCCGAGGTCGGCCACTGCGTGCACCGCTTGGCCCAGCACCCCTCCCGGCCGGACACGCTGTTCATGCAGAAGCACTGGGACGTGATGCGCACCGACGACGCCGGCGCCAACTGGCGGGAAGTCAGCGGTGACCTCCCGACCGACTTCGGTTTCCCGATCGCGGTGCACGCGCACGAACCGGAGACGATCTACGTGGTGCCGATCACCAGCGACTCGCTGCACTACCCGCCGGAGGGCAAGCTGCGCGTCTACCGCAGCCGCACCGGCGGCGAGCGCTGGGAGCCGCTGACCAACGGGCTGCCGCAGTCGCACTGCTACGTCAACGTGCTGCGCGACGCGATGGCGGTCGACACGCACGAGGAGTGCGGGGTCTACTTCGGCACCACCGGCGGGCAGGTCTACCACTCGGCCGACGGTGGCGACAGCTGGGCGCCGATCGTGCGCGACCTGCCCGCGGTGCTCTCCGTCGAGGTCCAGGTGCTGCCGTGATCCGGGTCGTGCTGCCCGCCCACCTGAAGAACCTGGCGCACGTCACCGGCGAGGTGCGCGTCGAGGTGGCCGGGCCACCCACCCAGCGTGAGGTGCTCGACGCGCTGGAGACCGCGTACCCGATGCTGCTGGGCACGATCCGCGACCGGCGCAGCGGCGAGCGCCGCCCGTTCGTCCGCTTCTACGCCTGCGAGACGGACCTGTCCAACGAGTCTCCGGACGCGCCGCTGCCCGCCGAGGTGGTCGCCGGCAAGGAGCCGCTGATCGTGCTCGGCGCGATGGCCGGCGGCTGAGCGCCGGGCGGGGGAACCGCGCCCGGCGCCGCCGCGTCTGACCGGCCATGACTGGTGGCAGACTCCGGACCGTCGGATGGGCGACGGTCGCCGCGTTGACCCTGGCCGGCTGCACCGCGCATCCGCCCGCCCCGCCGCCGCAGCGGGGCGGGAACCCGCCGTCCGGCGGGTTGCGCCTGGTCGCGTTCGACTCGTGCGACGAGGCGCTGCGGCAGCTCAGGGCCGCCGCGAAGGCGGCGGTGGGCCCGTGGGGCCTCGGCGAGCCCGTGCCGTACGCGGCGGCCGAGCGGGCCGGCGCGGTCGGTGGGGCGGTGAAGGACGCGGCGGGCGTGCCCGCTGGCGGCTTCTCCGGCACCACGGTCCACGAGGCCGGGGTGGACGAACCGGACCTGGTGAAGACCGACGGCCGGCGGATCGTCACGGTCTCCCGGGGCACGCTGTCCGTGGTGGACCCGGCGAGCCGCCGGCTGACCGGCCGGCTGGCGCTCGACCCGCCGGGCGGACAGCTGTGGTACGACGGGAATGAGGCAAACCTGCTGCTGCACGGCGACCGGGCGCTGGTGCTGCTCCCCGACCGGTCGCGCACCGGGCCCGCCGACGCGAAGCAGCGGCCGGTGCCGGGTGCCGCGCAGGCCCGGCTGGTCCTGGTCGACCTGGCCGGGGCGCCCCGGATCATCGGCGACTACCGCATCGACGGTCGCCTCGTCGACGCCCGGCAGGTCGGCGCGAGCGCCCGGGTGGTGATCCGGTCCGCGCCCCGGATGGCGTTCCCGCAACCGGCGAAGGGCACGGACGCGCAGCGCATCGCCGCCAACCGCGCCGTCGTCGACAAGGCCACGCTCGACGACTGGTTGCCCCACTACGAGGTCCGCGAGGACGGCCGCACCGTCAGCGGGCGGGTCGACTGCGACCGGCTCAGCCGGCCGGCCGGGTTCTCCGGCGCGTCGATGGTCACCGTGCTCAGCTTCGACCTCGGCGCGACCGCCCTCGGCACGGGCGACCCGGTCACCGTGGCCGCCGACGGGGACACCGTCTACAGCAACGGTTCCCGGCTCTATCTCACCAACGACCAGCGCTGGCGGTTGCCCGTGCGGCCGTCGAGCCGACCGGACGACTCCACCGAGATCTACCAGTTCGACCTGGGCGCGGGCACCCCGCGCTACGTCGCCGCCGGCACCGTGCCGGGCCGGCTGATCAACCAGTACGCGCTGTCCGAGTGGGACGGTCACCTGCGGGTGGCCACCACCACGGGGGGTGACCGGTGGGGTCGCGGCGGCGACTCCGCCTCCGGCGTCCACGTGCTGCGGACCGAGGGGACGACGCTCACCGAGGTCGGCCGGGTCACCGGCCTGGGCAAGGGTGAGCGGATCTACGCGGTGCGGTTTCTCGGCCCCACCGGATACGTGGTGACCTTCCGGCAGACCGACCCGCTGTACGTGGTGGACCTGCGGGATCCGGCCACGCCCCGGGTGACCGGCGAGTTGAAGGTCAACGGTTATTCGTCGTTCCTGCACCCGGCCGGCGACGGGCGGCTGCTCGGGGTCGGGCAGGAGGCCACCGACCAGGGGCGGGTCCAGGGCCTGCAGGTGTCGTTGTTCGACGTGGCCGACCCGGCCCGGCCGACCCGGATCGCCCGGCACCACGTCGCGCAGGGCTGGTCCGACGCGGAGTTCGACCCGCACGCGTTCCTGTGGTGGGCGCCGCAGCGGCTGGTGGTGCTTCCGGTGATGCGACCGGGGGTGGTCACCGGCGGCGTCGGCGGCGAGGGCGACCGGGGCGCACCGGGCGCCGAGGTGCTGGCGTTGCGGTTGGGTGCCGACGGGTTCACCGTGGCCGGCACGATCGCGCATCCGCCGTCGCTGACCGACGGGTCGGAGTGGAGCAAGCGGATCCGCCGGTCCCTGGTGGTCGACGGTGTGCTGTGGACGGTCTCCGACGCCGGTCTGAAGGCCACCACCCTGACCGGCCTGACCACGGTGGCCTGGGTGCCGACGCCCTGACCCGCCCGGCCCACCGCTCCGCCCCGCCCGGCGCGCCGACCGAGCGCGTGCTAGGCAGGTGACGACCGGGCACGCGACGAGAGGACCGACCCATGCCGACGTTCATCACCATCGGGTACGGCGACCAGGAGGGCTACGACCGCACCGACCCCGCGGTGCGCGACGCGGCCCACGCGCACGACGAACGCCTGCGGGCGGCCGGCGTGCGGATGGGCGTGGCCGGCCCGCCGGCGCAGGTGCGCAACCCCGACGGCGCGGGCCCCGAGGTGCGCGAGGGGGCGTTCCTGACCTCGGCGCTTCCGATTGGCGGGTTCGCCGTCATCGAGGCCGCGTCGCTGGAGGAGGCGATCGCCCTGGTGGCGGCCACGCCGTGCGCGGTCGCGCACGGCGTGGTCGAGGTGTGGCCGTTGCGAGAGGCGCCCTGAGTCGGCTCGTCGACCCGTCCGGGGCGTATCCGGTCCCGGGTGTCGTCACCGATCACGGTGAGCGGTGCCGTCGCCTTGACCCTCGACCCGGTGCAGGGCTCACCCTTCACGGATGACGTCCGGCGAGAGTGGCATCCGAGAAGATCGTCCGATGATCGGACTGGCGCGGCTGCGGCCGATGGTGCGGGCGAGTTGGGGAGCGGACACCTGTGACCCGCACGACCTGCCGGCCTGGCACCCCGGCAACCCGGCCCGTGGCCAGTGCGGTGTCACCGCGCTCGTCGTCCAGGACCTCCTCGGCGGTGAACTGGTGCTCGGCGAGGTGTTCGTCGGAGACGCCAAGGTCGGTTGGCACTACTGGAACCGGCTGCCCGGCGGCGACGAGGTCGACCTCACCGCGGACCAGTTCCACCGGGGGGAGGTTGTCGTCGGCGCCGAGGTGCAGCGACGTCCCCCGGACGCTCCCCGGCGGTGCCGGCGGCAGTACGAGCTTCTGCGGCAGCGCGTCCTCGGCGCCCTGGCGGACGATGCGGCACGCGCCGCCGGCGACCGTCCGGCCGACCCGGTTTCGTTCTTCGTTGCCTCGGGCAATCAGCTGGGCGACGACAACCACCCAGCGGAAGGGCGACCATCATGCACGTCGGCGGCATCATCTCCGGCATCATCATCGGTCTGATCATCGGCGCCCTGGGTCGCCTGGTCGTACCGGGCAAGCAGAACATCCCGATCTGGCTCACCCTGGTCATCGGCGTGGTCGCGGCTCTGCTGGGCACGGCGGTGGCCGGCGCGCTGGACGTGGCCGACACCGACGGCATCGACTGGATCGAGCTGCTGATCCAGGTCGTCTTCGCCGCCGTCGGCGTGGCGATCACCGCCGGCGCCTACGGCCGCCGACGGATCTGACCCCGAGCACCCCGCCGGACCCGCGCCTCGCGGGTCCGGCGGCGCCCCACCCGCTGCCCCGCGCCGGGATCAGGCGGCGAACGGTCCGTCCGGGCCGAACGCCAGCGCGGCGAACCGCTCGCCGATCCGGCGGTCCGCGACCGGATCGGGGTGCAACTGGTCGGGCAACGGCAGCTCGGCGAAGTCTGCCTCGCCGTAGAGTTGCAGCCCGTCCAGGTAGTGCAGGTTCGGGTCTTCGGCGGACCGGGCGGCCACGATCCGGGCCAGCTCGGCACGGATGACCCGCAGGGTGAGCTTGCCGGCGGCCTGCTCGGCCGGGTCGCCGGTGGCGATGAACTGGAGCGTGCCGGTGCTGAAGTCGGCCGCGCCCGGCCCGGGGGTGTCCTCCTGGATCGGGCACAGGATCGACGACACGACCAGCAGCGGGGTGTCCGGGTGCCCGTCGCGCACCGTGTCGAGGAAGCCGTGCACCGCCGGGGTGAACGCGCGCAGCCGCATCGCGTCGCTGTTCACCAGGTTGATGCCGATCTTCACGCTGATCAGGTCGGCCGGGGTGTCCCGCATCGCCCGTGCGGTGAACGGGTCGAGCAGCGCGCTGCCGCTGAACCCGAGGTTGATTAGCTCCACGCCGGCGAGCCCGGCGGCGACGGCCGGCCAGGTGCCGGTCGGGCTCTCCGCGTCGGAGCCGTGGCTGATCGAGCTGCCGTGGTGCAACCACACCCGCCGCCCGCGGTCACCGACGGTCTCCACCGGCGCGTCGGTGCGCAGCGCCACCAGCTCGGTGATCTCCCGCTGCGGCAGCCAGATCTCCACCTCCTTGTCGGCGGCGGGCAGGTCGGCGAAGCGGACCGCGGCGACCGGGCCCGGTTCGACGGTGGTGGTGCCGGTGGTCAGGTCGATGGCGAGCACCTTTCCGCCGCCGGCCGTCGCCTGCCCGGCGAGCCGCCCGTCGACCAGCAGGTCGTAGCGGCCGTCCGGGCGCGGCGGCGCGCCCTGGTAGACCATCTTGGTGGCGAGCACGTCCAGCTCGATGACTGTGGCGCGGGTGCGGAACACCAGCCGCACGCCCGAGGGCATCGCCTCCGCCATCGCCACCTGCGGGTCGGTGTTGCGCGCCCGGGCCCCGGCGGGCAGCCGGTGCGGCAGCATTCCCTGGGCGGTGCGTTCCAGGTCGAGCGCGCCGCGCAGCAGGTCGGCGGTGATCGGCGTGGTGATCGAGGGGGGTGCTGAGGTCATGATCCGATCCTGCCCGCCGGCGGTGTCGACGGCCACGTGTTTCGTCCGACAGGCCGGACCCGTGCGGCGAGCCGCACCGCGTCGGCGCGGGCCACCTCGGCGGCGGTCAGCGAGCCCTTGAACGAGTCCGGCGCGGCGACGACCCGCTTCAGTCGGCCAGCACCAGCTCGACGTAGCGCTCGGCCATGGTGGCGAGGACCCGGTCCGGGTCGGTCGCCCACACCTCGGCGTTGAAGATCTCCACCTCGGTGTCCCCGGTGTAGCCGGCCGCCGCCACGGCGCGGCGCAGCGGCGGGAAGTCGATGTGCCCGTCGCCCATCATGCCGCGCCCGAGCAGCACGTCGGCCGGGAGCGGGGTGAGGAAGTCGCAGACCTGGAAGCTGGCGATCCGCGCCCCGGCGCGGGCGATCTGCCGCCACACGTCCGGATCCCACCAGACGTGGAACGTGTCCACCACGACGCCGACCTGCTCGGCCGGGAACGCCTCGGCCAGGTCGAGCGCCTGCCCGAGCGTGGACAGCACCGCCCGGTCGGCGCAGTACATCGGGTGCAGCGGCTCCAGCGCGAGGCGCACGCCGCGCTCGCCCGCGTACGGGGCCAGCTCGGCGAGCGCGTCCGCGACCCGGCGCCGCGCGCCGGGCAGGTCGCGGGAGCCGGGCGGCAGACCGCCGACGACCAGCACCAGGCAGTCGGCGCCGAGCCCGGCGGCCTCGTCGATCGCGCGCCGGTTGTCGGCCAGCGCCTCGACCCGCGCGCGCTCGCCCTCGGCGGTGAGGAACCCGCCCCGGCACAGCGACGACACCCGCAGCCCGGCCTCGGCGACGAGCGACGCGGCGGCGGGTACGCCGATCTCGGCGACCGGTTCGCGCCACAACCCGATGGCCGGGATCCCGCCGCGCACGCAGCCCTCGACCGCCTCCCGGACCGACCAGCGTGGCGTGGTGCGCTGGTTGAGCGACAGCTTCGCCAGCCGCGGATCGGGACTCATCGGGTCACCCCCGCCACGGCCAGGTACCCGCGCATCCGTTCGGCGGCCAGCTCCGGGTCGAGCAGCAGCCCGGCGGCGTCGGCCAACCGGAACGTCTCGACCAGGTGCGGGACGCCGCGCCCGCCGTGCAGGCCACCGACCATGGTGAAGCCGGGTTGCCGGCCGTTCAGCCAGGACAGGAACGCGATGCCGGTCTTGTAGTAGCGGGTGGGCGGAGCGAACACGTGTCGCGACAGCGGCACGGTCGGGTCGAGGACGGCCCGGAAGCCGGCCGGGTCGCCCGCGTCGAGCCGTTGCAGCGCGGCCGACGCGGCCGGAGCGACGGCCGCGAACGCGCCGAGCAGGGCGTCGCTGGACCGGACGCCGTCGCCGGCGATCAGCTCCGGGTAGTGGTAGTCGTCGCCGGTGTAGACCCGCACCGTCGGCGGCAGCAGCTCCCGCAGCCGCACCTCCCGGACCGCGTCCAGCAGTGACACCTTCACCCCGTCGATCACGTCGGCGTGCGCGTGCACCAGCGCGACGAACGTCCTGGTGGCGTCGTCCAGGTCGGTCGAACCCCAGTAACCGGCCAGCGCCGGGTCGAACATGTCACCGAGCCAGTGCAGCACCACCGGCGCGTCGCTGGCGTCCAGCACCCGCCGGTAGACGCGCAGGTAGTCGTCGGGCCCGGTGGCGAGCGCGGCCAGGTGCCGGCTGGCCATCACCACCGCGACGGCGCCGCACTCCTGCACGAACGCGACCTGCTCGGCGTACGCGGTGGCGACGTCGTCGAGCGTGTCGGGCACGCCGGTGAGCTGGTCGGTGGCCGCCCCGGCGACGATGCGCCCGCCGCAGGAGGCGGCCTCGGCGGCGCTGCGCCGGATCAGCTCGCGGGTGGCTGCCCAGTCCAGCCCCATGCCGCGCTGCGCGGTGTCCATCGCCTCGGCCACGCCGAGTCCCCACGACCACAGGTCACGCCGCACCGCGAGGGTGGCGTCCCAGTCCAGCCGGGCGGGGGCGTCCGGGGCGTTGTCGGCGTACGGGTCGGCGACGACGTGCGCCGCCGCGTACGCGATCCGGCTGGTCGCCGGCGCGGCCGGTCGCTGCCAGCCGGCCGGCTCGGACAGGGTCAGCGTCTCGGTGCCGCCGCCCGGCGTGGGCAGGGCGATCCGCGCGGTCACCCGTCGATCTCCCCGATCTCGATCCGCCGGCCCTCACGGGCGGAGCGCAGGCCGGCCTCGGCGAGCTGCACGCCGCGCACGCCGGCCCGGAAGTCCCACGGGAACGGCTCGTCGTCGACGACGTGCCGCAGGAACGCCTCCCACTGCACCTTGAACCCGTTGTCGTAGTCGGCGTTGTCCGGCACGGTCTGCCACTGCGCACGAAACGGCTCGGTGACCGGCAGATCCGGGTTCCACACCGGCATCGGGGTGGCGCCGCGGTGCTGGATGCGGCAGTCGCGCAACCCGGCCACCGCGCTGCCGTGGGTGCCGTCGACCTGGAACTGGACCAGCTCGTCGCGGTACACCCGGACCGCCCAGGAGGAGTTGATCTGCGCGATGACGCCGCCGGCCAGCTCGAAGATGCCGTAGGCCGCGTCGTCGGCGGTGGCCGGGTAGGTCACGCCCTTCTCGTCGACCCGCTCGGGGATGTGCGTGGCGGTGACCGCGGTGACGGCGGTGACCTCGCCGAAGATCTGCTCCAGCACGTAGTGCCAGTGCGGGAACATGTCGACGGTGATGCCGCCGCCGTCCTCGGCCCGGTAGTTCCAGCTCGGCCGTTGCGCGTCCTGCCAGTCGCCCTCGAACACCCAGTAGCCGAACTCGCCGCGCACGGACAGGATCCGGCCGAAGAAGCCGCCGTCGACCAGCCGCCTGAGCTTGCGCAGGCCGGGCAGGAACAGCTTGTCCTGCACCACGCCGTTCTTCACGCCTCGGGCGGTGGCCAGCCGGGCCAGCTCCCGCGACCCGGCCAGCCCTTCGGCGAGCGGCTTCTCGGTGTAGACGTGCCTGCCGGCCTCGATCGCCGCCCGGATCGCCTTCTCCCGCTGGGCGGTCACCTGCGCGTCGAAGTAGATCTGGTGGGTGCCGTCGGCGAGCGCCGCGGCGAGGTCGGTGGTGTAGGAGGTCAGCCCGTGCCGGGTGGCGATCTCGGCGAGCCGGGCCTCGTCGCGGCCCACCAGGGTCAGCTCCGGCCAGATGCGGCGGCCGTCGCGGGCGGGCAGTCCGCCCTGTTCGCGGATCGCGAGCAGGGACCGGACGAGATGCTGCCGGTAGCCCATCCGCCCGGTCACGCCGTTGAGGATGATCCCGATGGACGTGCGCTCCACTGTGCCTCCCAGCCTGAATGCGCTTTCAGTAAGCGCTTTCAGGATGCTACGGTAGCCAGGCCCGAACACCGGGTCAAGACGTTTCGCAGGGAGCCTCATCGATGCCGCACGTGACGCTGGAAGACGTGGCCAGAGCCGCCGGTGTCTCACTGGCCACGGCGTCCCGCGCGCTCAACGGCATGCGCGTCACCCCGCACCTGCGCGACCGCGTCCTCGCCGCCGCCGCCCAACTCGCCTACACCCCGAACGCGCACGCCCGCGCGCTTGCCGGCGCCTCCCACCGCACCGTCGGCGTCATCTGCCACGATGTCACCGACCCCTACTTCGCCGCCATCGCCGGCGGCGTCATGCGCGTCGCCGGCGACAACGACCTGCTGGTCATGCTCGCCAGCACGTTCCGCGACCCGGAACGCGAGATCGCGTACGTGTCGATGCTGCGCGCCGAACGCGCCCCCGCCATCCTGCTCATCGGCTCCGGCTTCGAGGACGCCCGCTGGGAGCGGGCCATGGAGGCCGAGTTGAAGCCCTACCTCGACGGCGGCGGCCGGGTCGCCGTGGTCAGCCGGCACCGCAGCCTCAAGGTCGACAGCGTGCTGCCGGAGAACCGGGCCGGCGCCGCCGCCATGGCCCGTGCCCTGCTGGAGCTCGGCCACCGCCGCTTCGCGGTGCTCTCCGGCCCCCGCGCGCTCACCACCGTCGCCGACCGGCTCGGCGGCTTCCGGGACGAACTCGTCGCCGCCGGGGTCCCGCTCGACCCGGCTGACGTCGTCGAGGGGCCGTTCACCCGCGACGGCGGCTACCAGGCGATGACCGAACTGCTCGACCGCGGCCTCGACGCCACCTGCGTGTTCGCGCTGACCGACGTGATGGCCGTCGGCGCGTACGCGGCGCTGCGCGACCGCCGGCTCCGCGTGCCCGACGACGTCTCCGTCGCCGGGTTCGACGACATCCCGATCGTCCGCGACCTCGCCCCACCGCTGACCACCGTGGCGCTGCCGCTGCGGGAACTCGGCGAGAAGGTGATGGAGCTGGCGCTCACCGAGAACGCCGGCCGCCGGCGGCGGATCCTCCGGATGAACGGCGAGGTCGTGGTGCGCGCCAGCACCGCCAAGGTGAACGGGTGAGCACGCCGGCCGACGTCGGCATCGTGCTGCACGACCTGCTCGGCCGGTAGGGTGCCGTCATGATCGAGGACGCCGCGTGCCGTTGACGAATCCGTGGCTGGCCGGGCCCACCCCGACGCGGAAACTCGACCGGGAACGTCTTGAGGAACGCATCCTCAACCTGCTGTCGTCGCAGAACATGTGCGTCCTCGCGACTGCCGGTCCGGACGGGCCGCTGGCCACGCCGGTGCGCTACTACCCGCTCGGCTTCACGCTGATGTTCACCGCCGCGCCACGCTCGCCGAAGATGCGCAACATCGCCGCCGACCCGCGGGTGTCCGTCGGAGTGTTCGCGCCGCTGGTCGGGCTGGCCAGCAGTCGCGGCGCCCAGGTGTTCGGCACCGCCCGGGTGCTTGCCCCGGACCACCCGGACCACGCCCACCACTGGTCGGCGTTCCGCTGGCAGAACGAGCACGCCGAGCGCGGACGGCCGCTGTCCGAGCCTCCCGCCGACACGCTCGTGGCGGTCGAGGCGGACCGCATCGTCTACACCGAACATTGGCTGCGTCGCGAGGGCTTCGCCCCACGCCAGCACTGGCACCGCTGACCCGCCACGGCACGACCCGCGACCTGGACGGTCAGCGTCGGCGGGTGGTACGCAGGAGATGGCCGGGCAGGTGAAGGTGCTCGGCGTCGACCCGGGCCAGCACGGTGATCGGCTCGACCGTGGTGTGCGTCCAGGTCGGCTCCGGGAACGACGAGCGCAGCGCGCCGGCGTCCAGGCCCCAGCCCCCGCCCGCCTCCGGCGACACGGCCAGCACGACCACGGTGCTACCCGGCGCGGTCAGTCGCGGCAGCAACGCCAGATAGTCGCCGACCGCAGCCCCGCGCCGGTCCAGCGAGTGCAGCAGACCGGAGTCGAACACCGAGTCGTACGGCGTGTCCGGCACCGGCAGGCGGGTGGCGTCGTGCACCTCGAAGCGCACCGGCAGGCCCGCCGCGGCGGCCTTGGCCCGGGCCAGCGCGATCGCCACCGGCGACAGGTCGACACCGGTCACGTCGTGACCGTGGCGGGCCAGCGCCAGGGCCAGCTCGCCGGTGCCGCAGCCGACGTCGAGCACGCGCGGGCCGCGTACCCCGGTGTCGAGCACCGCGGCGAGCGCCGGCTGCGGGGCGTCGATCTCCCACGGCGGTCGCCCGGTGTCGCTGGTGTCGCGGTAGAGGCGGTCGTAGTGGACGACGTCCGGCTCGTCGGTCATCGTGTGCCCCCTCGGTCGGTGGGTGACCAGACTCCGAGCCTGCCACGTTCGACGGCCGGTCACCGGGAGGCGACGGGCTGGTGTGGCATGCTCGGGGCGTGGCCTTCTACGACGTCGCCCTCGTCCTGCTGGTGGACCGGACCGGCGCGATCCTCATGCAGCACCGCGACGGGAACACCTCGGTCTCACCGCACCAGTGGAGCCTGCCCGGCGGCAGCGTCGAGCCCGGTGAGACGCCCGAACAGGCCGCCCGTCGGGAACTGCGGGAAGAGACCGGCCTCACCGCCGGCGAGCTGCGTCTGCTGTGGAGCGGGCCGCGCCCCCACGAGGAAGGCTTCCCGCACACCGTGACCGTGCACGTCTTCCGTGGCGACACCGACGCCCGGCAGGAGGACGTGGTGCTCGGCGAGGGGCAGGCCATGGTCTTCGTGCCCCGCGCCGAGGTGCTGAACCGGGAACTGGCGATCAGCACCGCCAAGGTGCTGCCGCTGCACCTGGCCGGGCCTCAGCCCGCCGCCAACGCCCCGGCCAGCGACCGCACGAATGCCGGCAGCACCTCGCCGTCCGGCAGATGATCCGGGTTGATCTCGGTGACCGACAGCCCGGCGAACCGCGGGCTCGCCACCAGCTCCCGCTCGTGGTCGCCCCGAGGCAGCGAATCGCCGTACACCACCACCCGATCCGGCGTCAGCAGCGGCGCGGTCGGTCCGACGCCCGCCACCTCCGGAAGCGTCCCGGGCAGCCCGAGCAGGTGCGCCAAGCCGGTGGCGTCCAGGTTGCCGTGCGGCCGGGTCAGCGGTGTGTAGAGATCCGGACCACCGTCCACGTATACCAACGCGGGGGACCGCCCGGCCCGTGCCTGGCCGGCGACCAGACCGCTCGTGACGGTGCAGTCGCCGCCGAGCACCAGCGGTGTAGGCCCGCCGGCCACCGCCGTCGCGACGAGCGCGGCCACCTCCGACGCCACCGCGGCCACCGCGCCCGCGTGCTGACCGCGGGGGTACGCTGGATCCGGCCGCCACCGGAACTCCCTGGTGTCACCGGAGTCCTCGACAGGTGCGTGCCGCCCGAGCAGGTCGAGCAGGCCGGCAGCGCGCAGGGCGGCCGGGGCGCGCTCGACACCGGGGGTGTGGGCGCCGGCGCTCGACGGCGCGCCGATCACGGTCCACATGCGAGCGTTCATCGCTCACCCTAACCGGCTCGATGGCGGGCCCGCGATCGCGCGCCGGCCGGGTTCGGGCCGCATGGTTTCGCGTCGCCTTTCGAGCTGATGTCAGCAACGACTCAGCCGCCCTGGTCGGTCGGCGAGGTGAATGCTGTCACGCGGTCGATCAGCGCAGGACGAGCAGGTCCAGCGCGTCGACCACCGGACCGGTGTCCACCCGCGCGGCCTCGCGGAGGCGCGCAACGCCCGCCGCGTACTCCTCATCGGTGATCAGCTGAAGCGGCGTATGGGCCTCCCGTCGCAGGCTGGCCGCCGCCGCCCGCAGTGACGCTGCGGTGACCTGCGGGACCGGCTCGACCGCGACGGTGGCGAAACCGGCGTCGGCGAACGCCGACTCGACGTCGGCGATCGAGGGATAGGAGTCGAGGACCCGGGTCGCCTCCGGGAAGTAACGGAACAGCGTGATCGCCTCGTGCCGGCCGGCGAAGGCCGACCGGATCAGCACTGGTGCGCCCGGCCGCACGACCCGGCGCAGCTCCCGCGCCGCGGTGGCCAGGTCGGGCACGTGATGGATGACGGTGGAGAGCCACGCGCCGTCCACACTGGCATTGTCGAGCGGGACGCGCGCGGCGTCACCGGCGAGGACGGGCCGGAACCGGCAGCGGGCGCGCATGGCCGCCGACGGCTCCACCGCGACGACCCCGAGGCCCGGAAACCAGACGGTGAACGCCTGGGCCCAGCTTCCGGTGCCGGCGCCCAGGTCGAGCAGGCGCATGCCCGGTTCCGGGGCGAGGTGTCGCGCGACGGCGTCGCGCCAGGCGGCGAATCCGTCGTCGGTCGGGTGACGCGTTGCCGCGAAGGCCTCCGCGTCGGTGTCGTCGTACGCGATGCGAGCCATGCCGTCGAGCCAACTCCCCGGCCGGGGGTGTGGGCAAGGAATGTGACGAACCGCGCACGTACCGTGGGCCGCTCCGCGCCTAGGGACGGGACCATGAGCACCGAGATCGACGTGTGCACGTGGCTCCGGCACTGGGGAGCCGAGGCGATCCCTCACCCCGGCGGGACCCTCTACGCCCACCTGTGCCGGGTGCGGCAACGCCTCGCCGAGCTGGGCCAGAGCCCGGACGTACAGATGGCCGCGCTGGCGCACGCGGCCTACGGCACCGACGGCTTCGACGTCGCGCTGCTCGACCACACCGACCGGGGCCCGCTGCGCGACCTGATCGGGGTCGACGCCGAGGACCTCGTTCACCTCTACGGCGCGTGCGACCGGAAGCGTTCCTGGCCGCAGCTCGCCGCCACCGGCACGGTGCACGACCGCTTCACCGGACGGGCGGTGAGTGTCCGCGCCGACCGGTTGACCCCGCTCGTCGACCTGAGCATCGCCAACGAATTGGACGTGGTCGAGCACCTGGCGTCGGTGTCCGACGCGCACGTGGCGTACCTGCGGGAGTTGTTCGCCGCGTGGTCGCCGGCGGCGTCGGCGGCCGTGCGCGGCGAGGTGGCGCGGGTGCTCGGCGGGTAGCCGAATCAGCCGGTGAGGCTGACGTGTCCGTCGCGCCGGGACGCGCCGCCCGGGTGCCCGGCGCGGCCTTTCCAGCCCGCGACGACCGGTGGGTCGGCGCTGGTTCCCGGCCCGATCTCGCCGCGTCCCCGTTCCTGGTCGGGTCGGGGCCGGCAGGCGGCGCCGTGGTCGGCGGCCAGCCGGATGGCGTTGTCGAGAAGTTGGCCGGCCGAGGTGAGCTGGTCGTAGTGGGCCGCGGTGAGCGCGAGGGTGACGGTGTCGCCGATGCTCCGGCACCGGGCGCAGCCGGTGCGGAAGACGTGGCGACGCAGCGGGAGGACGCGGGCGTGCAGGGTAGCGGGGAACAGGTCCAGGGCCTGGCGGAACTCGTCGGGTCGCACGGGTGCCTCCTCAGGATTTCTGCGAACAGGAGCGGCCGGTTCGGGAGCGGTACACGTCAGGCGGGCGGGATGGCGACGACCTCGACGTCGACGCCTTCGGCGCGCAGCGTCTTCACCGCCTGGTAGAGCGCGACCTGCGCGAAGGTGAGGAGCGAGTCCACGGTGAGCGCGCGGCCGGTGCTCAGCGCGATGGCGTAGACGACCGTGCGCGGGCGGAAGTCCTCGGGCAGGTCGGGCCCGCCGGGCTGGGCGCGGACGAGGTCGCGGAACCGGGTGCGCGCCTGGGCGTCGTAGCGCAGCGCGTCGGATGAGGTGACGCCCTGCGCGAAGAGGTGGCTGAGCGGGGAACTGCCCGATGCCCGCTTCACGTGGATCAGCTCGCCGTCCGGGCCGAGCAGGTCGCACGCCTCGATGCCGCGCGGTGCTGGCGGGTCCGGACGAGCTTCTTGTCCAGCAGCACCAACCCGGGGTCCCCCTTCGCGGCCTCCTTGTTGTAGGCGTCCTCGTTCGGCAGGTGTGCGGTCCAGGGCGGCAGCGTGATGCTCGATGGACGGTCCAGGATGCGGCTGATCTCCTCGCGTAGGAACTCCCGGTGCCGGTCGCCGATCTTGTACCACCGGCCCTCGTGCAGCAGCAGGTGGCTCGCGTGGACCGCCACCTCCGCGGTGAGCCAGCGGGACACCGGCGTCGACGTCATCTCCTCGGTGCCGGCGGTGTCGGCGTAGAGCGTCAGCCGCCCGTTCCGCAGCCCGTTCCACCGGTCGCCGTCGAGCGCCCGGGCGGTGTGCGCGAGGATGCCGTCCAGGTCCAGCTCCGTGGTCAGGGTCGGGCGCCGCCCGGTGCGGGGCACCCGGATCCGGTACGACCGGACGTGTTCGACGTCGGCCACGAGGCCGCCCGGAACGGCGACGCCGAGATCCGGCGGGTCGGCCAGCGCCAGCCGCCGGTCCAGCTCGTCGGCCAGCGCCGCCTGACGCGGGTCGGTGGAGCGCAGCGGTCGGATCTGCTCGATGAACTCCAGATCCGCCGGGGCGACTCCTGCCGGCACACCCGGTCGATCTCCCGCAGGTCGGCCAGGAGTCGTTCCGGGGTGACGCCCAGCGGGATACGCAGCGCCTCACCGCCCTCGACCCTCACCGCACCGCTGGAGTCCCGGCATGCGGTCAGTTCCGGGTTGTCGGTGCGGCCGCACACCTGGCCGACGATCTCGCCCCACTTGTCGATGCCGTACCGCCAGATGGGCTGCCCGCCCGGCACGAGGCTGCGGTCGACCCGGCCGCTGGCGCCGAGCATCCGCCGGCGGACCTGACGGATGTCGCCGGGTAGGAGCGCCCTGACGGCGAAGCAGACGCCGAACGTGGGATCCACCTTCTCCTGCTCGACCATGAACCGGCCCAGCGTGCCGAAGGTCAGGGCGTACGCCCGGTCGTCGACCGCCAGCAGCAGCGCGCCGCCGCCGCTGCGGTAACCGAGGGCCACGTCCACGCCGACGAGCCCGGACAGGATGTCGCGCCACTCGGCTCGGGCGCGCGGCGCGCTGCCGAGCACCAGCAGCGCCGGTGCGTCGGCGACCCGGTGCGGCGCCGGCTCGAAGCCGTGCCGCCGCAGGTAGTCGGTGTTCAGCGCGGAGGCGAGGCCGTCGGCGGTGGAGGGCACGGTGAGCCGGTAGACGGTGGTCGGGTAGGTGCCCACCGGAGCCGGCGGGAGCGTGGGGTCGAAGAGCGGAAGCTGCTCGGGGGGACGGCGGTCGGCGCCGTCGTCCGGGTCGTTCGCACTGCGCATGTCGATCTCCTCGCGTAGAGATGGGGACGGCGGTGGTGCGGAGGGAGTCACGCCGGGGACGGGCTTCGCGGGACCCGCCCCCGACCGGTGCGGAGGTCAGCCCAGGGCGACGGTGACGCCACCGGAGAACGCGGAGTCGTGCAGTTCGAGCCGGGTGAGCTTGACGGTCTTGGGGATGTCGAAGACGAACACGCCGGTCACCTAGTTGCCGGGGTTGATCTCCTCGAAGAACGTGCTCTGCTCCTGGTTCGCGTAGATGCCGGCCTCGGTGTCGGTGGAGTATTCGGTGCCGTTGGCCGCGTAGGCGGTCTGGCTGCTGCCGTCGAGCAACTGAGCCTTCTTGCCGATGTTCTTGACGGTGATGGTCACCAGGCAGAACTGGCCCTGCGCCTTGGCGCCCAGCGCCGACGACCCGACCCTGGTGACGCCGCACGTGGCGGACTTGACCGTGAACTCGAACTTGCCGTCGCGGGCCGGCTGGCCGATCTTCGCGGTCTTCGGCGTGTCCCCGCCCTGTCCGCCTCCGGCGCCGGTCTCCGCCTTGCCGCCGGTGGCGTCGTCGGTGCTGCCAGCGCCGCAGCCCAGCGCGACGAGAGCGCCGGCGATCAGGGCGAGCGTGGTGGTCTTGCGCATCGTTTTCCTCCTGCTGTCAAGGTGGCGGGGTCAATGAGAGCATTATCCGTAAACGCTGTCAACAGACACTTTGCTTGACAGGTGTGACACACTCCGAATGTGCAAGAGACGCCGACCATCACCGCAGCGGAGATCGCCCGGCTCGCCGGTGTCGGTCGGGCCGCCGTCAGCAACTGGCGCAAACGCCACGACGACTTCCCCGACCCGGTCGGCGGCAGCGCCACCAGCCCCGAGTTCGACCTCGGCCAGGTCGAGCGATGGCTGCACGCCCAGGGCAAGCTTCCCGACCTCGCCACCGCCGACCGGCTCTGGCGGCACCTTGCCGCCATCAGCGCCTCCCCGGCCGCCGGCCTCGCCGCCGTCGGCGCCCGGCTGCTCGCCCGGCAACGCGGCCAACGCCCTACCCGCTCCACCGACCCGCAGCTCAAGCCGCTGTTGCCCGACGTCGACGCGCTCGCCGACGAACTCGGCCCGCAGGGCGCGTTCGACGCGCTGTGGCAACGCTTCTCCGCGCCCGGACCCGGCCGACCCTTCGCCACCCCCGACGACCTCGCCGACCTGATGGCCGGCCTGGCCGGCGTCGGCGGCGGCGCCGTTTTCGACCCCGCCGCCGGCTCCGGCGCCACACTCCGCGCCGCTGTCCGCGCCGGCTGCACCTCCGCGTACGGGCAGGAACTCGATCCCGGCCTCGCCCGGCTCGCCGGACTCTGGCTGGCCCTGCGCGACGTGCCGGGAGAGGTGAGCACCGGCGACTCGCTGCGCGCCGACGCCCACCCCGGCCGCACGTTCGACGCCGTCGTCTGCCACCCGCCGTTCGGCGCCAGCAACTGGGGCGACGACGAACTCGGCCACGACCCGCGCTGGATCGTCGGCACCACTCCGCGTACCGAACCGGAGCTGGCCTGGGTCCAACACGCCCTGGCGCATCTGCGCCCCGGCGGCCACGCCGTACTGCTGATGCCGCCCACCGTCGCCGGCCGCCGCGCCGGCCGGCGGATCCGCGCCGAGTTGCTCCGCCGCGGCGCGCTGCGCGCCGTCGTCGCGCTCCCACCGGGGGCAGCGGCGCCGCACGGCGTGCCCCTGCACCTGTGGGTGCTGCGCCGCCCGCCGGCCGACGCGCCGCCACCGGCGCGGACGCTGCTCGTCGACGCGGCCGACCTCGCGCGCGTGCTGGACACCTGGCGGGCGTTCGTCGCGGACGCCGACGTCGACGAGCCCGGCTACGCCCGCGCCGTGCCGGTCATCGAGCTGCTCGACGAGGAGGTCGACCTCACCCCCGCCCGCCGCCAACCCGCCGTCGTGAGCGAGGCGAGCGGAGAACAGTTGGTACGCACGCGCGAACGTCTCGCCGCCGTCGTGGCGGACCTGCCGGCGCTGATGCCGCAGGTCACGCCCGCGCCCGACGGGGTCGACGGGGAGTTCCTCACCGTGGGGGAGCTGGTGCGGGCCGGGGCGTTGCAGCTTCTCGGGCCGATTCGTGGCACCGGCGACGACGGTTCCGACGGTGACGGGCGGCCGGTGCTCACCGTGCCGGACGTGCTCGGTGGCGTGGCGCCGACCGGGCGGGACGACGGGCGGCTCGGGCAGGAGATTCCGCTGGCCGTCGGGGACGTGGTGGTGCCGATGATCGCGCGGCAGCTCACCGCGCGGGTGGTGACTGTCGACGGGGTGCTGCTGGGGCGGAATCTCTATCTGCTGCGGCCTGATCCTGCTGCGCTGGACCCGTGGTTCTTGGCGGGGCAACTGCGGACGTCGACGAATGAGCGGCAGGCGTCGAGCCTTTCCGGGGCGCTGCGGTTCGACGTGCGGCGGGCGCAGGTGCGGCGGGTGTCGCGGGAGGAGCAGGGGGCGTACGGGGAGGCGTTCCGGCGGCTGGACGCATTCGAGTCAGCAATCCGACAGGCCGTCTCACTGGGCACGGAACTGGCGCAGTTGACCGCGGACGGACTGGCCCGAGGGGCTCTGGCGCCGACGGCCCGACGTCCGGACCAGCGCAAACCGCCGAAGGGCCAGTAGCTCCTTGATCGTTCAACGATGTACGGTCGTGCGTCCGCCGGGTGTGGCGCCGACGGTTCGGATCGGCAGGCCGGTGGGTGTCATCGTGAGGGGGCGGGATGACGCTGGGCAGCATCGGCGGCTTCGAGTTGGTCAAGCCGTTGGGGTCGGGCGGGATGGGTGAGGTGTTCTTCGCCGTGTCGCCGACCGCCGACCGCGTCGCGCTCAAGGTGATCCGGAAACACCTGATCGAGGAGCCGACGGTCCGGGACCGGTTCGCCGCCGAGGTCGACAGCCTCAAGGTGGTGTTCGGCTCGCGGATCGCCCGACTGGAGGACGCCGACCCCTACGGTGACCCGGCCTGGCTGGCCGTGGAGTACGTGCCCGGCGCGACGTTGCGGCAGCACGTCGACGCCCGCGGCCCACTGCCGTTGCCGCTGGCCGCCATGGTCGGCGCGATGCTCGCCGACGGCCTGGGCAGGGTGCACCAGGCCGGTCTGCTGCACCGTGACCTCAAGCCGCAGAACATCATCCTCGGACCGGACGGTCCGAAGCTCATCGACTTCGGCCTGGCGATCCTGATCGACCGCAGCGACTTCCTGACCGAGCCGGGAGCCCTGGTCGGGACGCCCGCCTACATGTCGCCGGAGCAGGTGCGGGGGGAGCGGGAACTGACCGCCGCGGTGGACGTCTACGGGCTGGCCGCGACGCTTGTCTTCGCTCTGACCGGCCACGGCCTCTATCCGCCGACCAACTCATGGAACCTGCTGCTGCGCATCACCGAGCCGAGCGACCTCCCCGACCTGTCGGGCGTGCCGACCGAGCTGGCGCCGCTGCTCGGCGCGATGCTCGCCCACGATCCCGGCGCCCGGCCCGGTCTCGACGACGTCGGGGCCCGGCTGCTGACCGTCGCCGCGACGAGCAGTGGCAAGAGCGTGCCGAGCCTCCGGCAGGAGGTCGCCGGGGCCACCTACGACGGCGACACCGAGCTGCTCGTCCCGCCGGATCTTCAGGACCCGCGACGGGAGCTGGAGGACACCGCGGTCGACCAGCACGACACGCGCGAAGTGCCCGATCCGGCCCCCACCCTGCACGATCCGGAGCGCACCGCCGGCCGCGGCCCAGACGTGACCTGGCTGGTCGACAGGATCCGCCGCCAGTACGCCCGACGCTCGACGCTGTAGGAAGGCTCCACCGATGACCACCTCCCAGGACGCCACCTTCGCCCCGGGCTCCCGCATCGTCGTCCGGGACGAGGAGTGGCTTGTCCGAGGCGTCAAGACCGGCACCGCCGACGGCACCATGATCAAGGCTGTCGGGGTGTCGGAATTCGTCCAGGACGTCGAGGCCACATTCTTCACCGGCCTCGAGGACATCACACCGCTGGTTCCCGAGCAGACGGAACTCGTCGTGGACACCTCGTCGCGGTTCCGGCAGAGCCGGCTGTTCCTGGAGGCCGTGCTGCGACGTACGCCACTGCCGCGCACCGAACGCGGCCTCGCCCTCGCCGACCGGTTCCTGCTCGACCCGCTCACCTACCAGCAGCGCCCGGTCGAACTGGCGCTGTCCGGCCTGCGACCACGCATCCTGCTCGCCGACGTGGTCGGCCTCGGCAAGACCCTGGAGATCGGGCTGATCCTTGCCGAGCTGATCCGCCGGGGCCGAGGTGACCGGATCCTGGTGGTGTCCCCGCAGCAGGTGCTGGAGCAGTTCCAGCGCGAACTCTGGACCCGCTTCGCGATTCCCCTGGTGCGTCTCGACTCGACGGGAATCCAGCGCATCCAGCAGGAGATCCCCGCCGGGCGAAACCCGTTCACCTACTTCAAGCGCGCCATCATCTCCGTCGACACCCTCAAGGACGCCGGCCAGTTCGGCCACCACCTCGACGCCACCACCTGGGACGTCGTGGTCATCGACGAGTCGCACAACCTCATCAACAAGGGCACCCAGCGCAACGAGCTGGCGCGCCGGCTGGCCGCAAAGACCGACGCGCTGCTGCTGGCCAGCGCTACCCCGCACAACGGGGACAAGGAGTCGTTCGCCCAGCTCATCTCGCTGCTCGACCCGGCGGCCATCGCCGACGAGAAGCGGTACGAGGCCAAGGACATCGCCCACCTCTACCTGCGCCGCACCAAGATCAGCCCGGAGGTGCGCGACCAGATCGGCGACCGCTGGGCCGACCGCGGTCCCTCCCAGGCGGTGCACTGCACGGCCGGCCCGATCGAGGAGCAGATCTTCGACAAGCTGACCGACGTGTGGCTGGCCGGCAAGTGGAGCGACGAGGCGGTCACCGGGCAGCACCGGCTCTTCCCGTACACGTTGACGAAGTCGTTCCTCTCCTCGCACCGCGCGCTGCACGAGACGGTGACCAACCGGCGTAGGAAGGCCACCGGTGCGGAACGCGTCGCGCTGGACCGGCTCGCGGAGCTGACCTCGGCGATGACCGACCAGGACTCCAGCAAGCTACGGAAGCTCGTCGACGAGCTGAAGAAGATCGGCGTCGGCAAGGGCAGCGATACCCGGGCGGTGGTCTTCTCCGAGCGGGTCCCCACCATCAAGTGGTTGGCCGAGACCGTCCCGGCCATGCTCGGGCTCAAGCCGAACGCGGTGCGGGTGCTGCACGGCGGTGTCGCCGACCAGGACGAACAGCGGATCCTCCAGGAATTCGAGCTGGCCGGCAGCGACGTGCGGCTGCTGTTCACCGGCGACGTCGCCTCCGAGGGCGTCAACCTGCACCAGCAGTGCCACCACCTGATCCACTACGACATCCCGTGGAGCCTGATCCGGATCGAGCAGCGCAACGGCCGCATCGACCGCTACGGGCAGAAACACCAGCCGCAGTTCCGCGCGCTCATCCTCACCTCCGACCGCGAGGACGCCAAGGACGACCGTACGGTCTCGGAGAAGCTGCTCGACCGGGAGGCGGTCGCCCACCGCAGCCTCGGCAGCGTCGAGGCCGCCACCGGTCTCTACGACGCCAAGGCCGAGGAGGACCGGCTGGTCCGCGACCTGCTCAATGGCAAGACGGTGGACGAGTCATACGAGGCCGCGCACGCTGAGATCGACGTGATGGCCGACCTGTTCGGCGACGTCGGCACCGCACCTGTCGCGGCGGACATCCCGGTGGCCCGGGTGCCGAAGCTCTTCGACTCCACCGAGGACTTCGTCGACGCGGCGCTCCAGGAGATCTACCAGGACCGGCCCGAAGACCACATCGACCTGCGCCGCGAAGACGAGCTGCTGACCTTCCTCGCCCCCGACGACCTGGTGCACCGGCTCACCGACCTGCCCCGCTCCTACCTGCGCGCCCACCGCGAGGGCGAGGACCTGCGGCTCAAGGTCACCTTCGACCATCCGCTCGCGCAGCGCAAGCTCGACCAGGCCCGGCAGAGCAGAACCCCGATGTGGCCGGAGGTCGCGTTCCTCAGCGACGTGCACCCGATGGTCGACTGGCTTGTCGACAAGGTGCTCATCCGGCTCGGCCGCCAGCAGGCCCCGGTGCTCACCGCCGACGTGGCCGCGCCGACCTACCTGATCCAGGGCGTCTACGCCAACCGCCTCGGCCAGCCGACAGTGGTGCAGTGGATGGCCGTCTCCGGCCTGCCCACCGCCCCGGAGATCCGGCCCATGGACGAGGTGCTGCGCGAAGCCAACGTCGGCCCGGCGATGGTCAACCGCGCGGAGGCCGTCGCGTTGGAGCCGTTCCGCCAGCTCCTGCCGCAGGCCGTCCGCGTCGCCCGCGCCCACCTGGAGAGCAAGCGCGACGAGTGGGCCGCCGCGAACGCCGAGCCGCTGGAGCAGTACCGCCGGCAACTGCGAACGTTCGAGCAGGCCAGCCTCTTCGACAAACTGCCCGCGGCGCATCGCGCCAAGCGCCGCGAGCGCGCCCGACACACCGTCGCCGAGCAGCACGACCTGCTCGACCGCCTGGAGACCGCCGGCGACCCGCTGCTGCGGGTCCTCGCCGTCCTCGTCCCGTCCCCGGAGAGTGCCGCATGAGCTTCGAAGCGTTGACCAACCGCGGCGAATACCTCTCCGCCCACTACCTGGCCGAGATCCTCCCTACCACACTCAAGGGTGGCCAGCTCAAGCAGTGGGCCGAGCGGGAGAAGGCCGGCGACCAGACGCCGCGCACCGGCCTGCGCAGCCTGCGCCGGCCCTACTTCGACGCCAAGTCCGAGCTGGCCGACGACGAGTTCTTCGACCCGGAGCGGCTGCGCAAGCTGCACCAGGAGCTGCTGAAGGCGCTCGGCTTCGAGCCGAGCCCGCAGACCATCACCGTCGAGCGCGCCGGCCAGGAGCATCAGATCGTCGTCGCGCACGCCGAGCAGACCTCCGCGCACGGCATCGTCGCGCTCGACTGCGGTTGGGCCGTCGACGCCGAGGCCGCCCAGGACCCGGACGACGCCGGCCGGCTGCTCACCCCGATCACGCTCAACAGCACGGAAGCCATCGACACCGGCGCGAAGCTCGCGTCCTGGCTGTTCGCCGCCGACAACCCCAAGCCCCGGTACGTGCTCATCCTCAGCGGCGGCGTCGTCACGCTCGCCGACCGCACCGCCTGGGGCGAGGGCCGCTACCTGGCCGTCAGCCTGGACACCGCCTTCGCCCGCAACGACGACAGGGAGTACGACGTCGTCGCCGCCCTCTTCGGCGCCGACTCGCTGCGCCCACCCGCCGAGGGCGGCACCGAACCCCTCGCCGACCTGGTCGCCGGCTCCCGGCAGCACGCCGTCGGCGTCTCCAGCGAACTGCGCGAGGGCCTGAAGGTCTCCGTCGAACTCATCGCCAACGAGGTCCTCGACCGCATCCGGCAGGCCGGCTACCAGCCGCAGGACGTGATGGTCCTGGACGAGCTGGCCAAGGAGCTGGGCCGGGAGGCGCTGCGCTACCTCTACCGGATCCTGTTCCTGCTCTATGCCGAGGCCCGCCCCGAGCTGGGCGTCCTGCCGGTCAACGACCGCGACTACGTCGAGGGCTACAGCCTCGCCCGCGTCGGCGATCTCGTCTCCCGCCGGCTCGCCCCCTCCGCCGAGGGCGGCTTCCACCTCTACCAGTCGCTGGACCTGCTGTTCCGCATGGTGAACGACGGCCACCGCCCACGTGGCGGCGCGGACGTCGACGACAAGGCCAGCGAGGGGGAGGGGCTGCGCTTCGAGCCGATGAAGTCGGACCTGTTCCTGCCGGAGAAGACCAAGCTCATCGGCCGCGTCTTCGCCCCGGACGACAACGACGAGGACGACGCGGACGCGCCGACCATCGACACCCGGCTGCGCAACAAGGTCCTCTACCAGGTGCTGCGCCGGCTCATGCTGACCAAGGGCGGGAAGCGCCGCCGGGGCGGCTTCATCTCGTACGCCCAGCTCGGCATCAACCAGCTCGGCGCGGTCTACGAGGGACTGATGTCCTACACCGGTTTCGTCGCCACCGAGCAGCTCTACGAGGTGGCCAAGAACGGCGACCCGAAGGACGGCTCGTGGATGATTCCGGCCTCCAAGGCCGACGAGTACGAGGACAGCGTCTTCGTCTACAAGGAGGACCCGTACACCGGGGTGCGCAGTCGGGTCAGCTACGCCCCCGGTGCGTTCGTCTACCGGCTCGCCGGCCGGGACCGGCAGACCAGCGCCTCCTACTACACCCCGCAGTCGCTGACCGAGGTCACCGTCCAGCTCGCCCTGAAGTACCGCCTCGACCAGGACGGCACCACCACCCCCGCGCGGGAGCTGCTGGACTGGACGATCTGCGAACCGGCGCTCGGCTCCGGCGCGTTCCTCAACGAGGCGATCAACCAGGTCGCCGCCGAATACCTGCGCCGCCGCGCCCGAGAGTTGAAGGTCGACCTGGACCCGGAGCAGTACCAGGTCGAACTCCAGCGGGTGAAGGCGTACATCGCGCTGCACAACTGCTATGGCGTCGACCTCAACCGCACCGCCGTCGAGCTGGCCGAGGTGTCGCTCTGGCTCAACGTCATGCACGCCGGCCTCCAAGCACCGTGGTTCGGCCTGCACCTCCAGCGCGGCAACTCCCTCATCGGCTGCGGACGCAAGACCTACGAGCCGAAACAGCTCGCCGACAAGTCCTGGCTCACCACCGCCCCGGCGGAGAAACCGTTCCGGGACGGGCCGATCGACGAGGGCACCATCCACCACTTCCTGCTCCCCGCCGACGGGTGGGGCGCGGTCGCGGGGGAGAAGGAGGCCCGCGAGCTGGCGCCCGCCGAGACCGCAAAGCTCAAGGCTTGGCGTACGGCGATGAAGCGTGTGCCGTCCGCCAAGGGAAAGAACTCGCAGGTCAAGCGCTTGCAGGCGCTGGCCGGGCGGGTCGAGTTCCTGTGGGGGCTGGTGCAGCAGCGCCTCGCCATCTCGGAGCGGGAGATCCGCCGCGACATCGCCGTCTGGGGCGCCGACGACCTGCCACCGGTGACCGGGGCGGTGGCCCGGGACAAGATCCTCGCCGACCTGACCGCGCCGGGCACGCCGTACTGGCGGCTCAAGACGCTGATGGACGTGTGGTGCGCGCTGTGGTTCTGGCCGCTGGACAAGGTCGGCCTGCTCGACGGCTCGGACCCGGCGGCGTACCCGGCCGCGCCCGTCCAGGTGTCGCACGTCAAGGACGTTCCGGCGTACGAGGAGCAGGTGGTCTACGAGACGCCGGACATCTTCGGCAACGTGGAGCCACGGCAAATGACCCTGCCGACCAAGGCGACCGGCACCCGGCGGATGACCGTCGCCGAACAGCTCCGCAAGCAGGTGCCGCTGACCAACCTGGACGACTGGCTCACGTTCGCGGAGGCGCTGGTCGGCCGCAGCGACGTGGACGAGAACACCGAACGCTTTTACGGCCGCAAGCTCGACAGCCTGGCCGAGATGAGCGACTTTGAGCAGAAGCTCGACGGCGTGATCGGCGTGGACTCGCCGTGGCTGTTGGCCGACCGGTTCCCCTGGCTGCTCGCCGCCGAGCGCATTGCGGAACAGCAGGGCTTCTTCCACTGGGAGTTGACGTTCGCCCAGGCGTTCGCCAACGGCGGTTTCGACCTCCAGGTAGGCAACCCGCCCTGGGTACGCCCTCGTTGGCAAGCAGACATATTGCTTGCCGAGCATGAGCCGTGGTTCAAGCTCGTTGAGCGGGCGCCTGCTGAGCTTTGGCGGGACCGAATGAACGATGTGCTTGAGGGGTTGGTTGTTCGCTCCAGCTTTCTGAGTGAAGCTGCAAGCAATAGCGGCATTGTTGCATTTCTTGGTGATATTACTACTTATCCCTTGCTCGTTGGGACCCAGCCAGATTTGTATCGGGCCATGATGTGTCGCGTCTGGGACCATTCTCGGCCCCAGGGAACCGCCGGCATGGTCCATCCAGATACACATTTCGGCGGCGTGAAGGAGGGACGTCTCCGTAAGGCGGCTTACCGGCGAATGCGAATACATGGTAGCTTGGTGAACGGTGCTAATTGGGCCTTCGAGGACGCGGTACGAAGCCTCGAATTCGGCGTACATATCTATGGACGCCCGCAGACTCCTCGGTTTAAGCACCTTAGCCGTCTATACAGTGCGAATGCCCTTGCGGAATCCCTTTCGCATGATGGTCAGGGTGATCCGCCAGGCCTAAAGCGCAGAGGGAAATGGGATACGCGTCCACATCTGGCACGCGTTATCAATGTCGACCTAGGTCTAATGTCGGAGTGGCAGCGTCTTAGGGGCGACGCGGACGTGCGGGTTGACGAGGCGCAGATGCTCTTCCCAATTTCTGTGTATGAGGCCGATGCCATCTCTGCGCTTGCAACATTCGAATGCCGTCTTGGCGGCTACTCTCCTCGAATTAGTCGAGGATACGACGAGTCGAATGCGCGAAGGGATGGGCTGATTCGATGGGAGCAGCGGAAAGCGACCTCCCTCGAGCAGTTGGTGTTACAAGGGCCGCATTTCGGGATTGCGTTGCCCTGGGCGAAAGAGCCGAAGACTCCCTGCCGAAATAACCGTGACTGGGATTCGATCCCCCTGTCGAACTTGCCTGAAGACTTTATCCCGAAGACTAATTACGTTCTATCGAGTGATGAAGCGAGAACTAGGTCCGGTCAAGATAAGTGGGATGGTCAGAGCAGTACCGAATTTTTCCGGCTGATGTGGCGCAGGATGATTCCCTTCAACACTGAACGATCACTTTTCGCTGCAGTAATGCCACCCGGCCCGACCCATGTTAACACCATTCGGTCGATGGTTCTTGATGACAACCTGCTTACAGTGCTTACTGCTGGTTTCTGGGCATCTCTCCCGCTCGACTATTATCTTCGAATAACGGGCCGTGCTGATCTAACCCCAGCTGATTGTCATTCAATGCCTGCTCCCCGCCCAGGCCACCCGCTTGCGTCCGGGCTCTTGCTCCGAACCCTTCGTCTTAGTTGCCTTACCGCTGCATACACGCGGCTTTGGTCTGATATTTTTCAGCCATCCTGGCTTAGTGAGTCGTGGGCGCGTGATTGGTCAGGCGTCGGTTTGCTCGGCGCGGTCTCTTCGACGTGGGACGAACATACGCCCCTGCGCAGTGAGTTCGCCCGCCGAGCGCTCCTTGTTGAGCTCGACGCTTTGGTTGCAGTTTGGCTAGGCATTGATGTCGAGCAGTTGATCGCACTGCTAAGGTCGAGATATCCGATTTTGACGGATCGCGAAGACAGAATGTGGTTCGATGCAGCGGGTCGAAGGATTGCCGAGGACTCGTACTCGTATGGAGCTGGACAAACTAGAGAGAACTTTGAGCAGTTGATGGCGTACCTTGATGGGCCAGACCGGAATCCGGTACCGGAGGGGTACACGGCGCCGTTCTATAAGGCGGATAGGGAGAACGAGTATCGGCAGGCGCATGCTGTGTTCAGCAATCGGCTTCAGGATGCGATCGACGCGGGCTGGCGGCCGTCGTAGCCCGCCTTCTCACCCCTTGAGGAGAACAGATGGCTCCGAGTAACCATCAAAAGCACCAGGCGGGGCGGCACCTCGCCGTGGCCGAAGCCCTGTTGCACGGCTATTCGGCCAGCCCTGAGGGTCCACAGACGTTTGTGAAGATCAACGGCAGGCGGGCGGCTGTCCAGGTTGCTGCTCAGGGCGCATGGATGATTGCAGACGTGTACAAGGCTACGGCCGCCTCGATTGACTTCTACGTGCTGGTGGATGTGACCGATGGGCGGCGGAACTTCTACGTCGTGCCCGGAGGCGACCTGCACAGCGGTATCGATGAGCGGCATCAGGAGTTCATGTCGAAAGTCGGTGGCGTACGCCCGCGTAACCCTGACAGTCGCCACACGGCGATCTACCCATCGCAGGTGGAGGCGTGGCGGAACCGGTGGTCACTGTTCGACCAGGCGTCGCAGCCAGCGGGCGGAGACCCAGGCGCCTGAGCGGCAGCATGACGGGCGCACCCCCGGCTCAGCCTGTTGCGCTCCCGTTTGGCGAAGCTCAGTGCTCGGCCTTGGTGGTCCGAACGAAGCTGGCCCAGGCGGTCGGGGGGAAGGTCAAGGCTGGCCCGGCCGGGTCCTTACTGTCGCGTACGGCGACGAGACCGGGCAGGTTGTCGGCCACCTCCACGCAGTCGCCGCCGTTGCTGCCGCTGCGGGTGCTCTTGCGCCACTGAGCGCCGGTCAGCTCAGCCATGGTGGACCTCCGCGATGATCTTGTTGATGAGTTGCCTCGATTGTGCCTCATCATGCGTCAGATCATCGAGGCTCGCCCACACCTGCTCGTAGGCTGCGTATTCCTCCGGTCGGTCCAGGTAGAGCGCTCCGGTCCATGACTCGCAGTAGACCACCGATGGCTCGGGCGTCGTCCGCTTGCCGGGTGGAAAGTCGAGGATCACGAAGGTGCCTGCCTCTGCGCCTCGATGGATCCCGGCGGTCAGTGGAAGCACCCGCACGGAGACGTTGGGCAGTTCCCCGACCTCCAGCAGGTGACGAAGTTGATCAGCCATGGTCGCTGCGCTGGCGACCGTGCGGAGCAGCGCCGCCTCAGCCAGGATCACTTCCAGCTTCGGCGCGAGGGGGAGCCTCCGGTGAAGCAGAGCCTGCCGCTGTAGCCGTACCTCCACCAGGCGCTCCCGCTCCTCTTCCGTCACTTCGTGCCTGTGCTGATAGACCGCCAAGGCGTAGGCACGTGACTGAAGAATTCCAGGGATCAGCGCTTCGTCGAAGCGACGAATGAACGCTGCGGCGGATTCCAAGCCGATGTACAGCTCGAACCAGTCGGGGATGGCGTCGCCGTAGGAGTGCCACCAGCCCTTGGCTTTGGTCTCGTTGGCCAGGGCGACGAGGACGCTGGTCAGCTCGGGGGTGGCGGCGTACAGCTCGCACATGGCCTTGACGTCGACGGCGCGGGTGGGGCCGAGGCCGGTCTCGATGCGCCACATCTTCTGCCGGCTGCACTGCATGGCCTCGGCCGCGCCGTCGAGGGTCATGCGGGCTTCAGTGCGCAGGTCGCGTAGCGCTCGCCCGAGCTGTCGCCTGGGAACTGTCGAGCCCATGTCGTCGGCCATCGGCTACCCCTCTCCGTGTTGCGTTTGTTACATCCGGACGCCATCGGTGAAACGTGGAACGGTTAGCTGAGAAGTGCTTGTCTTGCGCTTCGTGCTGACGAAGCGACTCACGCGTCTGACCATACAAGACGCCCCCGACAACAGCCATCACCGCGCAATTCCCAAGGGCGGCTGACTCTTCCGTTGCGCAACGCTGCCGGGCCTTCCCGTGGAACGTCTCGCGGCTGCGGAAAAGAAAATCGGCGCAGACCGGGGAAATCGTGGCCGCAAGTGTTGCTCATTCACCGGGAACTGTCCCAGGATGGCCAGTGCGGTGGCCGAGGTACCCCCTAATCGGCCGCCGCGCTCCCCAGACCACCCAACACCGGCCAGCCCGGATGCCGTACCGCTGAGCGAAGCTGCGGTGTTCGGGCGGGGTGGGTCCGCCCGTGCGGGGAGGGCGGGTGGACCCACCCATCCACGACCAGGAAGGCAGGCACTGATGAGCGTCCGCAAGCAGAGGCCGTTCCCCGAGGTCGCCGGGACGACGTACCGCTCCCGCGCGTACCCCAGTCTGCTGCCGTGGCAGGTGCGTGAGCGCCGCTTCGCGCCCGCCCGGCTCGGGCACCGCGGCCTCAACCCCGATGAGGTGTACGCCTTCCTCGACCGGGTCGCCGTCGACATGGCTGCCGTCCACGACGCGCTGGCGCAGAGCCGGCGGGAGACGCTGCGGATCGAGGTCGCGCTGCGTCGGTGGCAGTCCGAGCAGGCCGAGGGTGGTCGGCGGTGAGCGGGCGGTACGTGATCCACCTGCCCGTTGTCGCCGCCGACCTGCCGGCCGCGCAGCGCCTGGCCCGGGTCGTCGGCCGGTGGATCACCGTGCTGCCGATGATGGACCCGGGGGAGATGACGGTCTCCGAGGAGGACAAGCAGTTCCTGCGGCACCGGGTCTTCTGCGATCTGCGGATGCCGGGCGGGCGGCGCTGCGTGCTCCGCGACGGCCACGACGGCGAGTGCTCCCGCCGCCTGCGCCGCTGAGCTGCGAAGGTAACGCGACTGTGGCGTGAGAAGTGAGCAGCCATGAAGGTGCGAGAAGCCGTCACCACTCCGGCGGCCAGCGGGCGAACGAGGACCGCGTCGGCCACCGCGGCATGCTCGCCTGGCTCATCGACGGCGACGGCGCCACCGACGCTGCGGACGTGGCCCACGAGCAGGGTGCCGCTACATGATTGAGCCTTTTCCAAGCTGATCTTGCAGCTCAGGACGGGTGCGGCAGGCCCGGTGATCGATGGATGCGAGGCTCCAGGTAGGACAGCTGTCGACCAAGACTCGAAGCCCCGACCGGGAGCCTCGCCATGCT
>NZ_JBFAGS010000004.1:311926-373436 GCF_040653835.1 Micromonospora sp. NPDC050980 | reverse complement strand
CCGACGGCTCAGCGGCCGGCTGTCCCACGGTGGTCTCGGTCGTCATCTGGCGTCTCTCCCTTGATCGGTCGATCAGCCGTTATTTGTACAGTCCCCCAATGCGAAGCCTTGACCAG
This sequence comes from Micromonospora sp. NPDC050980, assembly GCF_040653835.1. Lineage (NCBI taxonomy): Bacteria > Bacillati > Actinomycetota > Actinomycetes > Micromonosporales > Micromonosporaceae > Micromonospora > Micromonospora sp. NPDC050980. The sequence goes on along the minus strand of NZ_JBFAGS010000004.1, from coordinate 373,320 downwards.
CAGCAATCTGGTTCAGCAATCGAAGTGCTCGTTCGTGATTCCCCTTTGTCCCCACCCCGATCGCATCTGTCTGCGATCAGGTTTTTGCCTGCGCGGGCACTGCGAGCAGAGCTTCAGTCAGCGGGAGGTTGATGCCCCCGCGGTACTGCGGAGCGACATATACCCCCGCAGAGGTAGCCGGTCCGGCCGTTGTGGAGCACGACCTCGTACCAGATGTCGGAGCTGACGCCGGTGCGCTCGCCGGCCGGATCATCGGCCTGGGTCCGGCGCCGGTTCGCGCACCAGCGGCGACGGTCACCGGCCAGCCCTTCCGCCGGGTCGGCGGCGATACCGCCGGGTCGGCCGACCGCGGGCGCGGTCCTACCGGTCACGTCGCGGTACGAGTACCGGAGCGCTCACCTGATCTTCGAGACGATCTCCACGAGGTTGCCGTCCGGGTCGCGGAGCAGGGCGTTGCGGTTGTCGTTGCCGGAGTCGTGGGGAGATCGGACTGCCGGCGCGCCGGCGGCGGTCAGCCGCGCGAAGGCGGCGTCGACGTCGTGCGTCCAGACCACCAGCGCCATGGCAGGGCGTCCGGGTTCGGCCGTGACGCCGTGGGCCCTGCGTGCCGCCTCGGTCGTGCCGAGCCCGAGGGTGCACCCGCCCAACCGGAGTTCGACGTGCTCCGGGACGGCCCCGGCGGGGGTCCGGAAGGTCTCGGTGAAGCCGAGCAGGTCCCGGTAGAAGCGGATGCCCGCCTCGATGTCGGCGGTGTAGAGATTGACCAGCGCTGAGTCGAACATGCGTACAGGCTAGGCGGTCGAGCTGCCCGACGACGCTGTCAACAGGCGCCGAGGCGTTGATCTCGGGTGGCGGTCGCCTGCGGCAGCGGCTCGACCGCGGTGGGGTCTGCCGGGTGGAGCCGGCCAGCTCGCCGATCAGGTGGTGCTGCGACGCCAGCCGGTGCCGCAGCACGTCATGGTGTGGTTGACCAGGCAGGTTCGCCGCATTCGCCGGGAACGGCCGGGCCCTGAGGTCGGGTGGGTCAGCGGGATCTCCGTACCGATGGAGGAGCAGCTACGGGCGAAGGCCGACGTGGCCCAGATCCCGGTGGTGGTCGTTGACTGGCCGGCGCCATCGTGCCGGGCGGGTTCGGCGTCGGCGGCGAGGCCGAGCACCTCCGGCGCGAAATCCGGGCCCCGGCGTGTCGTAGCGTCAGATGGCCTTGTCGTCCCGGGTCTCCTCCGGTCGCATCCGTTCACCGTCGGCGTCGACGGAACGGATGTCGACCGCCTTCCGGGCCATCGGGCGTGGCCGCCTTGTTACGCTCCGTCAATAGGCCGAGTTCCTGGGCGCTCCGGCGGGTGCCAGGTCACACCGGTACCCTGCTAGTCCCGGCCCGTCCGCGACGACACATGAGGTTTGCGTGAACGATCTTCGAGTGGTGGCGTTCGACCTCGACGACACCCTGGCGATTTCCAAGTCCCGGATCGATCGTCGGATGGCGGAGCTGCTCGGTCACCTGCTCGCCGAGGTGGATGTCCTGATCATCTCCGGTGGTCGGTTCGAGCAGTTCCAGTCGCAGGTGCTGGCCCATCTCGACCTCACCGAGGAGCAGTGCGACCGGCTGCACCTGATGCCGACCTGCGGCACCCGTTACTACCGCTGGTCGTCCGGCGACTGGCGGCTGGTCTACGCGGAGGACCTGAGCGGGGCCGACAAGGCGCGGGTGATCGCCGCGTTGACCGAGTCGGCGCAGGCGCTCGGGCTGTGGGAGGCGAAGACCTGGGGCGACATCGTCGAGGACCGGGGCAGTCAGATCACGTTCTCCGCGCTGGGGCAGTCCGCCCCGCCGGCCGAGAAGTACGGCTGGGACCCGGACGGGAGCAAGAAGAAGCGGCTGCGCGACGCGGTCGCCGCGAAGCTGCCCGACCTGGAGGTCCGTGGCGGCGGCTCGACTTCGATCGACGTGACGCGCAAGGGCGTGGACAAGGCGTACGGCATGCGGAAGCTGCTGGAGCACCTCGACCTGAAGATCGACAACGTGCTGTTCGTGGGGGACCGGCTCGACGTGGGCGGCAACGACTACCCGGTCAAGGCCATGGGCATCCGCAGCGTCGCGGTGACCCGCTGGGAGGAGACCGCCGACTACGTCGAGGCCCTGGTCGACGACCTCGTGAAGCAGCGCGCCGAGCGCGCCTGAGGCAACGCGGCGGGCCGGGTGCCGGAGCGCCGGTCGGCGTTGCGTGGTTTCCCGGTTCCGGAACCCGGAAGTCTGGCGGGATCGACGGTGATGAGGTAGGAACGGCCAGAGAGCGCTCTCCGTCCCCTCACCGAACAAGGCAGGCAGATGCGATCACCCGACCCCTCCCGCCGCCGCTTCCTCACGCTCACCGCCTCGGCGGCCTCGCTCACCGCCCTCGGCCTTCCGGCCGGTGCTGCCGCCGCGTCCCCGACCGCGCGGCCCCACCGACCCGCCGGCGAGCCCGACTTCGGCCCCAACGTCTTCGTCTACGACCCGAGCACCCCGGTTGCGGAGATCCAGTCCACCCTGGACCGGCTCTTCACCGCCCAGGAGCACAACGAGATGGGCCTCGACCGGTACGCCGTGCTGTTCAAGCCCGGCCGCTACGAGGTGGACGCCCGGCTCGGCTACTACACCACCGTCGCCGGCCTCGGTGCCCACCCGGACGACGTGGAGATCCACGGCGCGGTCCGGGTGGTCGGCCAACCCGACCCGAACTCGCCGGCCGGCATCTCCGCGCTGACCAACTTCTGGCGCTCGGCCGAGAACCTCGCCGTCACCCCCACCGACTGGTCGAACCAGTGGGCCGTCTCCCAGGCGTCGCCGATGCGCCGGGTGCACGTCAAGGGCGTCCTCTGGCTGGAACCCGGCAACGGCGGCTACTCCAGCGGCGGCTTCATCGCCGATTCCAAGGTGGACGACGTCACCATCAACGGCTCCCAGCAGCAGTGGCTCACCCGGGACAGCGAACTCGGCGGCGACTGGACCAACGGGGTGTGGAACCAGGTCTTCTCCGGGGTGATCGGCGCGCCCGCGCAGGGCTTCCCCGACCCGCCCTACACCACGCTGCCGACCAGCCCGGTGATCCGGGAGAAGCCGTACCTCTTCGTCGACGACGCGGGCCGCTGGCGGGTCGCGGTGCCCCGACTGCGCCGCGACACCGCGGGCACCACCTGGGCCGCCGGCGGCGCGCCCACGCCCTCGCTGCCGCTTACCGACTTCTTCCTCGCCCGGCCCACCGACTCGGCGAAGCGGATCAACGCCGAACTCGCCCGGGGTCGGCACCTGCTGCTCACCCCCGGCGTCTACCGGTTGGACCGGGCGCTGCGGGTCCGCTGGCCGAACACCGTCGTGCTCGGTCTCGGCATGCCCAGCCTCGCGCCGGTCGCCGGCGACGCGGCGCTGCGAATCGAGGACGTCGACGGGGTACGGATCGCCGGGGTGCTCGTCGACGCCGGTCCGGTCGAGTCCGAGGTGCTGGTCGAGGTCGGCGGGCGGCACTGCCACCGGTCGCACGCGGGCAACCCGATCTCCCTCCAGGACGTCTTCTTCCGCATCGGCGGCCCGTACGCCGGCCGCGCGGTGACCAGCCTGGTGGTGAACAGCCGGCACACGCTCATCGACAACATCTGGGCCTGGCGGGGCGACCACGGCAAGCCGGGCACCATCGGCTGGACGGTCAACACCGCCGACACCGGCGTGCTGGTCAACGGCGACGACGTGACCGCGTACGGGCTCTTCGTCGAGCACTACCAGCGCTGGCAGACGGTGTGGAACGGCGAGCGCGGCCGGACGGTGTTCTACCAGAGCGAGTTGCCCTACGACCCGCCCAGCCAGGCCGCCTGGCGCAGCCCGACCGGTGACGGCTGGGCCTCCTACCGGGTGGCCCCGCACGTCCGCCACCATGAGGCGTGGGGGCTGGGCGTCTACGCCTACTTCAACCAGGGCGTGGACATCCGCTGTGACCGGGCGATCGAGGCGCCGCGCCGGGCCGGGGTGCGGTTCCACGACGCGATCACGGTGTTCCTGGACGGCAGCGGCGGGATCGAGCGCACCATCAACGAGGCCGGCACCCCGGTGGTCGGCTCGTACGGCACCAGCCCGGTGATCAGCTACCCGTGACCGGCGGCGGCCCGGCCGGCACGACACCGGCCGGGCCGCACCCGATCAGGTCGCGAGCTGGTCGACCCGGTAGAGCACCTGGTCGACCAGGCCGTACTCGCGGGCCTCCTCGGCGGTGAACCAGCGGTCCCGGTCCCAGTCGCGCTGGATCTCCTCCAGCGTGTGCCCGCTGTGCTCGGCGATCAGCTCCTGCATGGTGCGCTTCACGTGCAGCATGTTCTCGGCCTGGATGGTGATGTCGGCGGCCGTGCCGCCCATCCCGCCGGAGGGCTGGTGCATCATGATCCGCGAGTGCGGCAGCGCGAACCGCTTGCCCGCCGCCCCGGCGCAGAGCAGGAACTGTCCCATCGAGCCGGCCATCCCGAGCGCCAGCGTCGCCACGTCGTTGCGGACGTACCGCATGGTGTCGTAGACGGCCATGCCGGCGCTGACCGAGCCGCCCGGCGAGTTGATGTAGAGGAAGATGTCCCGCTCCGCGTCCTCGGCCGCGAGCAGCAGGATCTGCGCGCAGATCTGGTTCGCCGACGCGTCGGTGACCTCGGTGCCGAGGAAGATGATCCGCTCCTTGAGCAGCCGCTCGAAGACCCGGTCGCCGAAGGCCGGCTGCCCGTCGTCCCGCATCCAGATGCCACCCATGACCGCCCACCTCCGTAGCGCCGGTGGGCGGGGGACCGCCCGGCGTGCCGGCGGACTCCAGCGTCCGCCGGGCCGGCCCGCCCGGCCCAGGCTTTCTGCCCCGGGCAGATCCGCCCTCGGCAGAAGCCGGAGGCGGATCGAGGCCGCGCCCCGTCCCGTCGTCCGACCACCCCGCGCGACCCGGCGTCCGTCCGCACCGACGGCGCGCGGCGTCGCGCCGGCCCGGCTCGTCCGGCCCCCGCGCGGCCCGGCGTCCGTCCGCAGCGACGGCGCCCCCGCCCGGCGGACCGTGGGCGCTACGCCGCGACCGGGCGCCGTCCGGCCGCGCGGGCCCGTCGCCGCGCCAGCGCAGGTGAGGTACGCGGACGCGGGCGCACGATAGGCGTCGGGATCAACCAGATCCGGGTGCCGGTGCCGATCAGCTCCGGCGCGCCGTGGCGGAGCGGCGGGCCGACCGGTGTGGGGGCCGGGCCCAGCGGACGCAGCTCGCCGCCGAACAGCGGGACCGGCGCGGCCGGGCGGGTGGCGTGCGGTGCCGCGGGTGTGATCGGACGGGCGAGATGCGGTGCGTTCGGGCCGGCCGGGCGGCGGGTGGCGTGCAGCCGGGGTGGGCCGACCCGGAGCGGCGGCCCGCCGCGGGTCGCGGGCGCCCGGTCGATTCGGGCCAGCGGAACCGCGGAGCGCACCGGCGTGGGCCGCTCCCGGCGCAGCTCGTCGCGTGCCTCCTCCAGCAGGTCGGCGAGGTGGATGCCGAGTGCCCGGCAGATCGCGGCCAGCACCTCGGAGGAGGCCTCCTTGCGGCCGCGTTCGACCTCGGAGAGGTAGGGCAGGGAGACGCCGGCCGCCTGCGCCACCTCGCGCAGCGTGCGGCCCTGACGCTGGCGGATCCGCCGCAGCACCCCGCCGATCACCCGTCGCAGCAACGACATGCCGGCCTCCTCGCGGTCGCCGTTCGCCGACCCCACCCATCATGCCCCGTTCCGGCGCCGTGGACCGGCCCGGTCGACCCCCTGGTGCCGACCCGCCGGTGGATCAACGCCGGAGGACCGCGTGGCCGGCCGGCTCGGCGACGACATCCGCCCGGCCGACGATCGGATCCGCGTCGTCGACGGCGACACGGGCGGGGCAGCCGCTCGGCGGATGTGACGGCATCCTTACCGCTCGTGGCATGGGGGGCGGGTCTCCGGCCCGGCCGGCCGGCTCGTGGCGTACCCGCTATCTTGAGGGCGTGCAGGCGACGGTGGCGGAGCGGGACCGACGGTGATCCATTTTCCCGCGCAACGGCGTGGGCCGTTGAGCGCGCTCAGTCTGCGCCTGCTCGCCGCCCTGGGGCTGGTCCTCGCCACGGTCTTCGTGGTCTGGGTCGACCGCGAGGGCTACCGCGACGCCAACGGGGACGGGCTCACCCTCCTCGACTGCTTCTACTACGTGGTGGTCTCGCTCTCCACCACCGGCTACGGCGACATCGCCCCGGCCAGCCCGTCGGCTCGCCTGGTCAACGTCCTGTTCGTCACGCCCGCCCGGGTGCTCTTCCTGATCATCCTGGTCGGCACCACCCTGGAAGTCCTGACCGAGCAGTACCGGACCGGCCGTCGCCTGTCGCGGTGGAGGAGAACCGTGAAGGACCACGTCATCATCTGCGGCTACGGCACCAAGGGCCGCAGCGCGGTCTCCGCGCTGCTGGAGAACGGGGCCGACAAGTCCAAGATCGTGGTGGTCGAGCGGAGCGGCCCGGCGCTGCGCCAGGCCACCTCGAACGGCCTGGTGACGATCGAGGGGTCGGCGACCCGCTCCTCCGTGCTGGAGGAGGCGCATGTCCGCACCGCCAAAGCGGTCATCATCGCGACCGACAGCGACGACGCCTCGGTGCTGGTGGCGCTGACCGTCCGGCAGCTCACCGCCGGTCAGGTGCGGATCATCGCGGCGGTCCGGGAGGCGGAGAACGCGCCGCTGCTCAAGCAGAGCGGAGCGCACCACGTGATCGTCTCGTCGGCGACCGCCGGCCGGCTGCTCGGGCTCTCCACCTCGGCCCCGCCGCTGATCGACGTGGTGGAGGACCTGCTCACCCCCGGGCAGGGCATGGCGCTGGCGATGCGCTCGGCCGAGCGCAGCGAGGTGGGCCGCTCACCACGTGAGCTGGAGTCACTGGTCATCGCGCTGGTCCGCCGGGGCAAGGTGGTCACGCTCAACGACCGGGCCGCGGCGACGATCGAGACCGGCGACATGCTGGTCCACGTCCGCGACGACCGGCCCCAGGCGACCACCACCGTCTGAACCGCGGCTGCCCGTCGTCGAGCCGGGCGCCGGCCCCTGCCGGAGGCGTCAAGAGGGCCCCGCCTTTCCACTCAGCAGGCGGGCTCGACCGCCCCGGCGCACGGTGGCGCGCAGCCCTGGCTGGCCCGTCGCAACAGGTCGTAGAGCTGGTCGCGTTCGTCCGGCGTCAGGGCGCCGAGCACGTCGTCCTCCGCGTCGGCGAGCGCGCACTCGGCCTCGCGGAGCCGTTTCGTGCCCGCCATGGTCAGGCTCACCACGTGTCGGCGGCGATCCTCGGGCGAGCGGCGCCGCTCGACCAGGCCGGCCGCTTCGAGGTCGTTGAGCAGCCCGACCACGTTGGTGCCGTCGATCTGGAGCGTGCCGGCCAACCCCTGTTGGCTGATGCCGTCCGAGTCGCGCAGCACGGTGAGCGCCACCAGGTGCCGGGGGCGGAGCCCGAGCGGGGTCAGCGCCGACTCCGAGCGCAGCAGCATCCGCCGGGCCAGGTGTTGCAGCAGTGGCCCGGAGCGGCGCTCCGACTCGTCGGCGGGCCCGGCTGACATGTGACCCAGTCTACGCGGACCGAGGAACATCCCCCTGCTATAAATGGTTGGTGCTACACAAACCATCTGCGGAGGAGCAACCAATGGCGCACCTGCTGCACATCGACTCGAGCATCACCGGCGAGGCATCGGTCAGCCGACGCCTCACCGCCCGGGCAGCCGCCGCCTGGCAGGCCGCCCATCCCGGGGGCACGGTCACCTACCGGGACCTCGCCCGGGACCCGCTGCCGCACCTGGACGCCGCCGGCGGGCTCGCCCGCGCGGTGCCGCCGGACCAGCACACCCCCGAGCAGCGCGCGTCCTGGCGACTGACCGAGGAACTGGTGGCGGAGGTGACGGCCGCCGACACGGTCCTGCTCGGCCTGCCGCTCTACAACTTCGGCCCGCCGAGCAGCGTGAAGGCGTGGGTCGACCACCTGATCGCGCCCGGCCTCGCGGTCGACCCGGACACCGGGGCCGGGCTGCTCGGCGGTCGCGAGTTCGTCGTCTTCACCACCCGGGGCGGCGGCTACGGCGCAGGCACCCCGCGGGCGGGTTGGGACCACGCCGAGCCGTGGCTCCCGCACGGCGTCTCCATGACCGGCCTGAAGCCGCGGTTCATCTCGACCGAGCTGACCCTCGCCCCGGTCAAGCCCGCCATGGCCGAGCTGATCCCGCTGCACGAGGCGAGCCTCGCGGCGGCCGAACGGGCCATCGACGAGCTGTGGGCACCCGTCGCGGCGGGCGTCTGACCGGCACCGCGTGACCGCGAAGGCGGGCCGTTCCCCGGGGAACGGCCCGCCCTCGCGTCGGCGGATCAGGGACGGGTCAGAGAATGGTCCACGTGTCGCCGCTGCCGAGCAGCGCGGAAAGCTGCTGCTCCGGGGTCTGGTCGACGCCGGCGCGCGCCGCCGCGACCTGCTCCTGCACCACGGTGTCGTAGGCGGGGCGTCGCACCGCGCGGAACACCCCGAGCGGAGTGTTGCGCAGGTCCGGACCGGGCAGCCGGGACAGCGCGAACGCGTACGCCGGGTCGGCGACCGTCGCGTCGTGCACCACGATCTCCCCGGCCGGGGTGGCCGCGGTCTCCCGCACCTCCAGCCCGAAGCCGCCCGGCGGGTGGACGACGCAGAACTGCCCGTCTGCGCCGAACGTGATCGGCTGCCCGTGCTCCAGCCGGATCAGGAAGTCGTCCCGGGTGGCCGGCTCCTTCAACGGCTCGAACGCCCCGTCGTTGAAGATGTTGCAGTTCTGGTAGATCTCCACGAACGCGGAGCCCTTGTGCTCGGCGGCGGCCCGCAGCACCGACTGGAGGTGTTTGCGGTCCGAGTCGAGGGTCCGGGCCACGAACGTGGCCTCGGCGCCGAGCGCCAGCGAGAGCGGGTTGAACGGGGCGTCCGCCGAGCCGACCGGCGTCGACTTGGTGATCTTGCCAACCTCGGACGTCGGCGAGTACTGACCCTTGGTCAGGCCGTAGATCCGGTTGTTGAACAGCAGGATCTTCAGATTGACGTTGCGGCGCAGCGCGTGGATCAGGTGGTTGCCGCCGATGGAGAGCGCGTCACCGTCGCCGGTGACCACCCAGACCGACAGGTCCGGCCGGGACACCGCGAGGCCGGTGGCGATCGCCGGGGCGCGGCCGTGGATCGAGTGCATGCCGTACGTGTTCATGTAGTACGGGAAGCGGGACGAGCAGCCGATGCCCGAGATGAAGACGGTGTTCTCCCGGGCGATGTTCAGCTCCGGCATGAAGCCCTGCACGGCCGCCAGGATGGCGTAGTCGCCGCAGCCGGGGCACCAGCGCACCTCCTGGTCGGACTTGAAGTCCTTGGCGGTGAGCTTCAGGGCGACGGGCTCAGACATTCTTCAGGACCTCTTCCAACATCGTCTCCAGCTCGGCGGCGGTGAACGGCAGGCCGCGGACCTGGTTGTAGCCGATCGCGTCGACCAGGTACCGCGCCCGGATCACGTGGGCGAGCTGGCCGAGGTTCATCTCGGGAACGACCACCCTGTCGTAGGAGCGCAGCACCTCGCCGAGGTTGGCCGGCATCGGAGCCAGGTGCCGCAGGTGCGCCTGGGCCACCGGGAGCCCGCGCTGGCGCAGCCCCCGGCAGGCGGCGCCGATCGGCCCGTACGTCGAGCCCCAGCCGAGCACCAGCACCCGGGCGTCGCCGTCCGGGTCCTCCACCTCGACGTCCGGCACCGCAATGGTCTCGATCCGGGCCGCCCGGGTCCGGACCATGAAGTCGTGGTTCGTCGGGTCGTACGAGATGTCGCCGGTCTTGTCGGCCTTCTCCAGGCCGCCGATCCGGTGCTCCAGCCCGGGCGTGCCGGGGACCGCCCACGGGCGGGCCAGGGTGCGCGGGTCGCGCAGGTAGGGCAGGAAGGTGGTGCCGTCCTCGCCGTTGGGCCGGGTGGCGAACTCGACCCGCAGGTCGGGCAGGGACTCGACGTCCGGCAGCAGCCACGGCTCGGAGCCGTTCGCCACGTAGTTGTCCGACAGGAGGATGACCGGGGTGCGGTAGGTGAGCGCGATCCGGGCCGCCTCCAGCGCGGCGTGGAAGCAGTCCGACGGCGATTTCGGCGCGATCACCGCGACCGGGGCCTCACCGTGCCGGCCGTACAGGGCCATGTTCAGGTCGGCCTGCTCGGTCTTCGTGGGCATGCCGGTGGACGGCCCGGCCCGCTGCACGTCGACGATGACCAGCGGCAGTTCCAGCGCAACCGCCAGGGAGATCGTCTCGCTCTTCAGCGCCACACCGGGACCGCTGGTGGTGGTCACGCCCAGCGACCCGCCGTACGACGCGCCCAGCGCCGCGCCGACCGCGGCGATCTCGTCCTCGGCCTGCATGGTGACCACGCCGAACTTCTTGTGCTTGCTGAGTTCGTGCAGGATGTCCGACGCCGGGGTGATCGGGTATGCCCCGAGGAACACCGGCAGCCCCGAGCGGACCCCGGCCGCCACCAGGCCCAGCGACAGCGCCGCGTTGCCGGTGATGTTGCGGTAGGTGCCCGGCAGCATCCGCGCCGGCTTGACCTCGTAGCGGACGGAGAAGTCCTCGGTGGTCTCGCCGAAGTTCCAGCCGGCCCGGAACGCGGCGACGTTCGCCGCCACCAGCTCCGGCCGGGCCGCGAACTTGCGCTCCAGGAACCGCAGCGTCGACTCGTAGGGGCGGGAGTACATCCAGCTCAACAGCCCGAGCGCGAACATGTTCTTGGCCCGCTCGGCGTCCTTCTTGGACACCTCGTGCTCCGCCAGCGCGCCGACCGTCATGGAGGTGAGCGCCACCGGGTGCACCGCGTAGCCGGCGAGCGAGTCGTCGTCCAGCGGGCTGTTCGCGTAGCCGACCTTGGCCAGGTTGCGCCGGGTGAACTCGTCGGTGTTGACGATGATGTCCGCCCCGCGCGGCAGGTCCGCCAGGTTGGCCTTGAGCGCGGCCGGGTTCATCGCCACCAGCACGTTCGGCGCGTCGCCGGGGGTCAGGATGTCGTAGTCGGCGAAGTGCACCTGGAAGCTCGACACGCCCGGCAGCGTGCCGGCGGGGGCGCGGATCTCGGCCGGGAAGTTGGGCAGGGTGGAGATGTCGTTGCCCAACTGCGCCGTTTCCGAGGTGAACCGGTCGCCGGTGAGTTGCATGCCGTCGCCGGAGTCGCCGGCGAACCGGATGACCACCCGGTCCAGCTGACGGATCTGCTTGGTCACTCCCGCACCTCGCTTCGCTGAGCGCCGTCACCCCCGGCGGCACGGCCCGCTCCGATTCTCACGACAGAGCCTACGTCGGACGGTTAGGGCCGCCTTGGTGGAGGTCCGACGTGTGGGACTCGATTCGGCCGGTGTATGCCCTGCTTTGCAGGCTTTAGTACCGCACCCCGTAATCCAGGTCACCACATTTAGGGGGTGGGTCAGCGGTCCGTCGTCGGCTCCGGGACGGTGATGTCGCTGCGACGCCGCAGGGAACGGGTGGCCAACGCCAGCGCGAACACCACAAGCAGTCCCGACATGACGATCAGGGCGATCGCGATGCGCCGCGCCGGGGTGTCGTCGTCGCCGGCCCGGCCGGACGAGGCCAGCACGCCCTGGGACCCGGTCGGGGCGGGCGCCCCGGCCGCCGCGGTGGACTGTGCCGCCGCCGCGCTGATCCGGAAGCTCATCTGCACCTGCCGCTCGCGCCCGCTGCGCGGAGCCAACCGGCCGATCACCGCTCCGGCGAGCGGCGCCATGCGCTGCGCCTCCGCCGACGCGGTGACCGGCAGTCGCAGGGTCGCGGTCCGGCCGGCCGGCAGCGTGCCGAGTTCGCACCGGGTCCGGTCCGGCGCCGCCGGGACGCAACCGTCGCCGCTCACCGTCACCCCGCCCGGGAGGAGCACCTCCACCCGGCCGGCGGCGTCGACCTCACCGGTGTTGTCCAGCCGCACGTTGAGCGTGCTCGGCGCGCCGCTGATGTCGAAGACGACCTCGTCGGCGCGCAGCGAGATGCCGGGCACCGGGGGCCCGGGCGGGAAGAGCACCGCGAAACCCTCGTCGTCGTACGCCGCGCCGTCGACACCGGGCGCGACGGCGGTGACCTGGACCGACCCGCTCAGCGGCATGGTTCGCCAGGCGTCTCCGGCGACCCGGACCCGGATGGTGGCGCTGAACCGGGCGCCCGGCGCGGCGACCCACCCGCCGCAGCGGTGGTTGCCGTCGCCGGCGGCGACGCAGCCGGGCGTGCCGCCGTCGGTCAGCCCGGCCGGCAGCGTGTAGCCGAGGCTGACCTGCTCCTCCCGCGCACCGGTGTTGGTCACCGTCACCCGCAGCGTGGTCACCGTGTCGTCGGCGTTCCAGTAGTCGGGCGTCAGCACCACGTCCTCGGTGGTGACCTGCACCCCGAGCGGCCCGCCGGCCGGCTGGGTGCGCGGCGGCGGTGGCGGCTGCACGGGCGGCCGGCCCGGCGGCGGCGGGGCGGTGGTGGCCGGCGCGGTGGTGGGGGTCGTCGCCGGGGCCGTGGTCGGAGGCGTCGTAGCCGCGGTGGTGGTCGGCGCCGCCGGGGTGGTGGGCGCCGGTGCGTCCTCCGTCGGCGGCGCGGTGGTCGGTGCCGCCGGGGTGGTGGGCGCCGGGTCATCGGTGGGTGTCGGCTCCGCCGGGTCGCCGCCCGGGTCGCCGCCCGGGTCGCCAGGGTCGCCCGGGTCGACCGGCTCGGCCAGTCGCACCGCCCCGGCCGGGGCGGCCGGGGCCGCCGTGGCCCAGCCCGGTGCCACCGCGACGACGGCTGCGGCCGCGGCGATCAGCGCGGGCGCGAACAGCGCGAGGGTACGGCGGAGCGCGACCCGCGGTGCGGGCCGGACACGTGGGCGGGTCATCTGTCCTCCGGGGGACGTTGCAACGAGTTCTCATTATTCGGGGACCGTTGCCATCTGGCACTAGTCCCGTCAGGAAACAAATTCGTAACGTGTCCGAGACGTCTCGACGGGACCGGTACGCTCCGGGCGTGACCGGATATCTCGGCTCGTACGCCACGCTCGGTCTGCTGCTGATCGCCGCCGTGCTCTTCTTCGTGACGGCGTTCTCGGCGAACCGGGTGTTACGTCCCGCCCGTGCGGCCGAGCCGTGGGGCAAGCGGACCTCGTACGAGTGCGGGCTCGACCCGGTCGGCGGCGACTGGGCCCAGATGCAGATCCGCTACTACGTGTACGCCTACCTCTACGTGCTGTTCGCGGTGGAGGCGGTCTTCCTCTTCCCGTGGGCGCTGGTCTTCGACCGGCCCGGGTTCGGCGCGACCACTGTGGTGGAGATGGGCGTCTTCGTGGCGGTCGTCGCGCTCGGCATCCTCTACGCCTGGCGGCGTGGCGTCCTGCGCTGGACGTGAACCCTAGGCGAGCCCGCGTCGGGTCGCCGCCGGTGGCCGGTCACCCCGGATCGACGCCACCATGTCGAGCACCCGCCGGGTCTCGCGGACCTGGTGGGCGCGGAACACCCGGGCGCCGAGCCAGGCCGAGACCGCGGTGGCGGCGAGCGTCCCCTCCAGCCGCTCGGGCACCGGCAGGTCCAACGTCTCGCCGACGAAGTCCTTGTTCGACAGCGCCACAAGCACCGGCCAGCCGGTGCCGGTCAGCTCGGCCAGCCGCCGGGTGATCTCCAGCGAGTGCCGGGTGTTCTTGCCGAAGTCGTGCGCCGGGTCGATCAGCACGCCGTCGGGCCGCACCCCGAGCCCGACCGCCCGTTCGGCCAGCCCGGTGACCGTGTCGAGCACGTCGCGCACCACGTCGTCGAAGGCCGCCCGGTGCGGCCGGGTACGCGGCGCCAGCCCTCCGGCGTGCGAGCAGACCAGCCCGGCGCCGGTCGCCGCGGCGACCCGGGCCAGCGCCGGATCGGCCCCCGACCAGGTGTCGTTGAGCAGGTCCGCGCCGGCCGCGACCGCCTCCACGGCCACCTCGGCGCGCCAGGTGTCGATCGAGACGACCACGTCGGGAAAGGCGGACCGGACCGCGGCGATGGTGTCCACCGTTCGGCGGATCTCCTCGGCGGTGTCCACCTCGTCGCCCGGACCGGCCTTCACCCCGCCGATGTCGACGATCTCCGCCCCGTCGGCGACCGCCCGCTCGACCGCCCGTAACGCGCTGTCCTGCGCGAAGGTGGCGCCCTGGTCGAAGAACGAGTCCGGCGTGCGGTTGACGATCGCCATCACCACCAGCTCACCCGGGGCGAAGGTCCGCCCACCGAGCCGCAACGCCCCGGTCATGCCCGTCTCCTCGTCTCCGCGCGTCCCGCACCGCCCGGTCGGCGTCCGTGCGACCCCGTGCCGTCGGCCGTCCACCGGCCCCAGGGGCCGCTCATCAGCCCCACGCCGCTCACCGGTTGCCGCGCCGTCCCGGCTGTCCGGGCGGGCCGGGCCCGCCCGGCCGTCGGCCGGGCCGGTCGGGTCCGTCGAGCTACCCGGCCGACGACGCCCCGCGGTTCGTCGTCTCCCGGCAGGCGGCCGGACCGACGATATCCGGCACGGTGGGCTCGCCGAGATCTTGGTGCGGGACGGTCCCGGCCAGAATCCTCCCATCTCCCACGTTATGGGACGACTGCGCAACAGGTCGGCAGGTCGGGCCCGGGGTCGGGGTGCACGTCGTCGCGCCGCCGGGTCCTTCCACCGGTTCGGGGAGGTGGCGGGATCCGAGTGCCGCTGAAGGGGTCATCTCCCCGAACCGGTGCCGAGTCGGTCGGATGGCTTTCGCCACCCCGTCGGGAACGCCGCGTTTTGCGGACCGGAGGGCGCGGAGGGCTCGCCCGATCCCGGCCCGCATGCCACGATCTCTGCATGGGTCAGGTTCTGCTCCTCTTGGTCGTCGCGCTGACCGTCGCGGCAGTGGTGTTCGGAGTGACGGTGCTGGTCTCCGGTCGGGATCCGGGCCTGGCACCGGCCGAGCCGGACGGGCGGTCCGTGCCCCTGCCGGGCGCCCGCCCGCTCGACGAGTCGGACGTGACCGACGTCCGGTTCGACACCGCGCTGCGCGGCTACCGGATGGCCCAGGTCGACGCCGCGCTGCGGCGGGCGGCCTACGACATCGGCTACAAGTCCGAGCTGATCGGCGTGCTGGAGGCCGAGAACGCCGCGTTGCGGGACGGGCGGACGGAGGAGGCCGACGCGCTGCGCCGGGCGCGCGAGGAGGCCGCCGCCAGCAGCACCGGGGCCGACCCGTCGGAAGCCGAGCCGTCGGAGGTCGACCCGTCGGCCACCGGGCCGGTGACCATCGACCTGTCGGCGCCTGAGTCACCGACCACCGGCCGACCGGTCGCCGCCGAGGCGGGCGTGGCGGAGGCGCCGGCCGCCGCCGCGGTGGAGGACACCACCGACCCGGCGGGTGCGGCCGACGCCGGGCCGGCCGGTGCGGCAGTCGACGAGGACCGGGAACGCGGGCCGGCGGTCCGCTCGGAGTCGGCGTGACCGGCGCGGAGGGCTCCGCCGGCTTCGCCGAGGCCGCCCAGCCCGGCGCCGCCGAGGTCACCGCCACGGTGATCGTCGACGCGCCGGCCGAGCGGGTGTTCGCCGCGCTGACCGCGTGGGAACGGCAGTCCGACTGGATCCCCCTCACCACGGTCCGGGTGGTCGAGGGCGACGGCGGTGAGGGGAGCCTGATCGAGGCGGTCACCGCGCTCGGGCCGGCCGCGCTGCGCGACGAGATGCGGGTGGTCCGGGTCGACGCGCCGTACGAGGTCGGGGTGGTGCACTGCGGTCGGCTGCTGCGCGGGCCGGGCGTGCTGCGGTGCACCCCGATGGACCGCGACCGCACCCAGGTGGTCTGGCACGAGTGGTTCCACCTGCCGGGCGGGGCGGCCGGCCGGGTGGCCTGGCCGGTGCTCTGGCCCGGCTCGAAGTTCAGCCTGACCCAGGCGTTGAAGCGCTTCGCCCGGCTGGTCGAGCAGGGCCGCCTGCCCTGAGCGGGCCGAGCCGAACAACCGGGCTGTCGGTGCCCTGACCTACCGTGTACGGCGTGACTGACCTGGTGACCGGCGCCGACGGGCTGCCCCGCTGCGCGTGGGGCGCGAGCACCCCCGACTACGCCGCCTACCACGACGAGGAGTGGGGCCGGCCGCTGCGCGGCGACGACGCGCTCTACGAGCGGCTGACGCTGGAGGCGTTCCAGTCCGGCCTGTCCTGGCTGACCATCCTGCGCAAGCGGCAGGCGTTCCGGCTCGCCTTCGACAGGTTCCGGATCGAGAAGGTGGCCGGCTACGGCGAGCCCGAGGTGGCCCGGCTGCTGGCCGACGCCGGGATCGTGCGCAACCGGGCCAAGATCGAGGCGGCCATCGCCAACGCCCGCGCCGCGCTCGAACTGCCCGAGGGTCTCTCCGCGCTGCTCTGGTCGTTCGCGCCCTCGCCCCGGCCGGCGCGCCCCCACTCGAACGCCTTCGTGCCGGCGCTCACCGCGGAGTCCACCGCGATGGCCAAGGCGCTCAAGAAGCGGGGCTTCCGCTTCGTCGGCCCGACCACCGCCTACGCGCTCATGCAGGCTACCGGCATGGTGGACGACCACCTCGCCGACTGCCACGTGAGCGGCGACCCGACCGTCGCGTGAACGGCGACCGGGCCGAGCGCTGACGCGCCGGCGTGATGGGATTGGGGCATGACCGACACCGAGCCGCGGACGGGCGGCACGACCGACGGTGACACCACGCCGGGCGCCTGGGCGGTGCTGCTGCCCGACGAGCGCTACCAGGCCGAACGGCTGGTGCACCACGACGTGCTGGAGCTGACCGGGTCGCCGGCGGCAGCCCGGCCCCGCCCGGATGACCGGGTGGCGGTGCTGATCGGGGAGCCGCTGCGGCTGGTGGCGCTCGGCCGGGTCGCGCGGGCCGGTGTCGGGGGCCGGGAGGACCCGGACGATCCGCAGTCCGACACGGTGCCCGGGGCGCTCGTGGTGACGTACACCCGGCGGGCGCTCGACGAGCCGGTGCCGGTCGACGGCCCGACCCCGGACGGCCCGGTCGTCGCGCTCGATGCGGCGCGGTGGCGGGCGCTGGCCGACCGGCTCGGGCCGCCGCCGGCCCGGCGCACCTGGCTGGTCAGCCTCGACCTGCCGATCGAGGCCGCCTCGCGGGCCGAGGCGGTCCGGATCTTCTGGTCCTACGTGCAGGAGCTGGGCCCGCGTGAGCTGCCGGCGTTCGTCTCGCCCTCCGGCGACGAGCTGGCCATGCAGGCGTTCGTGCTCGGCGTCGAGGCCAACCAGGATCCGGAGGAGGACGACTGACGGCGGTCAGCGGCCCTCGAAGACCGGCTTCTGCTTGTTGACGAAGGCGATCGTCGCGGCCTTGTGGTCGCTGGTGGCCCCGCAGATCGCCTGGGCCTGCGCCTCGGCGGCCAGCGCCTCGGCCAGCGTGCCGGCGTCGGCGACGGAGAGCTGCCGCTTGATCGCCCCGTAGGCGACGGTCGGGCCGGCGGCGAGCCGGGCGGCCAGCTCCTGCGCGGACGGCAGCACCTGCTCGTCGTCGTCCACCAGCCGGGTGAGCAGGCCCAGCCGGCAGGCGTCCGCCGCGCCGACCGGCTCGGCGAGCATGAGCAGCTCGACCGCCTTGGCGTGGCCGACCAGACGGGGCAGCGTCCAGGAGGCGCCGGTGTCGGCGGCGAGCCCGACGCCGGCGAACGCCATCAGGAAGCGGGTCTTCGGGCCGCCGATGCGGAAGTCGGCCAGGAACGCCAGCGACGCGCCCGCGCCGGCGGCCATCCCGCGTACCGCCGCGACGACCGGCTTGGGCAGGTTGGCCAGCCGGGCGGCGATCGGGTTGTAGTGTGCCCGCACCGTGTCGAGCGGCCGGGCGTCCGCCGACTCCAGCGTCCGCACGTGCTCCCGCAGGTCCTGCCCGGCGCTGAACGAGCCGCCCGCGCCGGCCAGCACGACCGCCCGGCAGGAGCGGTCGGTCTCCAACTCGGCCAGGACGTCCCGCAGCGCCTCCTTGAGGGTCACGTCGAGCGAGTTCATCGCCGTCGGGCGGTTCAGCGTCAGGGTGACGACGGCGTCGGTGCGGTCGACGAGCAGCGGCTCGGTCACGTTTCTAACGACCCTTCTGTCGGGCGAGGCGGTTGCTGGCGTCGAGGCACTGCTCGACGTACCGGTCGGCGGCCGGCCGGAGCCGGGCCGCGTGGCGGTCGAAGAACCCGGCCGCGCTGGTGCCCGGCCAGCGCTCGGGCAGCAGCGCCGGGGGCAGTTGCGGGTCCCGGAACAGGAAGGTACGCCACGCGTGCACGAGCCGGAACCGGGCCGCGTACGCCTCCTCGTCGCCGCTGCGGACGGTGACGCCCGAGAGCAACGGCTTCTGCTCGGCGACGAAGCGTTCGTACGCCCGGCCGATCTCGGCCAGGTCCCAGGCCCGGCGGACCACGCCCATCGCTCCGGGGGTGCCGGCGGCGTGCGCGGCGGTGAACCGCTCGAACCGCACGCCCGCCTCGGCGAGCAGCAGGTCGACGTCCTCACCCGGGCGGGTGGCCACCCAGGTGCAGTCGTCGAGGGTGCCGTAGCCGAGGAAGGTGAGGTTGGCGGCGAGCCGCTGCCGGTCCCGCCGCGAGGCGGGCGCCACGAGGACGAGAAGATCGAACCGTCCGTCCCAACTGTGCCGACCGGTCCGGTAGATCCGGGAGGCCGCCTCGTCGAGTCGACGGCCCGCTTTCGGCGTGATCGAATAGCCCGGTCCGGAGGCGAGCCGGAGCGGTTCCAGCCAGCCCTGGCGGACCATCCGGGAGACCGCGGTGCGTACCGCCGGTGGGGCTATCCCGAGTGGCGCCAGCAGCTTGACCAGGGCGGCGACCGGTGCGCGGCCACCCCTGGCGCGGAGGTGGTCGCCGTACAGGTCGAAGAGTGCCGACCGTGCCTGCATGACCGCACATTGTGACAGGCCTATCCAAGATAAGCTAGATGCTGTTACATCAATGCTGCTTCGGTTTGGGTCCGGCGGTGTTCATCAGGGAAAATCGTCTGTCGACGCCTCCGCGACGTCCGCGGGCGGCGATGGCGAAGTGGCTGTGGGGCAACCCACCGACCCTGGTGTAGGTCTGAGGGGAGACAACATGGCGGCGATGAAGCCGCGGACGGGCGACGGTCCGCTGGAAGTCACCAAGGAGGGCCGGGGCATCGTCATGCGGGTCCCGCTGGAGGGTGGTGGCCGGCTCGTCGTCGAGATGACTCCCGACGAGGCCACCGCGCTGGGTGACGCGCTGAAGGCGGCCGCCGGCTGATTCGAGGAGCGGTCCGCGCGGCGTCCGCCGCGCGGACGGTTCGTCCTACCCTGAGCCACCGGCTTGGCCGGTGGCTCAGGGCCTTCATCGGCCGGCGAGCGGCGTTGCGTCCCGCTCAGAGCGTTTTCGGAGGTACGGTCCAGCGTGCTGGCCATTCGTCTGGTGAGCGGGCCCACCCGGCCCGACACCCTGGTCCTTCCCGTGCGTCCCGGCAGGCCGGACACCCCGCCCGAACTGGTGCCGACCGGGTCCCCGCCCGAGGACGACGTCCGGGCCGAGGCCACCGTCCTGCTGCCCGCGACCCGGCTCACCGGCGCCACCGGCGAGGTACGCGAGCACCTGCGCCCCGGCGGCGCCCCGACCCGCCTCTGGCTGCTCGGGGTCGGCGCCGGCGACGAGCCCGACTGGCGCTCCGCGGGGGCCGCGCTGGCCCGCGCCGCCAAGGATGAGACGCAGCTCACGATCTCGGTTCCCGACGAGACGGCAGCGCTGCGCGGCCTGACCGAGGGCCTGCTTCTCGGCTCTTACCGCTTCCGCCTCACCGAGAACGGCCCACGGCCCGCCCTGGCCCGGGTGGACGTGCTGGTGACCGATCCGGGGGCGCTGGCCGACACGCTGGCCGCCGCCCGCACCACCGCCGAGATGACCCGGCTGGCCCGTGACCTGACCAACGCCCCCTCGTCGATCAAGCACCCGGAGTGGTTCGCCGAGCAGGTGACCGACGCCGCGTCCGGCCGGCCCGACCTGCAGGTGCGCGTACGTGGCCCGCGGGAGCTGACGGCCGAGGGCTTCGGCGGGATCCTGGCCGTCGGAGGTGGCTCCGCCCACGGCCCGCGCCTGGTCGAGCTGGACTGGCGGCCGGCCGGTGCGCGTACACACGTGGTGCTGGTGGGCAAGGGCATCACGTTCGACACCGGCGGCATCTCGATCAAGCCGGTGCCGGCGATGAAGCTGATGCGCAAGGACATGGCCGGGGCCGCCGCCGTGGTGGCCGCGACGCTGGGCGCCGCCGCGCTGCGCCTGCCGGTACGGGTCACCACACTGGCCCCGCTGGCCGAGAACATGGTCAGCGGCTCCGCGTTCCGCCCCGGCGACGTCATCCGGCACTACGGCGGGCTGACCAGCGAGAGCACCAACTCCGACGCCGAGGGCCGGCTGGTGCTCGCCGACGCGATGGCGTACGCCGTCCGCGAGCTGAAGCCCGACCTGCTGGTCGACCTCGCGACCCTGACCGGGGCGAACGCGGTGGCCCTGGGCAAACGGCACGCGGCGCTCTACAGCGAGAACGACGACCTGGCCGCCGGCCTGCTGGCCGGGATCGGCGCGGCCGGTGAGCGGGCCTGGCGGATGCCGCTGCCCGACGACTACCTGGAATACCTGGCCAGCGACATCGCCGACCTGCACAGCTCGCCGGCTCGGGGCGCCGGCTCGGTGGTGGCCGCGCTCTTCCTCCGCGAGTTCACCGGCGAGCTGCGGGGCCGCTGGGCGCACCTGGACATGTCCGCCCCCTCGTGGTCCGACGACGTGCACGGCGAACTGGTCAAGGGCGCCACCGGCTGGGGCGTACGCGGATTGCTGCGCTGGTTGGCGACGCTGGGCTGACCGGCCCGGCTCAGCTCCGCACGGCGGCGAGCAGGCCGTGGCCGACCGGCAGCAGCGCGGGCACCCAGTGCTCCGACTCGCGGATCGCCTTGATCGTCTCCCGCACGGTGACCGTCTCCACGTCCCGCGCGGCCGGGTCGCCGATCCGGCCGGCGGCCAGCGCGCCGTTGAGCGCGAGCACGCCGCCGGGGCGCAGCAGCCGCAGCGCGGCGTCCACGTACGCCGCGAAGCCGGTCGCCGCGGCGTCGGCGAAGACCAGGTCGTAGACGCCGTCCGCGAGACGCGGCAGCACGTCGAGGGCCCGACCGGTGATGATCCGGGTACGCCCCGACGGGAAGCCCGCCTCCTGGAACAACCGCCGGGCGAGGCGCTGGTATTCGACCTCCACGTCGATCGTGGTGAGCACGCCGTCGGGACGCATGCCGCGCATCAGCCAGACGCCGCTGACCCCGGTGCCGGTGCCGATCTCGACCACCGCCCGGGCGTTGCCGGCGGCGGCGAGCAGCCGCAGCGCGGCGCCGGCGCCCGGCGTCACCGCCTCCACGCCCACCTCGTGGGCGAGCGCACGGGCCGTGCGCAGCACGATGTCCTCGGTGACGTACGACTCGGCGAACTGGAGCGCCTGGGCCGTCGAACTGCCGTGACCGGCGACCATGGCGATGGGACACCTCCGGGGGCGGGCTGGTGCGAAGGGTCGGTTGGCACTGTGAGCGTAGAGGCGAGCCGGTAGCGGCGCAGCCGCGAGGCGGCCGTCGGACGATCACGGGCGGCAACCCCTGACTCCACCCGGGGCATCCGTGCAATCCTGGACGTGTCCCGCGCGCCACGGTCGTCCGGCTCCGCCGACGCCGGCGCGGGGCGTGCGGGACGAAGTGGGAGGCACGGACGTGACCGACGGCTGGGACTGGCGCCGGCCCGGTGGAGCCGGGGCACCGGCGGGAGGGCCGGCCCCCGGGCAGCCGCCGCAGGGCGCCGGGGGTGCGACGACGTCGCCCTGGTGGACGGACGCGCTGGCGGACCCGTGGCGGGATCCGCAGGCGCCCGCGGCAGTGGTGGTTCCGGTCGCCGCGCCCGCCGGCTCCGGCGAGCCGGAGCCGGTCACCGACCCGGATCTGCCGACCCGGCCGGGGCTGCGTCAGGTGGTGCTCATCTCACTGATCACCGCCTTGCTGGCCGGCTCGCTCGGCAGCGCCCTGACCTATGCCGTCCTGCGCGGCGGGGACGTGCCGACGTTGGGCGCGCAGGCCGGTCAGGCGCCGGCGCTCGCCCAGCGCAAGCCCGAGTCGCTGGCCGGGGTCGCCGAGCGGGTGCTGCCCAGCGTGGTCACCATCCGGGTGGCCAGTCTCGGCGGGACCAGCGAGGGCTCCGGCTTCGTGGTGAGCGCCGAGGGGCACATCGTCACCAACGACCACGTGGTCGCGGACGGCACGGGCCGGGCCACGGTGCTCTTCAACGACGGCAGCACCGCGGCCGGCACGGTGGTCGGGCAGGACCCGGAGTCGGACATCGCGGTCATCAAGGTGACCCGCAGCGGGTTGACCCCGGTGCAGTTCGGCGACTCGGACGCGCTGGCGGTGGGCGATCCGGTGCTGGCCATGGGCTCGCCGCTGTCGCTTGCCAACACGGTCACCGCCGGCATCGTCAGCGCGTTGGACCGCACCATGCAGGCGGGGGAGCCGGGCGGGCCGACCCGCTACTACGCGGCCATCCAGACCGACGCCGCGGTCAACCACGGCAACTCCGGCGGGCCGCTGGTGGACGGCGGCGGCCGGGTGGTCGGCGTGAACTCGACGATCAAGTCGCTGGTGGCCGACGGGCAGGAGGCGGGGAACATCGGGCTGGCCTTCGCCATCCCGATCAACCAGGCGAAGCGGGTCACCGAGGAGATCATCGGCACCGGCCGGGCCCGGCGTACGGTGATCGGCGCCTCGGTGGGCGGCACCGGCGCCACCGGCGGTGGGGTCCGCCTCAACGCGGTCGAGCCGGCCGGCCCGGCGGCGGCGGCCGGGATGCGCACCGGTGACGTGGTGCTCCGGTTGAACGGTCATCCGATGACCGACCCGACCGACCTGGTGGCGTTGGTGCGCAAGTACGCGCCGGGGTCGGTGGTGACGGTGGAGTACCGGCGCGGGTCGGCCCGGCAGAACGCGTCGGTGACGCTCGCCGCGGACGCGAAGTGAGGACCGGTCACCCCCTCCCCGTCGGCGACCTCACGTGCGTAGTCTTGCCCTGACACGGACGAGGAGGCCGGAGTGTTCGAGAACCTGAACTGGTGGGAGATCGGCGTCCTGCTGCTCCTGGCGCTGTTGATCTTCGGGGACCGGCTGCCCAACGTGATCAACGACGGCCTCCGGATGGTTCGCAACCTGCGGAACATGGCGCGCAACGCCACCGGCGACCTGAGCCGCGAGCTGGGCACGGACATCCAGCTGGAGGATCTGCACCCCAAGGCGTTCATCCGCAAGCACCTGCTCAGCGAGGACGACGAGCAGGCGATCCGGAAGCCGCTGCAGAGCATGTACGACAACCTGCGTTCCGACGTCACCGGCGTGCACGACGAGCTGAAGGACGTGGCCAAGGCCGCCGACCTGCGCACCGGCTCCGCCCGGCCCGCCGTCGCCACCCCCGCCGCCGCCCCGCCGGCCCCGCGCCCCTCCTACGACGACGCCACCTGACCCCCACCCCAAACTCCCGCGCTGATTCACGGAAAGAGCGCTCATTCCGCGTGCGAAAGCCACTCTTTCCGTGAATCAGCGGGGTGAGGGTGGGGAGGGGGAGGGTCAGCGGGCGGTGGGTTTGAGACCGAGGGGTTTGCCGAGCAGGGATTCGCGGCGGACCGCCAGGCGGTCGGCCACCTGGAACAGGGCCTTCGCGGCGGGCGCGTCCGGCTGGGCCAGCACGATCGGCTGGCCGGCGTCGCCGCCCTCACGGACCCGGGTGTCCATCGGGATCTGCCCCAGCACCGGCACCTGCGCGCCGATGGTCCTGGTCAGCGACTCGGCCACCGCCGCGCCGCCGCCGGCCCCGAAGACCTCCATCCGGGTGCCGTCCGGCAGCTCCAGCCAGGACATGTTCTCGATCACACCGACCACCCGCTGGTGCGTCTGCAACGAGATGGCGCCGGCCCGCTCGGCCACCTCGGCGGCGGCGGCCTGCGGGGTGGTGACGACCAGGATCTCCGCGTTCGGCAGCAGTTGGGCCACGGAGATCGCGATGTCACCGGTGCCCGGCGGCAGGTCGAGCAGGAGGACGTCCAGGTCGCCCCAGTAGACGTCGGCGAGGAACTGCTGCAGCGCCCGGTGCAGCATGGGGCCGCGCCAGACGACGGCCGCGTTGCCGGGGGTGAACATGCCGATCGAGATGACCTTCACGCCGTGCGACTGCGGCGGCATGATCATGTCTTCGACGCGGGTCGGCGCGCCCTCGGCGCCGAGCATGCGGGGCACCGAGTGACCGTAGATGTCGGCGTCCACCACGCCTACCGACAGGCCGCGTGCGGCCAGCGCGGCAGCCAGGTTGACCGTGACGCTGGACTTGCCGACGCCGCCCTTGCCGCTGGCGACCGCGTAGACGCGGGTCCGCGAGCCGGGCTGGGCGAACGGGATCACCGGCTCGGCGGTGGCGCCGCCACCCCGCAGCTTCGACTGCAGCTCCTGGCGCTGCTCCGGGCTCATCACCCCGAAGATGATCTCGACACCGCTCACCCCGGGGACCGCGCCCACGGCGGCGGTGATGTCGGTGCGCAGCTTGTCCTTCAGCGGGCAGCCGGCGACGGTGAGCAGCAGCTCCACCCGGACCACGCCGTCGTCGTCCCGCTCGGCGGAGCGGACCATGCCGAGTTCGGTGATCGGCCGGCGGATCTCCGGGTCGTTGACGGTGGCCAGCGCGGCCTGGATCGCGTCGGACACGGTGCTGACGGGTGCTGACATGCCCGCAATGCTACGTCGGTGGTCATCCGCGACCGCCGCTGGCGGGCGCGGTGTGAGCGAATCGATGCCCGGAATCCGGTGGTTCAGCCCTCGGGGCGACCGCCCCGGGCGTAGTCGCCGTCGAGTTCGTCGCGGGGCTCGTCGAGCGGGTCGTCGGCGGCCGGGCGTCGGCTCTCCCGCTCCTGCTGCCGCCGTTCCAGCTTGCGCCGCCGCTCGGCCGCCTCGTCCAACTCCTCGGCCAGCCGGGTCAGCTCCGAGCGGAGGAAGTCCCGGGTCGCCACGTCCCCCATCGCGATCCGCAGGGCGGCGATCTCCCGGGCCAGGTATTCCGTGTCGGCCTTCTGCATGGTGGCCCGCCGTCGGTCCTCGTCCAGCGAGACCCGGTCCCGGTCCGCCTGCCGGTTCTGCGCGAGCAGGATCAGCGGGGCCGCGTACGAGGCCTGAAGGGAGAGCACCAGGGTCAGGAACGTGAACGTGTACGGGTCGAAGCGCAGGTTCGCCGGGGCCAACGTGTTCCACAGGAACCAGGCGGCGAGGATCAACGTCATGTAGACGAGGAAGTTGGCCGTGCCCATGCCGCGGGCGATGCCCTCGGCCCAGCGGCCGAACGAATCCGCGTCGATCCGGGGCAGGTGCAGGCCCCGGGGGGCGCGCGGCTGGTCCAGCCGTTCGCCGCGTCGCTGCTCACTCATCGCCCAGGATCCCGTCGTCGGTGGCGGACGGGGTCGGGGCCGCGTCCCGGTCCCGCCAGTCGCGCGGCAGGGAATGGTCCAGCACGTCGTCCACGGTCACCGCGCCGACCAGCCGGTTGTTCCGGTCCACCACCGGCATGCCCACCATGTCGTAGGTGGCCATCCGGCGGGTGATCTCGGTCAGCGGGGTCGACGTGCGGAGCGGATCGATGTCGTTGACCACGATCCCGCCGAGCAGGTCGGCCGGGGGTTCGCGGAGCAACCGCTGGAAGTGCACCATACCCAGGTAGCGGCCGGTCGGCGTGGTCAACGGCGCCCGGGCCACGAATACCTGCGCGGCCACCGCGGGCGAGAGCTGCACCTCGCGGATCCGGGCCAGCGCCTCGGCGACGGTGGCGTCCGGCGGCAGGATCACCGGTTCTGAGGTCATCACGCTGCCGGCGGTGCCGGAGGCGTAGCGCAGCAGTTGGCGCACCGGGTCGGCCTCGTCCGGCTCCATCAGGTCGAGCAGCACGTCCTGCTCGGGCGGGGGGAGCTCGTTGAGCAGGTCGGCCGCGTCGTCGGGATCCATCTCCTCCAGCACGTCGGCGGCCCGTTCCCGGTCCAGCGCGGCCAGGATCTCCACCTGGTCCCGCTCGGGCAGCTCGCTCAGCACGTCGGCCAGCCGCTCGTCGTCCAGCGCGGCGGCCACCTCGTTGCGCCGGGCGTCGGGCAGGTCTTGAAGGGCGTTGGCCAGGTCGGCCGGGCGCATGTCCTCCAGCACGGCGAGCAGGTTCGCCGTACCCCGGTTGTCGCCCACGGTGCCGAGGCCGCGGACCCGGTCCCATTCGACCTGGTGCAGGTGGCCGCGGCGGGTGAGTCGGCTGGTCTGCTCGCGGACGGCGACCCGGGTCAGCGCCCACTCGCCGCCGCGACTGCACTCCATGGCCACGTCCACCACGGAACCGGCCGGCCCGCTGTCGAGCTGGACCCGCCGGTCGAGCAGTTCCTGGAGGACCAGCAACTCGTTCGGGCGCTTGGAGAACCGGCGCAGGTTGAGGGTGCCGCTGCCGAGCACCACGGCGTCCGGGTCGATCGAGGTGATCCGGTTGATGGAGAGGAAGATGCGTCGCCGCATCGGCATCTCGGCGACCAGCCCCACGACCTCCGGCGGGCGCTGGGTCGGGCGGATCCGGGCGACCGCGTCGCGGACGCGGCCCACCTGGTCACCGTTCGGGTCGAAGACGGCGACTCCGGCCAGTCGAGCGATGTAGACCCGGTTCGGCGTGCTCACGGGCACCAGCCTAAGGGCCTACTCTCTAACAACATGTCGACCTTGGCCTACGAGATCGTGGACGTCTTCACCGACCGCCCGTTCGCCGGCAACCCGCTGGCCGTGGTGTTCGGCGCGGAAGGGCTGGCCACCGAGCAGATGCAGGCGCTCGCGCTGGAGTTCAACCTGTCCGAGACGGTCTTCGTGCTGGCGCCCACCCAGGCCGGCGCGACCTACCGGGCCCGGATCTTCACCCCGACCGACGAGTTGCCGTTCGCCGGGCATCCGAGCGTGGGCGCCGCGGTGACCGCCGGCCGGCGCGGCGTCTTCGGTGTGGGCAGGGTCACCCAGGAGTGCGGTGCCGGCGTGCTGCCGATCGAGGTGACCGCCACCGGCGCGACGCTGACCGGGGGCACGCCGACGCTCGGCCCGGAACTGGACCCGGAGCCGCTGCTGGAGATCGCCGGCCTCACCGCAGCCGACCACGCCGGCCCGCCACCGCGGGTCGCCGGCTGCGGCCTGGAGTTTCCCTACCTTCCGGTACGTCCCGACGCGGTGCCCCGGGCACGGTTGAACACGGCGGCTGCGGAACGGTACGGCGTCGAGCACGTCAGCCTCTTCTCCTGGGACCCCGAATCGCAAACCGCGCACGCCCGCGTCTTCGTGCCGGGAATCGGCGTCCCGGAGGATCCGGCCACCGGGTCTGCCGCTCTGGGCCTGGGCGTCTGGTTGGTCGCCAGCGGCCTGCTGCCGGGTGAGGGCCGGACCCCGTACGCGGTGCGCCAGGGCATCGAGATCAACCGGCCCTCGTCGCTGGCCTGCACGGTGACCGCCGCGGGCGGCACGGCCGTCGGTGCGACCGTCTCCGGCCAGGTGATGCCGGTGGCGCGCGGCGAGATCGCCGTCCCGCCCTTCGTCGGCTGAGCCGCCCTCTGTCCCCTGCTCGATGCTGGGCTTGTTCCCCTATCTGGTGCTGAACCTGTGCCGCGGTCCGTGCTCGGTGCTCATGCCACGGTCCCTGCTCGTGCTTGTGCCACGGTCCCTGCTCGTGCTTGGGCCAGGGTCCGCGTTCGTCCTTGTTCCGTGGTCCGCGCTCGTGCTGTGCTGCGGTCCGCGCGGTACTGGTTCCGCAGTCCACGCGCCGTGCGGTGATTCGGTTCCCGCGCCTTTGGAGCTGAGTCGTTGGTGATATCAAGCGGTTCGGGACCGGGGGCGCAGACTCGTGAGCTTCGGTTTGCCGACGACACGCGCCGCCGACCCGGTTGAGTCGTTTCTGATGTCAGCTCTAAAGGCACTGATCGCCGGGGCTCCTCCCGCGCCCGATCCGCTGCGTGCACACACTTCAGGGGCGGCCCAGTCAGGGCTTTCGCGGCCAGGCCCCGAGGACCGTGGGCGCGAGGACCCGAGGACCCGAGGACCCGAGGACCCGAGGACCTGAGGACCTGAGGACCGTGAGTATGGGAAGCGTGGGTGTGGGCCTACGACTTGCGGATGGTGCGCGAGCGGGCATGCGGCCGGACCCGGCGAGGCGGGTCGAGGGCCGTCCGGTCGCCGGCGGGGCGCGACCACCCCGGCCGGTCGAACCTCCGAACGGGCGCGGAATGCGGGAGGATGGTCGGGTGAGCGACGAGGTGGACGAGCGGATGACGCCGCCGCTGGTGGACGAGGCGGTGAAGAAGGCCGCCGTGTGCTGGGTCGGTGTCGGCGGTGGCCCAGCGTACGCGTTGTGGTGCCTGCCCCTGGACGGCGCGCTGCTGGTGGTGACCGGGCCCGGCGAGCAGACCGCGCCCGGGCTGGCCGACACCGACGTGGCCGAGGTGACGTTGCGCGGCGACCACGGCGGCCGGATCGTCACCTGGCCGGCCCGGGTGACCCGGCTGCGGCCGGGCACCGAGGAGTGGGACACCGCCGCGCCGCTGGTGGCGGCGAAGCGGCTCAACGCCTCCGGTACCGCCGCCGAACTGGTGGCGCGGTGGGCGGCCGAGGGCTGCGCGGTCAACCGGCTCACCCCGGCTGGCGCGGCGGTGACCGGCGCCGACCTGCCGGCCGACCCGCTGACCGAGCCGCCCCGGCCGGCGCCGGTGGTCCGGGCCGTGCGCAAGCCGTTCCGGCTGCACCGCGTCCGCCGCCGCTGACCGCTCCGGCGGGCGGCGCGGCAACCGGGCCTGCCGACCTGGCTGGTGCGGCGGCCCGCCGGTCGTCCACGGCGGCGCTGCTTTCGGTCAGCGGCGAGGCGGGGTGGCGTCGGCGGGCACGGCAGCCGACGCGGCGCGGCGTCCGGCCCGGGCTCCACCGAGCACGACCACGGCGACGCCGGCCAGCAGCAGCGCCAGCCCGGGCAGGGCGAGCGGCCGGGGCAGTTGACCCAGCCAGGCCCAGCCGATCAGGGCCGCGCCGGGCGCCTCGAGCAGGATCAACATGCTGACCGTGGTCGCGGAGACCCGGTGCAGGGCGTAGTTGAACATCGAGTGGCCGAGCAGTTGGGCACCGGCCACCAGGGCGAGGATCGCCAGCCAGGTCCCGCCGTCCCAGCCGTGCAGACGCACCCCGCCGAGCAGGCAGACCACCAGCAGGATCACCGCGCAGACGCCGTAGCAGACGGTGGTGTAGGTGGTGGTGCTGATGCTGGCCCGGGCCCGCTCGCCGAAGGCGGTGTAGACGGCCGCGAACATGCCACCGGCCACGGCCAGCAGGTCGCCGGCGAACGCACGCCCGGAGACGGCGAAGTCGGCGCCGGTGGCGAGCACCGCGCCGAACACGGCCACCGCGATGCCGGCCCAGGCCACCGCCGGCAGCCGCCGCCCCTGCCAGCGGGCGATCAGCCCCTGCCACACCGGCTGCGTCGCGCCGAGCGCGGTCGCGGCGGCGACCGAGGTGAGCTTCGCGCTCGGCATCCAGGTGGCGAAGTGGGCGGCCAGCGCCACCCCGGAGAGTACGCAGTACAGCCCCTCCCGGCGGCCCGCCCCGACGGTCAGCGCGCGGAGTTCGGACCGCCGCCGGGTCAGCGCGAACGGACCGAGCGCCGCCGCCGACAACAGGTTGCGCCAGAACGCGATGGCCAGGGCCGGCGCGGCGGCGAACGCGACCAACGGGGCGGAGGACGAGACGGCGGCGACGGCCAGCGCGAGCGCGCCGAAGGTCGGCGCGTCGAGTGGCGGGCGACGTGGGGCGGTGGACACGGGGAGCAATCCTCACACGGGAACCGGAGACACGGAACGTCAGCACTCCGTTACGATCATGCGTGAACCGGCGGTCCTCCCCCTCGACGTCCGGAGCATCTCCCCATGCCCAGGGTCCAGGCGGTGCTGTTCGACTTCTTCGGCACCCTGACCCAGAGCGTCCGGCGCGGAGTCGCCCACGACGTCATCGCCGACCTGCTCGGCTGCTCCACCGAAGCCCTGGTCGAGGTGCTCGACGGCAGCTACTACGAGCGCGCCAGCGGGTTCTTCGGCGACGCCGAGTCGACCATGCGGTGGGTCTGCGCCCAGGTCGGCGTGCGTCCCTCCGACGCGGCCGTACGCGCCGCGGTCGCCTCCCGGCACCGGGCGGTCCGGGCCGACACCCGGCTGCGCGCCGAGGCGGTGCCGGTGCTGGCCGCGTTGCGCCGCCGGGGCGTACGCACCGGGCTGGTCAGCGACTGCACGCACGAACTGCCGGCGTTCCTGCCCCAGCTCGCGGTCGCCCCGCTGCTCGACATCCTGGTCTTCTCGGTGCGTCTCGGCCGCTGCAAGCCGGACCCGGCGCTCTACCTGGCGGCCTGCCACCGGCTCGGCCGCGCCCCGGCCGACTGCCTCTACGTCGGCGACGGTGGCAGCCAGGAACTCACCGGCGCGCAGCGGGTGGGCCTGCGTCCGGTCCGGCTGGCCGCGCCCGACCTCGGCGGCCACCTGGTGTTCAACGCCGACCGCGGCTGGGACGGGCCGGCGCTGACCTCGCTCACCGGTGTGCTGGACCTGCTCGACCCGGTCGCCGTCGGCTGATGCCGGTCTGGAGGCGGCGTTGCGGGCGCTGCCCGGCGTGGTGGTCACCAGCGTGCCGGTGCACGTTCCGTGGTGAGGCGGTCAGACGTCGCGGACCTCCAGCACCCGGGTGATCGGTGCGGCGTCGCCCAGAGCTACCCGCAGGGCGGCCCGATCGGGGTCGGCCAGGAACGCCTCGTAGCCGGCCCGGGAGGCGAACCGGATCACGTGCACCTCCGACTCACCGTCCCCGGTGCGCAACCGCCGTTCCAGCCGCCCGCAGTGCCGGCTGAGCAGCGCCAGCACCGCGTCCTCGTATCGCCGGCCGGCGTCGGTGTCGGCGCTCAGATCGACCAGTGCCACCACCCGGAACACCCCGGCCGGATCGTCCACCAGCGGCTTCCAGAAGTTGTGGTCGACGTGCCCGCCCGGGATGCCGTCCCGGATGCCGGTGTCGGTGTAGCCGTGCCGCCGGTAGAAGCCGGGCGCCTGGAACGTGAACGAGGCCACCGAGATCTCGGTGCAACCACGCCTGCGGGCCTCGTCTTCGGCGGCCCGCAACAGGCGGCCGCCCCAGCCCGCGCGGCGCTGATCCGCGCGTACCCAGACCAGGTTGATCCCGGCCCGCCCACCCCAGGTCCAGCCGGTCAGCCCGGCCACCAGGTCCCCGTCGGCGTCGACCACCGTCACCGACAGGCCGCGCTCGTCGTCGGCGCCGGTGGCGGCGTTGTTGAACGCGGTCAACTCGCGGTCGAGCCGGGCGGACAACTCGTCGTCCCGGCCGCCGACGCGCAGGGTCGCTCCCTCGTCTTCGATCATGTGCCGGAGTATCCCAGCGGGCCGGACCGGTGGCACAGCCCGATGCTGCCTACGCTTCCAGGCCGACCGCCTGCACGCTGGCGGTCCAGAGCCGGGCGGCCAGCGTCGGGTCGGCCGCCTTCGGTCGCGGTCGGTGCGGCTTGCGGTCGGCGTAGTAGCCGCCGTCGGTCAGCCGGGACGGGTCCTGGCAGGCGAGCCAGACCAGGGTCTCGGCGCCTTTCTCCGGGCTGCGGAACGGCAGCAGCCGCATGCCGAGCGCCACCACCCGGCTCTCGTTGCCGAACCGGGTCCGCACCACGCCGGGGTGGAACGCGTACGCCGGCAGCTCCGGCCAGCGCCGCGCCGCCTCGGCGGTGAACAGGATGTTCGCCTGCTTGCTGGTGCCGTACGCGCGGAACGGCCGGTAGTGGCGCAGCGAGGCGTTGAGGTCGTCCGGGTCGAGCACGCCGCTGCGGTGCGCGTCGGAGCCGGTCACCACCATCCGCCGGACCCGGTCGCGCAGCAGGCTGCTGAGCAGGAACGGAGCGAGATGGTTGGCCTGCATGCTCAGCTCGAAACCGTCGACCGTGGTGATCGGTTCGAGCACGATTGCGCCGGCGTTGTTGGCCAGCACGTCGATCCGGTCGTAGCCGGCGCGCAGCCGCTCGGCGAGCCCGCGGACGTCGTCGAGCACGGCGAAGTCGGCGCGGAACAGCTCCGGCCGTTCGCCGCAGGACTCGCGCACCCGTTCCCCGGCGGCACGTAGCCGGGCCGGGTCCCGGCCGACCAGCACCACCTGGTCGCCCCGGCGGGCCAGCGCGACGGCGGCGGCCAGCCCGATGCCCGAACTGGCCCCGGTCAGCACCACGATCCGACGCTCAGTGAGATCTTCCACAGGTCCATTCACCCCGGTCACGGGACGAGGTTACCGTGGCGTAGCCCTGCCCTTTGGGATCGTTAAGTCCTCGACATCCACCGCCGCGTCGGCCGCGCCCGCAGCCGGACGCTGGAAGGAGCGCATCCATGACCGCTGTCGGTCGCCCCCGCCGGTCCTGTCTCGCGGTACCCGGCTCCAGCGTCAAGATGCTCGGCAAGGCCCAGGGCCTCCCCGCCGACCAGGTCTTCCTCGACCTGGAGGACGCGGTCGCCCCGCTGGCCAAGCCGGACGCGCGCAAGAACATCGTGGCCGCGTTGAACGAGGGGGACTGGGCCGGCAAGACCCGGGTGGTCCGGGTGAACGACCTGACCACGCCGTGGACCTACCGCGACGTCATCGAGGTGGTCGAAGGCGCCGGGGCGAACCTGGACTGCATCATGCTGCCGAAGGCGCAGAACGCGGAGCAGGTGCACTGGCTGGACCTGCTGCTCACCCAGATCGAGAAGACGCTCGGCCTGGAGGTGGGCCGGATCGGCATCGAGGCGCAGATCGAGAACGCCGCCGGGCTGGTCAACGTGGACGCCATCGCGGGCGCCTCGCCTCGGGTGGAGACGATCATCTTCGGTCCGGCCGACTTCATGGCCTCGATCAACATGAAGTCGCTGGTGGTCGGCGCGTTGATTCCGGACTACCCGGGCGACCCCTATCACTACATCCTGATGCGGATCCTGATGGCCGCCCGGATGCACGACAAGCAGGCGATCGACGGCCCCTTCCTGCAGATCCGGGACGTCGACGGGTTCCGCGAGGTGGCGAAGCGCTCGGCCGCGTTGGGCTTCGACGGCAAGTGGGTGCTGCACCCCGGCCAGGTCGACGCGGCCAACGAGGTCTACTCGCCGGCGCAGGACGACTACGACCACGCCGAGCTGATCCTCGACGCCTACGACTACTACACCTCGGAGGCGGGCGGGAAACTCGGGGCGGTGATGCTCGGCGACGAGATGATCGACGAGGCGTCCCGCAAGATGGCGCTGGTGATCGCGGCCAAGGGCCGGGCCGCCGGGATGGCGCGGACCTCCTCGTTCACTCCGCCCGCGCAGTGACTCCGCGACGGGCCGCCCCGACTTCGCACCCGGGGCGGCCCGCCGAGGTCAGTAGGTCGTGCCGTCGAAGCCGGACGTGTCGTGGTTGGCCGCCCAGACGATGAAGATCACGATGGCGATGGTGGCCAGCACAGCCAGCACGGTCGCGATCCAGCCGACGATGATGCCGGCGGTGGCGAAGCCCTCGCCACCCTCGCCGCGCTCCCTGATCTGCTTGCGGGACACGTGGCCGAGGATCGCGCCCACCACGCCGATGTAGCCGCCCAGGCCGTAACCGCAGAGGCCGAGCGCGCCGATGATCGAGACGACCATCGCGGCGATGGCCAGGCCGTTCTGCTTCGGCGCGGGCGGGTACCCGTATCCCGGATAACCGGCCGGCGGTGGGTACGCGCCCGGCTGCGGATACGCGTTCGGCGGGTAGCCGGCTGTCGCGTATGGGTCGGCGGGCGCGTACGGGTCCGGCGGGCTCGACTGCGGGCCGGGCGTCGAGGGGTCGTGCCAACCACCGGACGGTGGGGGATAGCTCATCTGATCATCTCCAGGTACGTGGTCCGGGTCAGGGTAGCCACCCGGGAACAACCCGGAGGACCCCCTTTCCGGGTGCCGCATTGCCCGGAAGGTCCACAGCGGGCAGGATCCTCGGCATGGCACTTGACGCGCGTGGGGGTCGGTCGCGACGGGACATGAGCCGGCCCGGGTCGGTGCGCCGCCCGCGCGCCGGCGAGCCGGCGGGCGCCGCCGACCAGGATCGCGTCGAGCCGCTCCCGGAGACCACCACCATGCGGCTGGACGGCCGGGTCGCGCTGGTCACCGGCGCGGGCAGCGCGGACGGCATCGGGTACGCGACCGCGCGCCGGCTGGCCGACCTGGGTGCCCGGGTGGCGATCGTGTCGACCACCCGGCGGATCCACGACCGCGCCGGGGAGCTGGGGGTCACCGGTTTCGTGGCCGACCTCACCGACGAGTCCGAGGTGGGCGCGCTCGCCGACGCGGTGGCGGAGCAGCTCGGCGACGTCGAGGTGCTGGTCAACAACGCGGGCCTGGCGAGCCGGGCCAGCCCGGAGGTGCTGCGGCCGGTGGCCCAGCTGACGTACGACGAGTGGCGCGGCGAGATCGACCGCAACCTGACCACCGCGTTCCTGTGCAGCCGCGCGTTCATCAACGGCATGGCGGAGCGCGGCTGGGGGCGGATCGTCAACCTGGCGGCCACCGCCGGGCCGGTCAACGCGCTGCCCACCGAGGCCGGCTACGCGGCGGCGAAGGCCGGGGTGGTCGGGCTGACCCGGGCCCTGGCGATGGAGATGATCGCCGACGGGGTGACCGTCAACGCGGTGGCGCCGGGCATCATCCACACCGCCGCGTCCACCCTGGCCGAGATCAAGCAGGGGCACGGCACCCCGGTGGGGCGGCCCGGCACGCCGGACGAGGTGGCCGCCGCGATCGCGTTCCTCTGCTCGCCGGCCGCGTCGTACATCACCGGGCAGATGCTCGTGGTCGACGGCGGCAACAGCGTGCGGGAGGCGCAGTTCCGCTGAGGTCAGTAGCCGTTGTTGTCCGCGTTGGCCCAGATCGCCAGGCCGATCCAGCCGCAGCAGGCCAGCAGGCCGAGCGCGGTGAAGACGTAGCTGAGGATCAGCCCCCAGGTGGCGAGCTGGTCGCCCTCCTCGCCGGTCTGCCGGATCTGCCGCTTGGCCAGGTGACCGCAGACGATGCCGGCCGGGGCGAAGACGAACGCGAAGACCAACGACAGGATGGCGAGCACGTTCGTCCCGGCCGGTCGCGGTTGCCCGCCGGGCGGGCCGTACTGGCCGTAGGGCGGCTGCGGGGCGTACGGCGGCTGCTGGCCCCACTGCGGGTGCTGCTGCCCGTAGTGGGGTTGTTCGTACGGCTGGCCGTGCGACGGCGGCTCGTACGGCGACGGTGGCTGCTCGTCGGTCACGCTCGCCCCCTCTCTCTTGCGGACGCTACCCGCAGCGGTGAACCTTTTCACAGCGGTTGTGTGGACTGGTCACCTTGGCGCGGCCGGTCCCGGGGCCGATACTGACCGAGCGTTCAGTTACCCATGAGTAATGCGCCGACCCCGGAGGCTGAGATGGCTCGACTCGCCCAGACGCCCGGCCTGACCGACGTGCAGCGGTCGATCCTGGAAACCGTCCGGGAGTTCGCCGACAAGGAGATCATCCCGCACGCCCAGCGGCTGGAACACGCCGACGAGTACCCCGCCGACATCCTCGACGGGATGCGTGAGATGGGGCTGTTCGGCCTCACCATCGGCGAGGAGCACGGCGGCCTCGGTGAGTCCCTGCTCACCTACGCGCTCGTGGTCGAGGAACTGTCCCGGGGCTGGATGTCGATCTCCGGCATCGTCAACACGCACTTCATCGTGGCGTACCTGATCTCGCAGCACGGCTCGGCGGAGCAGAAGGCCCGGCTGCTGCCCCGGATGGCCACCGGCGAGGTGCGCGGCGCGTTCTCCATGTCGGAACCGGAGTGCGGCTCGGACGTCTCGGCGATCAAGTCGAAGGCGGTCCGCGACGGCGACAACTACGTGCTCGACGGGCAGAAGATGTGGCTGACCAACGGGGCGTACTCGTCGGTGGTGGCGACGCTGGTCAAGACCGACACCGGGGCCGACTCCGTCTACGGCAACATGAGCACGTTCCTGCTGGAGAAGGAGCCCGGTTTCGGGGAGACCGCGCCCGGCCTGACCATCCCCGGCAAGATCGACAAGATGGGCTACAAGGGCGTCGAGACCACCGAGATGGTGCTCGACGGCGTCACCGTCCCGGCCTCCGCGGTGCTCGGCGGCGAGGAGAAGGTCGGCCGTGGCTTCTACCAGATGATGGACGGCATCGAGGTGGGCCGGGTCAACGTGGCCGCCCGCGCCTGCGGCATCTCGATCCGCGCGTTCGAGTTGGCCGTCGCGTACGCCCAGCAGCGCAAGACGTTCGGCCAGCCGCTCGCCCGGCACCAGGCGATCGCGTTCAAGCTCGCCGAGATGGGCACGAAGATCGAGGCCGCGCACGCGTTGATGGTCAACGCGGCCCGGCTCAAGGACGCCGGCCAGCGCAACGACGTCGAGGCCGGCATGGCCAAGCTGCTCGCTTCGGAATACTGCGCCGAGGTGGTCCAGGAGGCGTTCCGCATCCACGGCGGTTACGGCTACTCCAAGGAGTACGAGATCGAGCGCCTGATGCGTGAGGCGCCGTTCCTGCTGATCGGCGAGGGCACCTCGGAGATCCAGAAGACCATCATCTCCCGCGGCCTGCTCCAGCAGTACAAGCTGTAAGGAAGGGCCCCTTCTTAACGCTTCCGGTAGAGAAGGGGCCCCTTCTCACCGCTTCGGCTGGGCGGTGGTGGCCAGGTGCCGGCGGGCGCGGTCGACGAGCGCCGCCGGGTCGTCCGCGTACATCCGGATCTCCCGGACCGGTGTGCTCGGCCCGCTCGGCAGCGGCACCGACAGCGGCTCCCGCAGCACCAGGTCGATCGCGGTCTGGCTGCCGACGCCGAGGTTCAGCACCGCCGGGTCGTCCTCGTCGTACCGCACGGCGCGACTGGACGGCAACGACCGGCGGCGCACCGCGACGTCGGCGACGGCGGCCCACGGGATCGTGACGTCGAGCGAGACGCCGTTGCGAATCCGCAGGCCGCCGGCGTCGACGACGTGCGGGTGGATCCGCAGGCTGGCCAGCAGACCGACCATCCACAGCACGCCCCAGACGCCGAGCCCGATCGCGGCGTGCCGGATCGTCTCCGAGTCGACGGTGTGCCGCAGGATCACGTCCAGGATCGGGATCTCGATCGTGGACAGGGCGAGGAAGGCCAGCAGGATCGGTTGCACGCCGCCGACGTAGGCGAACGTCGCCGCGTCGGGGGCCACCGGGTGGGGGCGGCGCAGCGCCCACCGGGTGAGGCTGCGCCACATGCCCCATTCGTACGCCACGACGCGTCGTGCCAACCGGATCGCTCGTCCCACCGTCACCCCTCCTCATCGCAATACAGTCGCAACGTAAAGGCTGGACGACGCCCATATCAATGCAGTTGTATTGTGAAATCATGGGGGCATGCCGAAGCGGGTCGACCATCTCCAGCGCCGGGCGCTGATCGCCGACGCGTTGATGCGGGTCGCCGCCGAGCAGGGGCTGGAGGCGGTCAGCCTGCGCCACGTGGCCGCCGCGGCCGGGGTCAGCCCCGGGATGGTGCAGCACTACTTCCGCACCCGGGACGAGATGATGACCTTCGCGCTCGCCGTGGTGAGCGAGCGCAACGAGGCCCGGGTGCGCCGGGCGGTCGAGGCGCTCGGCGCGACGCCGGCTCCCCGGGCGCTGCTGCGCGCCATGCTCGCCGAACTGCTGCCGCTGGACGAGGAGCGGCGGGCGGACGGGCGGGTGGCGCTGGCCTTCCTCGCGTACACCGCGGTCCGGCCCGCAGTCGCCGCGGCGCTGCACGGCGAGACCGCCGCGCTGCTCGCGTTCGTCGCCGACCGGATCGCCGCCGGATCACCGCTCGTCGCGGACGGCCGGGTGGACCCCGAGCGGGCCGCGGTCGGCCTGCTCGCCGTGATGGAAGGGCTCGGCGTCCACGTGCTCGGCGGGCACTACCCCCCGGAGACCGCACTGGCCGCGCTCGACGCCCAGCTCGACCTGATCTTCGGACCCGAGCCGGCCGCCGCCGCGGTCAATCGCGGCGGGTCAGCCCCGCGGCGGCCCGCTCGACGATGAGGCACCGGTCTTCCACGTAGTCGACGCCGGCCTCCTCGGCGATCCGGCGCGCCTCGGCGGAGACGATCCCGAGTTGCAGCCAGACCGCCGGCGCGCCGATCGCCACCGCCTGCCGGACCACCTCGACCGCGTCACCGGCCGGGCGGAACACGTCGACCAGGTCGACCGGGTGCGGGATGTCGGCGAGCGTCGGGTACGCCTGCTCGCCGAACAACTCGTCCACCGTCGGGTTCACCGGGATGATCCGCCAGCCGTGCCGCTGCATCTCCAGCGGCACGCGGTGCGCGGCCTTACCCGGGTCGCGGGAGGCCCCGACGACGGCGATCACTGCGGAGTCGGCGAGGAGCTGCTGGGCGGAGCGCATCAACCGAGCCTAGCCCCGTCGACCGGATCACAGCAGGGAGAGTTGTTCGGCGGCGGGGGCGGTCGGCGAGGGTTCGGGCAGCCGGCGGTTGTCGCCGACCTCGCCCCGGTGCAGCCCGTGCCGGCGCGCCGCCATCCGGACCCGCGCGCTCACCTCTCGCTGGTAGGGCTGAGGCGCGTACGCGCCGGCCTGGTAGAGGTGCCGGTAGCGGGGCACCAGGTGGGGGAACTCGCGGGCCAGCCAGCGCGCGTACCACTCCCGGGCGCCGGGTCGCAGGTGCAGCGGCAGCGGCGTCACGTCGGTGGCCCCGGAGGCGGCGATCGCGGCCACGGTGGCGTCGATCGACTCCTCGTCGTCGCCGAGGCCGGGCAGGATCGGCGCCATCAGCACCCCGACCTGGAAGCCGGCGTCGGTCAGCCGGCGGACCGCGTCCAGCCGGCGGCGTGGGCTCGGCGTGCCCGGTTCGGCCAGCCGCCAGAGCGTCTCGTCGACGAAGCCGACCGAGTAGGAGAGCCCGACCCGGGTCACCTCGGCGGCCTGTCGCAGCAGAGGCAGGTCACGCAGCAGCAGGGTGCCCTTGGTCAGGATCGAGAACGGATTGGCGAAGTCGCGTAGCGCCTCGATGATCGGCGGCATCAGCCGGTAGCGCCCCTCGGCGCGCTGGTAGCAGTCCACGTTGGTGCCCATGGCGACGGGCGCGCCCCGCCACCGTGGGGCGGCCAGCTCACGCCGGACCAGCTCACCGGCGTTGACCTTGACGACCACCTTGCGGTCGAAGTCCGCGCCGGCGTCGAGGTCGAGGTAGGTGTGGGTGTTGCGGGCGAAGCAGTTGTGGCTGACCACCCCGTTGGCGATGAAGTCGCCGGTGCCGGTGGTGATGTCCCACAGCGGCAACTCCAGGCCCAGATCCTCCACCGCGGTCACCTGGAGTCGCGCCGCGCACTTCAGCGCCGCGCCCTCGATCGAGCGCTTCCGGGTGACGGCCGGGTCGGTCAGGTGGAAGAAGCGCAGCCGCTCCGGCAGGCCGCCGGTCAACCGGAGCTGGCGGGTCCGGTTGCGGTTGCCAGGATCGTCGAGCGTCCACCGGAAGGCGAACCGGTCGAGCGCGGCGGCGGCCCGCCGCCGGCTCCCGTCGTCGGCGACGCCGATCCGGAACACGCCCCGGCCGCAGGTGCCGGCGGTGTCGAACGAGCCGGCCAGGAAGCCCAGCCGCCAGTCGTCGGTCGGCTCGTCCGGCGGGCGGACCAGACCGGCGAGGGTCTCGGCGTCGGCCGGCCGCGCCACCTTGACCACGGTGGACCGGCGGGCCGCCAGGCCGGCGACCGCTTCGGCGGCGACGCCGGCCTCGGCGAGGAAGCGCAGGGCGCGCTCCAGCGCCTCCGCCTCGGTGGTCGCCAGCCGGAAGCCCAGGCGCGGGGCCGCGTCGGCGTGCGGGGGTCGCATGGGGCGGCGGTGGTCGAGCCGCGTGGCGTCGCGGACCAGCGCGTGCAGGTAGCCCCGGTGGTAGTCGGTGGACCGCTTCGGTGCGACGGCGAACCGGCCGGTGCCGAGCAGCCGGTTGCGGGTGGTCAGGTAGGGACGCCGCGCGCCGCCACGCATGCTGCCGGTGACGTGCTTCCAACCGCGTTCGGTCAGGAAACGGTGGTCGCCGCTGGACACCAACGTGGTGCCGTCGCCCAGGGTGACCCGGTGGGCCCGCTTCACCGTCGACCACTTGTCGAGCACCGTGGTGACGATGTAGTGGCGGTAGGCGCCGCGTCGTTCGGTGCCGTAGATCCGGTCGCCGGGCTCCAGCTCGCTGATCGGCCGGGTGCGCCCGTCCGCCATCAGGATCGGCGTGTCGCCGGCGAGGCAGTAGGTGCACGCGTGGGAGCAGCCGCGGTAGGGGTTGACGGTCCACTCGAACGGGACGCGCGACCGCCCGGGCACCCGGTTGATGATCGACTTCGCCCGCACCTCGTAGAAGGTCATGCCGGCGAAGTCGGGCGTGTCGAACGTGCGGGCGACCGCCCCGGGCAGCGCCAGCGGCAGGGGTGGAGCCGCTGGCGCTGCCCGGTCGGGAGTCCCCTCGTCCGGGGGAGCGGAGAGGTTGTCCCAGCGCATGGACCTCATTCGAACATGCGTTCGAACGCAGCGCAAGTGGCGTGCCGGACACCGCGCGCCGTCGCGCGCCGCACGGGTGCAGGATGGTGGCATGGAGACGTCGACCTTCGTCTACGACGGCGACTGCGCCTTCTGCACCCGCTGCGCGCAGTTCATCGAACGTCGTATCCCCACCGGCGCCCGGGTGGTCCCGTGGCAGTTCGCCGACCTGGCGGCGCTGGGCCTGACCGAGGCCGAGTGCGAGGAGGCGGTCCAGTGGGTGGGCGCCGACGGCACCCGCGCCGCCGGGCCGGACGCCATCGCCCGGCTGCTCGGCGACAGCGGGCCACTCTGGCGCATCGCCGGGGGCGGCCTGCGGCTGGCGCCGGTCCGCGCCGCGGCCTGGCCCGCGTACCGCTGGGTGGCCCGCAACCGCCACCGCCTCCCCGGCGGCACCACCGCGTGCGCGCTGCCGCAGGAGGCCAGGGAACGGCTGTACGGCCCGACGCGCCACCCCGGCCCGACCTCCTGACCGGTCGGCCGGCCGTTCCTGGCGCCCGCCCGACCCCACCCGGGGCGGGCAGGGCACCTTCGGATCGTGGGCGGCGAGCCGGCGGCCGTCAACCTCGGGAACGGGGCCCGGTGGACGGGTCCGGTGCGGCCGTCACGGCCGACGCGCCCGCCACCGCGCCGGACGCGGCCGGGGCGACCGACGACGCGGACCGGGGGGTGACGGCGGCGGTGTCGGCCGGGCCGGCCCGGCGACCGAGCAGGCGGCGGGCCAGCAGCACCGGGCGGACCTTCTCCAACGGCAGGAAGGCGGTCATCGCCACCAGGTGCGGCGCGAACGAGATGGTGATCGTCGCGAAGGTCGCCAGATGAAACGAGTAGAAGAAGCCGACGACGGCCGTGCGCCACCGGGCCGGCACCACGAACACCAGCGGGCTGAGCAGTTCGAACGCCAGGATGCCGAACTGGGCCACGATCAGCAGGTGGGGCACCTGCGCGATCAGGTCGGCGAGGTCGGTGCCGCGGCGGATGATCGCCCGGGCCAGCACCGAGCCGGTCGCCCAGTCGAAGCCGCCGAAGCGGAACTTGGCCCAGGCGGCGAGGAAGTAGGTGCAGATCACCGCGATCTGGGTGACCCGCAGCGCCCAACCGCCCGCCTCGGTGCGGGTCGGATCGCCGTGCCGGGCCCGGCCGGCGGTCGGCAGCACGGCCAGCGCCACCAGGAACCCGAACCGATCGTGGTCGACCTTGCCGTAGCTCATCGCCACGACCATCCACTCGAAGTAGAGCGCGAAGACCGTCCAGCCGAGCAGCCGCGGCGCCCGGCCGGTGGCGGCGAGCAGCGCGGCCACCAGCAGCACCCAGAAGACCACGCCGACCACTGCCGGGTCGGGCGTGGGCAGCGGGAGCAGCCGGCCGACGAACAGTGGCCGGTAGAGGTCTCCGGGCACGTCGACGCGGGTGCGCACCCAGGGGGTGAAGACGACCAGATCGGCGGCGACGAAGAGGTAGACGAGGGTGCGGAAGGCGGCCACCCGGCCGCGCGGCACCGCCTCGGTCAGCCAGCCGGTCATCCGGTGGCCTCCCACCGCACCGCCGTCCGGTCGGTCCACCCGCCGGTCGGGCGCCCGCCCTGGATGTCGTGCCAGCGGACCACGATACGCACCTCGACCAGCGCCGGGGCGGCGGGGTGGCGGTCCGCGTACGCCTCGGCGACGGTGCGCAGCAGGCTCGGGTCGGCGGCGTAGCGGGCCTGCTGACCCTCGATCTCGGCCCGGCGGATGCCGGTGGCGTCCTGGCCGAGGGAGACCACCGCGCCGGTCCGGTCGACGCCCTCGATCCGGGTGTCGGGCGCGGGCGCGTCCGGTGGGTCGGAGGTGGAGTACATCCGGAACGGCCCGAACGGGAAGTCGTCGTCGCCGCCACGCACGGTGCCGAGGAGGAGCAGGGCCAGCCCGAGCAGGGTGGCGGCCAGCCGGACGGCACGCCCGCGCGCGGTCAAGGTCTCCATCAGGTCGCGACGTTACGGGAGTGAACCGTCCGGAAGTGTCCCTCAGTCGGCCATTTCTCACTGTCCACCCCGCCGGTCGGCGGGCACCCGGACGCCGCCGGCCGAGCCCGTGGTGCGGGGCTCGGCCGGCGGCGGGGACGGGCTCAGTGCTTGTGCTCGGCCAGCTTCTTGCGGACGTCGTCCATGTCCAGCTGCTGAACCTGCTCGATGAGGTTCTCCAGCGCCGACTCGGGCAGCGCGCCCGGCTGGGCGTACACGATGACGCCGTCGCGGATCGCCATCACGGTCGGGATGGAGCTGATGTTGAACTTGGCCGCCAGCTCCTGCTGCGCCTCGGTGTCGACCTTGCCGAAGGCGATCTCCGGGTGCTTCTCCGAGGAGCGCTCGTAGACAGGGGCGAAGCGCTTGCACGGGCCGCACCAGTCCGCCCAGAAGTCGAGCAGGACGATGCCGTCACGCCCGGTCACCTCGTCGAAGTTGGCCGTGGTCAGCTCAACCGTAGACATTGCTCTCTCCGATCACCGCGGATTGCCGTACGTCCGGTGGAACCAAGGTCGATCCAGGGGAATTCCCGCGACCTGCGCGGCGAAACACCGGCCCGGCCTGGGGTGATCCTCAACACATCGAAGTCTATCTGTTCGTGGCGGTCGTGCGGATCGCAAATGCATGACGCATTTGCGTGACGGGACGTGATGGGAGCGTTTCCAGGGAGAT
Source organism: Micromonospora sp. NPDC050980 (assembly GCF_040653835.1). NCBI lineage: Bacteria > Bacillati > Actinomycetota > Actinomycetes > Micromonosporales > Micromonosporaceae > Micromonospora > Micromonospora sp. NPDC050980. Next base: position 329,954 of record NZ_JBFAGS010000004.1, on the reverse strand, counting down.
CACGCTCAGTTTCGGCTACGGGTCGGTAACTTGCGGCCTGAAGAGGGGCTATCCGGCCTGCGGAGATCGCTTTATCAAGGGGCCCCTATAACGCTGAGTAGTGTTACGAAAAGATAACTGTGACGTCCGTCTCTGTCGGCATCACGCCCTCGTGCGGCAGAATCTCCGTCATCAGAGCGTGGGCGGCGGGTGCCGGGGAGGGCCCCGCCGCTCATTGCGTCTCCCCCAGGTGGCGCCCGGTGTGACATTTCCGCCGCGCGAGCGCCCCGGCCCCGGCCTTAACCAGCGGTAAGGCATGCTGGGCCGAACTCCATCGCCGCCCGTCGAAGGGACCAGGATGCAGTTCGGCCGCTACTACGAGGAGTTCGAGGTCGGCGCGGTCTACCGGCACTGGCCGGGCAAGACGGTCACCGAGTACGACGACCACCTGTTCTGCCTGCTCACCATGAACCACCACCCGCTCCACCTGGACGCCCACTACGCGGAGTCCGCCTCCCAGTTCAAGCGCAACGTGGTGGTCGGCAACTACGTCTACTCGCTGCTGCTGGGCATGTCGGTGCCCGACGTCAGCGGCAAGGCGATCGCCAACCTGGAGATCGAGTCGTTGCGACACGTCGCCCCGACCTTCCACGGGGACACGATCTACGGCGAGACGACGGTGCTCGACAAGCGCGAGTCGGCCTCGAAGCCCGACCGCGGCGTGGTCGCGGTGGAGACCCGGGGCTACAACCAGGACGGCACGCTGGTCTGCGTCTTCCGGCGCAAGGTCATGGTGCCCAAGAAGGAGTACGCGGTCGCGGCCGTGCCGGACGGCGTCGACCCGGAGCGCCCGAGCTTCCCCGAGCCGCGCTGAACCGGACGCCCGACGCGCGGGTCCCGTCGTCCTTCGGCGAGGACGGGGCCCGCGACCCCGCGCGGAGCATATGCTCTGGCTGGAGGTTCCCATGAGCCACTCCGTCGCCGGAGAGCCGTCCTCTGCCGGTCGCCGCGCCGTACCGCCCACCACCGCCGCGTACTCCGCCGCGGAGTGGGACCTGCTGACCGATCTGCCGGGCCGGATCCTGGTCGCCGCCGCCTCGCCCGGCCCCGGTCGCCCGCACCGGGGCGTCACCGCCGGGCTGGCCGGCCTGGACGCCGTGGCCGCCGGTCGGGCCTCCGACAGCGACCTGATCCGGGCGGTGGTCACCGCGATCTACGCGCGCCACGACGGCGCGACCGAACGCAATGAGCGCCTCACCGACCTGGTGGACCTGCTGGCCGCGGCCCGGGCCGCGGTGCGGGTGCTGCGCCGCCGGGCCGACCCGGCCGACTCCGCCGCGTACCGGCAGTGGGTGGAGTCGGTGGCCGTCCGGGTGTGCCACGCCGGCCAGACCTCGCCCGGCCCGGCCGACCGGCGCTTCCTGGACCGGCTGGGCGGCGCGCTCGACCTGCGCTGACCGTGCGCCCGGCTGACCCGTACCCTCGGCAGCCGTGACCGACGACCAGCTCGACGTGGGCGTGGGGCCGTGGCCCGGTGACCCGCCGGACGACCCGCGCCTCGATCCGGAGCTGCTCGCCGCCGGGGACCGGCGCAACGTGGTGGACCGCTACCGCTACTGGCGGCGGGAGGCCGTGGTGGCCGACCTGGACCGGCGCCGGCACGACTTCCACGTGGCGGTCGAGAACTGGCAGCACGACTTCAACATCGGCACGGTGGTCCGCAACGCCAACGCGTTCCTCGCCGCCGAGGTGCACATCGTCGGGCGCCGGCGGTGGAATCGCCGGGGCGCCATGGTGACCGACCGCTACCAGCACGTCCGGCACCACCCGACGATCGAGGAGTTCGTCGCCTGGGCGGCGGGGGAGCGGCTGCCGGTGGTCGGGATCGACAACCTGCCCGGCTCCCGGCCGCTGGAGACCGGCGTCCTGCCCCGCCGTTGCGTGCTGCTCTTCGGGCAGGAGGGTCCGGGGCTCTCCGCGGTGGCCCGGGCGGCCTGCGACGCGCTCTTCTCGATCGCCCAGTACGGCTCGACCCGTTCGATAAACGCGGGCGTGGCCAGCGGCATCGCCATGCACTCCTGGATCCGGTCGTACGCCGGCCCGCCGCCGGACTGACCCCTCGGTGGTTTTGCCGCCAGGCGGAAATCCCATGTTCGTCGGCCCGGTCCGCTTGACGCCCCGTCGGCCCGGGGCGACGGTGAAGGCGTGACAGTCGCGGTGAGTTGTCCGAGGTGCGCCGGCTCGGTGCGGGAGCCGGACCTGATGCACGGCGAGTACCGGTGCCTGCGCTGCGGCCCGATCGTGCCCCTGCACGTGCCCGAGCACATCGGCGCCGAGATCATGGCGAGCGTGGTCGAGCGGGTGGCCGCCGACGGCGAGTCGGCCGACCGGCCCGCCGTGCCGCTGTGGTGCCCGTGGCCGCTCCCGCCCGGTTGGACGCTGACCGGCGTGGCGTGGGCGGGCGACGACCGGGCCGGGATCCGCGCCACGGTGGTCGCCTGCGCCGGCCCGGCGCCGCTCGACGGTGGACCGGCCGACCTGATTTTCGTCGCCGAGGAGCCCGGCGTCGGCCTGGGTTCCCGCTTCGCGGGACTGCCCGGCCCCGATCCCGGCCCGCAGGTCGAGGCGGCGCTGACCGATCCCGGCCCTGGTCATCCCGAGCGTGTGCCGCACGCGAAGATCCGGGTGAGTGGTCATCCCACTCCACTGTGGCTCGTGCGGTCCGAAACGGATCGAAGCGCGTACGCCGGCGAGGCTCGGGGAATGTGGCTCCATGCGATAGCCTGGCCGGCGAGCGCGGGTCACCTCCTCGCGGAAGAAGTCGTGCTGCACGACCTCACCGAGTGGACGCCGCCCGAACTCGTGTACGGCGCACCGTCCCCGTACCTGCACGGACAGGCCTGACCGGCCGGCCCGGCAGTCGGGGAGCGGACGCAGATATTCACGGTAAGACACCATGCTGATACTCTGGGTGCCGCTGCGGTAAACGGACCCGGCTCCGCGCGAGAGGATGGCCCGCTATGGTCAAGAAGGTCCTCACCTGGGCCGGCATCGCATTCTTGATCTTCTTCGTCGCGTACCGGCCGAACTCGGCCGCCGACGTGTTCAAGTCTCTCGGTGGCGGCATCATGGACATCGCTCAGGGCTTCGGCGACTTCTTCACCAACCTCGTCGCCTAGCCAACCATGGGAAGCCCTTCCGGTCCCCCCTTCGACCCGGACGATCCCGACCGGGCACGCCGGGAGCGCGACACCGAGCCGATCCCACGGATCGACCCGGACGACGGTCCCGGCTACGGCGCGGGGCCCGGCTACGGGGCCGGGCCCTCCCTGTCGGACGATGCCGCGTTCGGCGACGGCCCCGGCTATGCCGGCGAAGGTCGCTCCGGCCGCTCCTGGTCACGCGATCCGGAGGGCTACCCGGACCAGCCGATCTCCGAGGAGGAGTTGGCCGGTCTCCGGGTCGACGCCTCCGGCATGGCACCACGCCGGGTGCTGCCCCTGGAGGACGAGCCCAGCTCACTTGTCGCCCGCTACCTCTTCCCCACCGAGCGCTACCGGGGCGAGTGGAAGCGGCACTGGATCCACCTCAGCACGCCGATCATCGTCGGCATCGCGGCCACGTTCGTGCTCGGCTACCTTTCCGGCTTCCTCGCCGGTCGGGACGTCGGCGCGCTGACCACGATCGCCGTGCTGCTCTGGTTCGCCGTGATGGGCTGGGTCGCCTGGCGGGTCGCCGACTGGTGGTACGACCGCTTCATCCTGACCAACAAGCGGGTGATGGTGGTCAACGGCATCATCACCCGCCGGGTCGCGATGATGCCGCTGGTCCGGGTCACCGACATGAAATACGAACAGACCCCGACCGGCCGCGCCCTCAACTACGGCACCTTCGTGCTGGAGTCGGCCGGCCAGGAGCAGGCGCTGCGCGAGGTCAAGAACCTGCCCAACCCGAACGAGCTGTACCTGCGCGTGGTGGAGGAGATGTACGAGCCGCAGGCCGTCGAGGCACGGTTGGGCAAGGAGGCCGACGAGGCGAAGGCCGACGACGGCGCCTGAAACTTTTCGTCCGAACATCGGATGAACTGCACACCTTTCGCCGTCGACTCGGCCCACCCGGCCGTGGGAGCCTGCCAGGCAGGACGGGGGCGCGGAGGTGAGCGTGGCGAGCAGGGATCCGCTGGAGGAGGAGTTCCGCGAGTTCGTCGCGGCCCGGTCCGGCGCCCTGCTGCGCACCGCCTACCTGCTGGCCGGCGACTGGGCCACCGCCGAGGACCTGCTCCAGACCGCGCTGACCAAGACCTACCTGGCCTGGAAGCGGCTCGGCGGGATCGACGCCATCGAGCCGTACGCCCGCCGGGTCCTGGTCAACACGTCGACCAGCTGGTGGCGTCGTCGCTGGCACGGTGAACGGCCGACCGAGGTGCTGCCGGAGCGGGCCGGCGTCGACGAGATCGAGCACCAGCTCGACCGGGACGCGCTCTGGCGGCACCTCCAGGCGCTGCCCGCCCGACAGCGCGCCGTGCTGGTGCTCCGCTTCTACGAGGACATGTCGGAGGCGCAGACGGCGGCGCTGCTGGAGATCTCGCCCGGCACGGTCAAGAGCCAGACCTCCCGGGCGCTGAACACCCTGCGCCGCCGGCTCGGCTCCGAGACCGACCTGGGCCTGCCGACCGAACGGGGGGCCCAGGCGTCGCCGGCCGCCCCACCCGGCCGCCCCAGCCGGCCCGCCCCGGCCCGGCAGGCCACGCCCGCCGGCGCGCCGGTACGACAGGCCACGCCCGCCGGCCAGGGCGCGCCGGTACGGCAGGCCACGCCCGCCGGCCAGGGCGCGCCGGCCCGCCGGTCCGCGCCCGGCGGTCAGGAGGCCGCCGCGCGGCAGCCCGCCCGCCGGCCCGACGCCGCCGGTCGACCCGCGGCCCCGGCAGCCCGCCCGACCGCGCCGCCGACCCAGGTCCGCCCGGCCGTCGGGATTCCGGCGGAGACCCGATGAGCGGCAGCCGGCCCGTCCGTGACAACCGGACGAGCAGCCCGCAGCGTCCACTCCCCGTGGGTGAGGACGAGCTGGAACGGGCGCTGCGGGAAACCTTCTCCCGTCAGGTGGACCGGCCCGGGCCGCGGCGCGCCGATCCGGCCGGCGACGTGCTGCGGCGGGCCCGCCGCGTCGGGCGCCGCCGGGCGCTCACCGGCCTGGCCCTGGCGGCGGTCGCGACGGTGCTCGTCACCACCGGAATGGCGCAGCTCGGCGAGCCAGGCAGGCGCGGTGGCACGCCGACCGTGGTGCTCGGCGACCCGCACGGCCTCTCCTCGTCCCCGCTGCCCACCGCGTCCACCCCGGTGTCCCGGCCCGGCCCGGTCCGGGCCGAACTGGACCTGCTCGTCGGCGACGTGCTCGACACCAGCGGCGGCGAGCGGCGGGAGTTGACCGGGTTGGGTGGCGTCGAACGGGCGCAGCGGATCCACGACCGGGCGGGCTGGCTGTTCACCTCGGCGGTCACCGCCGCCGGCCGTACCCTCTGGTGGGTTTCCGCCACCGACGGTACGCCGCAGGTCATGCTCGCCGCCGCGGACGCCGTCGCGGTCTCCGCGGACGGCCGGCAGGTCGCCTGGCGGGACGGCCCGGACCTGGTCGCCGCCGGGGTGGTCGCCGGCCAGCTCATCGCGCCCAGCCGGGTGACCGCGCCGGCCGGCGTCGTGCCGGTCGGCTTCACCGGCGACGACGTGCTGGTCAGCCAGCCCGACCGGGGTGGCATGAGCGTCTGGCGGCGCGCGCTGGGCGAGCTGCCCGGGCCGGCGAACCCGGCCGTACGCGCCGTCTACGGCACCCGCCCGGACGGTCTGGTGGTCGGCCTGGTCGCCACCGGGCCGGCCCGGCAGCCGTGCCTGGCGCTGCTCGACCCGGCCCGTGACCTCACCCCGACCCGCACCGGCTGCGGCCCCGAGCTGGCCGCCGACGGACTCGGCGCGGTCTCGCCGGACGGGCGTTGGCTGCTCGCGAACGGCGCCGGCCGCACCGCCGTGCTGATCAGCCTGGCCGCCCCGGCCGGCACCACGACGGCCCACCCGGCCGGTCCGCCGCTGGCCGGCCCGGCCGCCTGGACCCGCGCCGGCGCGGCCCTGCACGTGGACGCCGCGGGTGGGCTGGTCCGGGTCAAGCCCGACCGGGTGCTGGCCGGCGAGCGGCCGACCGCGTCGCGGCTGGACGGGGTGCCGCCGGGACAGCGGCCGGTGGTGGTGGCCGACACCCCGGCCGTGCCGGACGGGGCGTAGCGTCGGGCGGGTGAGCGTTTCCGCCCGCATCGACCTGCACACCCACTCCACCGCCAGCGACGGCACGCTCGGTCCGGGCGAGCTGGTCGAGGCCGCCGCCGGCGCCGGGCTCGACGTGGTGGCGCTCACCGACCACGACACCACGGCGGGCTGGGCCACCGCCGTCGCCGCCCTGCCGCCCGGCCTCACCCTGATCCGCGGCGCCGAGCTCTCCTGCCGCTGGTCCGGCGCCGAGCCGGCGATCCCGCTGCACCTGCTCGCGTATCTCTTCGACCCGGACTCGCCGGAGCTGACCGCGGAACTGGCCCGGGTCCGCCGGGCCCGGGAGGTTCGCGGCGAGCGGATCGTCCGGCTGCTCCAGGCCGACGGCATCCCGGTGAGCTGGCCGGAAATCCTGGCCGGCGCGGCCGGCGGCACCGTAGGCCGGCCGCACATCGCGCAGGCGCTGATCCGGGCCGGCCTGGTGGCCACCACCACCGAGGCGTTCGGGCCAAACTGGCTGGGACAGCGGTACCGGCTGCCCAAGGACGACATCGACGTGTTCCGCGCGGTCGAGCTGGTGCGCTCGGCCGGCGGGGTGCCCGTCTTCGCGCACCCCAGGGCCAGCCGGCGTGGCCGGATCGTGCCGGACGAGCTGATCGTCGACCTGGCGGCGGCCGGCCTGGCCGGACTGGAGGCCGACCACGAGGACCACAGCCCGGCCGAGCGGGACCACGTCCGCCGCCTCGCCGCCGAGCTGGGCCTCCTGGTCACCGGCGCGTCGGATTTCCACGGCACGCACAAGACCGTCCGTCTCGGCGCGCACACCACGGGCATCGAGGCATACGAGCGGATCGTCGGGCTGGCCCGGGGGGTGACCCCGGTCGCTTCAGGCTGAAGCGTTCCGGCGGCACGGCTACCGTGTCCGCGTGGATCTCAAGCTCTTCGGCGAGGTCTTCGTGACCCTGCTGGTGATCGTCGACCCGCCCGGAATGATGCCCATCTTCCTCGCGCTCACCGGGCCGCTGCCCGCCCGCGACCGGAATCGGGCCGCCTGGCAGGCCGTGGCGCTGGCGCTCGGGGTCATCGTGATCTTCGCGGTGGCGGGGCGGACGATCCTGGCCTACCTGCACGTCGACCTGCCCGCGCTGCAGGCCGCCGGCGGCCTGCTGCTGGTGCTCGTCGCGCTGGAACTGCTGACCGGAAAGGCGGACGACCCGAGCCAGCAGGTCACCTCCAACATCGCGCTGGTGCCGCTGGGCACCCCGCTGCTGGCCGGGCCCGGCGCGATCGTGGCCACCATGCTCTTCGTGCAGCAGGCCGGCGGCGTCACCGACTATGTGGCGATCGCGCTGGCCATCGTGGCGGTGATGGTCGCGGTCTGGGTGGTGCTGCGCTTCTCCGGCGGGATCGTCAAGGTGCTCCGCCCCGGCGGCATCGAGGTGCTGACCCGGATCGCGGGTCTCCTGCTGGCCGCCATCGCGGTGCAGCTCATCGCCGACGCGATCGCGGCGTTCGTGACCGACTACCTCACCAACGCCTGAGCCGTCCGGCCGGTGTCACAGTCGGATGGCAGGATCCTCTGTGTGCGACGACCCCCACCGACCGGAAGACCCACCGGCCGCGCGCCCCGGCCCCGCGCCGAGCAGGCCGAACAGCTCGGCTTCGAGGGCATGCCCGAGCGGCTGTTCGTCTGCACCCCCAGCAAGCTCGGCGCCTACGCCGACTGCCCCCGGCGCTACCGCTACGCGTACCTGGACCGCCCGGCCCCGCCCAAGGGGCCGCCGTGGGCGCACAACTCGCTCGGCGCCAGTGTGCACACCGCGCTGAAGAACTGGTATGCGCTGGCCCCCGACCGTCGCCGCCCCGAGGCGCTCGCCACGCTGCTCAAGGGCACCTGGGTCCGCGAGGGCTACCGCGACGACGAGCAGGAACGCGACGCCTTCCGGCGGGCACTGGGCTGGCTGGAGTCCTACGTGGCGGGCCTCGACCCGGCCGACGAGCCGATCGGCGTGGAGCGGGTGGTCGCGGTGAAGACCGCCGTGCTGGCGTTCAACGGCCGCACCGACCGGATCGACTCCCGCCCCGGCCCGGACGGCCGGCCCGAGCTGGTCATCGTCGACTACAAGACCGGCCGCGCCGGGCTCGACGCCGACGACGCCCGCGGCTCGCAGGCGCTCGCGCTCTACGCGTACGCGGCGGAGCGGGTGTTCCGCCGGCCGTGCCGCCGGGTCGAGCTGCACCACCTGCCCACCGGCACCGTCGCCGCGCACGAGCACACGCCGGAGTCGCTGCACCGGCAGCTCACCCGTGCCGAGGAGACCGCCCGCGACATCATGACCGCCGAGCGGGCCGTGGCCGACGGCGCCGACCCCGACGACGAGTTCCCCACCGAGCCGGGCCCGCGCTGCGGCTGGTGCGACTACCGGCGCACCTGCCCGGCCGGCGCGCAGGCCCCGGGCAAGGACCCGTGGTCCGCCGTCGAACGCCTCACCGCCCCGGCCGACGACGCCAACTGACGCCCCTCCGGATGCTCACCGGCGAGCGGGAAACCGCACCCGACGTGTCCGGGCCGGGCGGCCCGTCGCGCTCACGCCGCCGCGAGCCGGGCCGCGCGGTCCTTGGCGGCCTGTTGCAGCGGCCCCTCCCGGTAACGCCGGGGCACCGCCGCCAGGGCGAGCCGCAACGCCCGCACGCCCACCTCCGCCGACAGCGCGGTGGTGGGCAGGCCGAGCCCGCCGTACAGCCGCAGCGCCCAGGGCGGCAGCAACCCCAGCGCGGTGCCGGCCACCCCCAGATAAGCCCAGCGCGGCGGGCCGAGGTTCAGGCCCAGCCTCGCCGTCGGGCCGAGCTTCCACGGGATCGGCGGAGCGGTCAGGAACAGCGCGGTCTCGGCCGCCTCCCGGGTCATCCGCAGCTCCGGGCGTACCCCCCGGTAGTAGGCCGCGACCTCGGCGGCGGTGCCCGGCACGTCCGCCGGGTCCAACCCGACCAGGGCGGCCACCCGGCGCTGCTCGGTGTAGTAGCCGTCCACCTCGTCGTCGGTCAGCGCCAGCCCGGCCCGCCGCGCCGTGCTCACGAACGACTCGACCTCGGTGACGTGCACCCACCGCAGCAGGTCCGGCTCGTCGATGCGGAACTCCTCGCCGGTGGCCGGGTCGGTGGCGCGCATCCGGGCGTGCAGCCCACGCAGGCGCCGGCCGGCCGCCTCCGCCTCGGCGGTGGTGCCGTAGATCGTCGTCGCCACGTAGGTCGCCGTCCGGACCAGCCGACCCCAGGCGTCGGCACGGTAGTTGCTGTTCTGCGCCACCCCCGCCATCGCGCGCGGATGCAGCGCCTGCAGGTAGAGCGAGCGCAGGCCGGCGACGATCAGGACCGGTTCCTCGTGCACCTTCCACGTGACCGATCCCGGACCGAACAGGCCGATGTCGTCGGTGTCCACCGGTCAAGAGTGCCACGCCTGGTGAACCGGCACGGTGCGCGCTGCGTGAAAGTCGATGTACGCCACGCCCCGTCGTACGCTGACCGCTCGCGAATCCGTCCACTTGCCGGAGGTGTCGGTGTTCAGGGAAGTCAACGGCCTTCCAGGCCACGTTCTGGTCATCCACGCCGTGGTGGTGCTCGTGCCGCTGCTGGCGCTGCTCACCGTCGCGTACGGGGCGCTGCCCCGCTGGCGGCCCCGACTGGACTGGGCGGTGGTGGCGCTGGCCGTGGTCACCCCGATCATCGCCTGGGTGGCGACGGAGTCCGGCGAGGAACTGGAGGAGGCGCTGGAGTCGCGCGGTTACCCGCCCGAGGGGCTCCAGAAGATCCACGAGCACGCCGAGTACGGCGAGACGCTGCTCTGGTTCACGCTCGGGCTGGCGGTCGTGGCACTCCTGCTGGTGCTCAGCACCAAGGGCTTCGCCCGCACCCGCGACCTGCCCCGGTGGGTGCCCCTGGCGCTCACCGTCGTGACGGTCGTGCTCGCCGTGTTCGCGCTGATCTACGTCTACCTGACCGGCGACAGCGGCGCCAAGATGGTGTGGGACGGCATCGTCTGAGCACGCCTAGGTCGTCCGAGTTCGCCTAGAACAGGATCCGCGAGCAGAGCAGGCACGTCAGGAGCAACAGCACCACACCGACGACCGCCCCGATGCCGTAGGTGAGCTGTTGGGCGCGCTGCTCGGAGTGGTCCATGGCGACCATGTCCTGCGGCGGGAGACGGCGGGGCGGCGGCACCTGCACATGCACCGGCGGTCGCCAGCCGGGCGGGGGCGGTGTGCTGACCGGCGGTCCGGCGTAACCGCCCGGCGCCGGGCCGCCGGAGGGGCCGGTCGGTGCGGGCCACTCGCCGCCGGTCGCGGTCCAGCCCCCGGCCGCAACGGCCGGGTCCGGCCTGGCCCAAGGGCTCGCCGCGACACCCTCCCGTGACCACGGGTTGGCGCCCTCGACCAATCCCGCCCCGGAGGGCTCGGTGGCGCCGGTGTCGGGTGTCCGGGTTTCGTCTGCGCGGGCGCCGGCGGTGCGATGCCAGGGCGCGTCCGAGACGTCGTGCGAGCCGGTTCCGTCGGGACGTTCCGTGCCCTCGTCCGGGTCGATCCCGGCGGGGGTGCTCGTGTCGGTCGGGCCGGTTCCCGTGGTGCTCAGGTCGGCCCGGCCGGCCTTCTCGGGCGACGCCGGACCGGTCGGCCCCGCTTCCACCGAGCGGACGGCGTGGACCGGCCCGGTGTCGGCGCTCGCCTCTCCGGGGCCGCCCTCCGGAGCGCCACCCGCCGAGGCCGCCCGGTCGGCACCGGGTCGGTGCACGTCCGGTGTCCCGTCCGCCGCGGCCGGCTGCTCGGGGCGTCGCCAGATCTCGTCCTCGGAGTTGCCACCGCTCGGCGTCGTCACGTCGACCGACGCTACCAACGCCTCGGCCGGTCGGCCGCCCGACGCGGCGAACGTCGATCCACCGACGGCATCAGATTCGGCAGGCACTCGCGGTGCCGCTCGCCCCGGGGCGCCGGCCCGCCGGACGGTCCGATGCGGTCCGCTGGGCCGACGGTGCGGCGGCGGGAGGCGATCTCGGATCCCCGACGGTCCGAGGGTCGAGGTGGTCGCTCGCCGGCGGTATCGTTGCTGCTCGTGACCGACCCCGGCATCCGGGTCCCGCGCGGCGACGACGACCGCGTGGTCGACCTCAGCGAAGACTTGGTGGTGCTGCCCGAGCAGACCACCGACGACACCGACCGTGGCTGGGGCGAGCGCCCCGGCGGCCACGACGACTGGCTGCTCGCCGAGCGCCCGCCGCACTGGGACTGACCGCCGGCGACCGAGATCATTCGCGTACCACCACGGCGAACCGGCTGCCCTCGGGCAGGCCGACCGCGCGCCGGGCCTGCTCCGGTGGGAGCGCCAGGTAGAGCGCCGAGGACCCGTCGACCGCCCCGGCGGCCCCCACCACGTCGAGCACCAGCGCGCGCGGGGCGAGCAGGCTCGGCTCGGGCGAGCCGCCGGCCGGCACCACCAGCAGATCGACCCGGGCACCCGGGCGCAGCACGGCCAGCGCGGCCGGCTCGGCCAGCCGGATCGGCACGCCGACCGCCCCGGCGGGCAGCGTCGGCGGCTCGGCGGGCCGCGCCGGGTCGGGTGCCGCGGCGTCGCCGGCCGGCGGTGACCCGGGTGGACATCCGGCCGGGGTCTGCAACACCGCCGCGGCCAGCCCCAGCAGCACCGCGACCAGCGTCACCCGCACCAGCGTCCGGCGTCGGGGCAGCCCCCGCCAGCGCACCGGTCGCAACGTCGGCTCCCCACCCGTCACCGCCGGCCTCCCGTCCACCGTCCTGCCGGGCCCGCCCGTCCTGGGCCGTCCGCCAGCAGGCTAGGCGCGCCCGGCCTCTTCGCGTGGTCCCGCCGTCCACCCTGTGGATAACCCGCCGTGCTGTGGACAACCACCTGCCCGGGCAGGCTTCGGCCGCCAGTTCGGGGAGGTGGTGGTGTCCGGGCCTGCCGATGCCGCCACTTCGCCGAGGTGGCGGCCGAGTGATGGGCCCGGCGGCCTGGCCTGGCCCGGCGGCCTGGCCCGGGAGCCGGGAACCGGGGGCCGGGGGAACAGGGGGGCGAGGGACGGGCGGGCGGGTCGGAGGAAGCGCGTGAGCAGTGGCCGCCCCGAGCGGGACGGCCACTGCTCAGCAGTCTGAGATCAGGAAGAGCTGGAGGCCGACGCCTTGCTCGCGGTCGAGCCGGAACCGGACCCGGCCGAGGACGACGACGAGGACGAGGACGACCCCGAGGACGAGGCCGACGACGAGGACGAACCGGACGACGAGGAGTCGGACGAGGACGACGCGGGCGACTCGGACTTGCCCGGCTTGTTCGCGGTGCCGGCGGCGTTGTCGGAACCGGACGAACGGGAGTCCGTGCGGTAGAAGCCGGAGCCCTTGAACACGATGCCTACCGAGTTGAAGAGCTTGCGCAGCCGCCCCTCACATGCGGGACACTCGGTGAGCGGCTGGTCCGAGAAGGACTGCACCGCCTCGAGTTGGTGGCCGCACGCGGTGCAGGCGTACTGGTACGTGGGCACGTTCTCCTCCGGATCTGGCACGGCCGGTCTGGCACTCGTGGTCTTCGAGTGCCAATGGTGCGTCATCGCACCCGCATTCGTCCAGCGGAAGCGCCCGGTCCCACACCCGGCACCGCGACCAGCCCGCCGGCGGGCGTGATCACGCAGTGCACCGGCCGGTCGTGCGGGCCGGCGGGAACGGCCGCGACCAGCTCACCGTCGTGCAGCAGCGCCACGGTCGGCACGGTCGCGGGCACCCGGGCCAGCGCCCGGTCGTACGAGCCGCCGCCCCGGCCCAGCCGGACGCCCCGGCGGTCCACCGCCAGCGCCGGCACCACTACCAGGTCCGCCGCCGCCACGGCGGCCCGCCCCCGCGGCGGCCCGGTCGGCTCGCGCAGCCCCCGGCCGGCGGCCCGCAGCGACTCCCGGCCGGTGTAGGCGGCCCAGTCCAGGTCCAGGTCGTCGCGGAGCACCGGCAGCAGCAACTCCGCGTCGGCGGGCAGCGCGGCCCGCAGCGCGTCCGGCAGGTCGTGCCCACCGGGCTCCGAGGCGACCGGCACGTACGCGGTCATCCGGGCCGGTCGCAGCCGGCGTACCAAAGATGTCAGCTCGGTCTGCACGGACGCCGCCGCCTCGCTCCGGTGGTTCGCGGACAGCGACCGGCGGGCGGCGAGCAGCGCGACGCGCAGCTCCCGCTTCGCCTCGTGTACCTCATCCGAAAAATCCGGCACGCAACACTCCTGACGCAACGCTCGCCGACCGGTCGCTCTGTGTCAGCATCGCATCAAGGGGCGCGGAACTTCCGGGGGGAAGGCTTGACGCTACGCGGGCGCTTGACGGTGGCCTTCCTCGTGGTGGTCCTCGGCCCCGTGCTGCTCGGCGCGGTATTCGTCGGCGCCACCGTGAACGCGGTCGACCGCAGCCGTGCCGCCGAGCGGCTGGGGCTGGCCGCGGCCGGCGTGCGTACCTCGGTCGACGCCCTCTGCCAGCAACTGCGCGCGGCGGCCGACGCGGTCGCGTTGGTCGCCGACCCGGCGGCCCGGTCGCGCGCGGCCGACCAGGTGGTCGGCCGCGGGTTGGCCGCCGCCGTCGTGATCTCCGACCGGACCGGCCGGACCAGCTACGCCACCGCCGGCGGACCGGCCGGCCCCTGGCAGGACTGCGCCGGCGCTCCGGCCGGGCCGGTGGGTGCGCTCGCCGTCCAGGTCCGGCTCCGCGACCCGGCCGGCGCCGACCTCGGCGCGGTCGCCGCGGCGCAGCCCGTCGACCCGGCCTTCGTGGCGCGGCTCGCGGCCGTGACCGGCGTCGGGATCACCCTGCTCGGCGACCCCGGCCGGATCACCCACACGACCGAGGCCCCGGGGGTACGCGCGGCGGTGCTGGGCGCCGCCCGCGAGGTGAGCGGGGACCGGGTGGCCGGGACCGCTGACGGCCGGTACGTGCGCCGGGTCGGGCCGTACCCCGGTCAGCCGCTGCCGCTGGTGCTCTCGGTGCCGGGGCAGCGCCCGCCCGGCCTGTACGGCGCGCTGGTCGCCGCGGTCGGGCTGGCCGCGCTGCTGGCCGTGCTCGCCGCCCGGCGGTTGGCCCGGGTGACCACCCGCCCGCTGGTCGAGCTGGCCGGCGCGGTGGACCGGGTGACGCGCGGCGACCTGGCCGCCCGGGTGCCGGTGCGCAGCCGGGACGAGATCGGGCGGCTGGCCGGCGCGTTCAACCGGATGACCCGGGAGACCGGCAGCTACGTGGCGGCGTTGACCAGCAGCCGCGACCAGCTCCGCAACCACCTGGTGGTGCTCGGCGACACGTTGGCCAGCACGCACGACCTGCAACGCATCCTGCGGGTGATCCTGGACAGCGCGATCGCCGGGACCGGCGCGCGGGCCGGGGCGGTGCTGCTGCTCGACGGCCACGGTGTGCTTGTCGGCCAGTGCGTGGAGGGGCTGGCCGGGCGCTGGCCGACCGAGGACCCGGCCGACCCGGCGACGCTGCGGGTGCCGGTCGGCGCCGGGGTGGTCGGCGCGGTGGCCGCCACCGGGGAGCCGCTGCGCGGCCGGTGGACCGCGCCGGACGCGCCGACCGGCGAGCCGACCTGCGAGACGTACGTGGCGGTGCCGTTCGCCGCGCCCGGCGCGGCCGACGCGCGGGGCCCGGACCGCCCCGGCCATCCGCCGGCCGACGGTGATCCGCCCGCCCCGCCCAGCGCGGCGCTCGGCGTGCTGGCGCTCTACGACCGGCCCGGCGGCGACGAGTTCGACGACGACGACCTGGTCATGCTGCGGACGTTCGCCGGGCACGCGGCGGTGGCGGTGGAGAACGTCCGGGTGCACGAGGAGGCCCAGCGGCTCTCCCTCACCGACCCGTTGACCGGGCTGTGGAACTACCGCTACCTGCGCGAGTCGATCCGGCGGGAGGTGGAGCGGGCCAACCGGTTCGGCCGGATGCTCAGCGTGCTCGCGCTCGACCTGGACCGGTTCAAGGACGTCAACGACACCTGGGGGCACGCCGCCGGCGACGCCGTGCTTGTCGAGTTCGCCCGCCGGGTGCGCGGGGTGATCCGCGAGGTGGACCTGGCGTTCCGGCACGGCGGTGAGGAGTTCGTGGTGCTGCTGCCGGAGACCGACGCGCGGGGCGCCACCATCGTCGCCGAGCGGCTCGGCGCGGTGGTGCGGGACCAGCCGGTGCCGGTCGACGGGCACGGCGACGAGCCGCTGCGGGTGCCGGTCACCGTGTCCATCGGCATCGCCGTCTACCCGGACCACGCCGGCGGCGGTCAGCAGGTGCTCGACGCGGCCGACGACGCGCTCTACGCGGCGAAGGCCGCCGGGCGGGACGGCTACCGGCTGGCGCCCGTCGGCGATCCGGTGCGCACGCAGGAGATTCCGGTGGCGGCGGCCACGGTCAGCCCGCCCGACGGGCTGCCGAGAGCCGGCGCGGCGGACCCGGCCGGCACCGCGCCGGGCGGCGCGTCTTCCGGTCCTCACCCGCCGCGGCAGAGCCGTGGCCGATAGTCTCGCGGCATGTCGGAGCACTCAGCGAACCCCTCAGCGACCTCCGGTCGCTCCCGCGCGGTCAAGGCCGTCATCCCGGCCGCCGGCCTGGCCACCCGGTTCCTGCCGGCCACCAAGGCGGTCCCCAAGGAGTTGCTGCCGGTCGTCGACCGGCCGGTTCTCCAGTACATCGTCGAGGAGGCCACCCAGGCCGGCATCAGCGACGTGCTGCTGATCACCGGGCGGGGCAAGACCTCGATGGTCGACCACTTCGACCGGCGGCCCGACCTGGAGGAACGGCTCGCCAAGAAGCCCGACCTGCTGGCCGCGGTCAAGCGCACCGAGGAGCTGGCGGCCGTCTACACCGTCCGCCAGCCGGAGCAGCTCGGCCTGGGCCACGCCGTCGGCTACGCCGAGTCGCACGTCGGCGACGCGCCCTTCGCGGTGCTGCTCGGCGACGAGTTCGTCAAGCCGTCGGAGCCGCTGCTGCCGGCGATGCTGGAGCTGCAGGCCCGCACCGGTGGGGTGGTGCTCGCGTTCTTCGAGGTCGACCCCGCCGAGACCAGTCGCTACGGCATCGCGTCGGTCGAGCCGGCCGAATCGGAATACGCCGACATCGCCGAGGTCGTCAAGGTCACCGGCATGGTGGAGAAGCCCAGCCCGGAAGAGGCGCCGAGCAACCTGGCCGTCCTCGGCCGGTACGTGCTGCCGGGGCGGATCTTCGACGCGATCCGGCGCACCGAGCCGGGCAGCGGCGGCGAGATCCAGCTCACCGACGCGATGGAGTTGCTGCGCACCGAGGGCGTGCCGGTGCACGCCATCGTCTACCGGGGCACCCGCTACGACACCGGCATGCCGCTCGGCTACCTCCAGACCGTGGTCCAGATCGCCGCCGAGCGCGAGGACCTCGGCGCCGAGTTCCGCAAGTGGCTGGCCGAGTTCGTCGACACCGACGCGTCCGGCGGTGCCGATACATGACCGCGACGGCCGACGCCGAGGCGGCCGCGAACGAGTTGACGCCGCTCGCCGACTACCTGGGCAGTGTGCTGCGCAGGTTACGCGCGCTGCCTCCGCTCGACCTCGACCTGACCCAGGCGTACGGCAACGTGCTCGCCGAGGACGTGGTCGCCCCGCACTCGTTCCCCGCCTTCGACCAGTCGGCGGTGGACGGGTACGCCGCGCGTTGGGAGGACATCTCCGGAGGGAGCCGGGGGCCGGGCTACGTCCCGGCCCCCTCCGGCATGCCCGGCGGGCGCAGCATCCGGCTCAACGTGGTCGGCGACCTGGGGGCGGCGAGCTGGCGGCCGGTCCGGCTCACCCCCGGCGCCTGCTTCTCGGTGGCAGCCGGCGCGCCGCTGCCGATCGGCGCGGACGTGGTCGTCCCGGTGGAGTGGACCGACCAGGGCATGGCCGCGGTGGAGATCTTCCGCGCCCCCAAACGCGGGTACGGCCTGCGCCGCGCCGGCGAGGAACTGGTCGCCGGCACGCTGCTCGCCCGCGCCGGCGCGTACGTCTCGCCGGCCCTGGTCGCGGTGTTCGCCGCCACCGGCATCGGGCACGTGGTGGTGCGGCCCAGCCCGCGGGTGGTCATCGTGGCCACCGGCGACGAACTGGTCGACGTGGGCCGGGGCAGCCAGCCCGGCCAAGTGGTGGACACCAACTCGCACGCGCTGACCGCGGCGGCGGCCGAGGCGGGCGCGCTCGCGTACCGGGTGGGGATCTGCGACGACGACCCGGAGGCGCTGCGCGGCCTGCTGGAGGACCAGACGCTGCGCGCCGACCTGATCATCACGACCGGGGGCACCGGCACCGGCCCGGGCGACATGGTCCGCCGGATCCTGTCCCGCCGCGACGGCGGCCGGGCCGGGCCGGTCACCTTCACAGAGGTGGCCCTCTATCCGGGAACGGCTCTCGGGTTCGGTACGGTCGGCGCCGAGGAGGTGCCGGTGGTGTGTCTTCCCGGTGAGCCCGGCGCGGCGCTGATCGGCTTCGAGGTGCTGGCCCGCCCGGCCATCCAACTGCTGGCCGGCGCCGAGCCGGTGTTCCGGCCGAGTGTGCGAGCGCACCTGCTGGAAACCGTGTCGTCGCCGGTGGGGCTGCGCGAGTTCCGTCCCGCGCACGTGGCCGAACGGCGCGGTGGCGGCTACACCGTGCAGCCCATGGCCGGCGGCCCGTTCACGCTGTCCGGCCTGGCCGACGCGAACGGCCTGCTGGTGCTCGGCGAGCGGGTCACCACCGCCGCCGCCGGCTCCACCGTGGACGTGCTTCTACTGGACCGGCGTCGGTGAGCGCGA